>CAZWAX010000040.1:0-21681 GCA_964631985.1 uncultured Polyangiaceae bacterium | reverse complement strand
GGTTGTCCATCACGAGGATCGGGTTCTCGGGGCGGACGAACGGGGCGTAGGGCGACTTCATGATCTCGATGGCGCGCGCGTCGGTGCCACCGATGACGACCCGGTCGGGCTTCATGAAATCGTCGACCGCGGCGCCCTCCTTGAGGAACTCGGGATTCGAGACGACGTCGAACTCGTGCGTGGTCCTGGCCTTGACCGCGGCCCGGACCTTGTCGGCGGTCCCGACCGGCACCGTGCTCTTGCACACGATGACGCGATAGCCGTTCATGGCCTCGCCGATCGCGCCGGCAACCGCCAGCACGGCGCGGAGATCGGCCGAGCCGTCCGCGGCTTCGGGCGTCCCGACGGCGATGAAGCAGATCTCCGACGCCCGCACCGCGGCCACGAGGTCGTTGGTGAACCACAAGCGACGTTCGGTCAGGTTGCGGCGGATCAGCTCCTCGAGCCCGGGCTCGTAGATGGGAACGGAGCCTTGCTTCAGGGCCTCGATCTTGCGCTCGTCGATGTCGACGCACGTCACGTCGTTGCCGCCCTCAGCAAAGCAAGTTCCGGCAACCAGGCCGACGTAGCCTGTTCCAATGACACAGACTTTCACATTGCCTCCGTAGGGACCGTGCGGGCCGGGCAGCTGCGCCCACCGCTGGGGGTGCATCGAAGGTACCGGCCGACCCCTAGCCCGTCAAATAGCATTCGTCAGCCGGCCGTCGCGGCGGGCGAGCGCACGACCGGCGATCGGACCTCACGTAATCTGTAAATGGGTTTGCCTTGCGACTCGTGGTACGTGCGCGCCAGCATCTCGCCCAGCAGACCCAACGTCACCAATTGCACCCCGCCCAGCACCAGCAGCACGCCGAGCAGCAGGATCGGCCGGCCGGCGAGCTCGACGCCGAAGAAGATCCTCTGGAGCCCGAGGATCCCGGTGATGAGCAGGCCGGTCAGCATGGTGAGGAGGCCGAACGTGCCGAAGACGTGGATGGGCCGTGTCGAGAACCCGGACAGGAACTTGATCGTGAGGAGATCGAGCACCACGCGCACGGTGCGGGAGATGCCGTACTTCGACTGGCCGCGCAGACGCGGCCGGTGGTTCACCGGGATCTCGGTGACCGCCGCGCCGAGGTCGCCGGCGATGGCGGTGATGAAGCGATGCATCTCGCCGTAGAGCTTCAGCTGCTTGGCGATGTCGGCGCGGAACGCCTTGAGGCCGCACCCGTGGTCGTGGATCGAGACGTTGGTGGTGGCGCCGATGATGGCGTTGGCGATCATCGACGGCAGCCGGCGCGACACGAACGGATCCTTGCGGTCGCGTCGCCAGCCGGTGACGACGTCGTAGCCGGCGTCGATCGTCGCGAGGAGCCGTGGGATGTCGGCGGGGTCGTTCTGCAGGTCGCCGTCCATCGTGACGATGATCTCGCCCGAGGCATGGTCGATGCCGGCGGCGAGACCGGCGGTCTGTCCGAAGTTGCGCATCAGGCGGACGAGATGGATGCGCGGATCGTCGCCGGCGGCGGCGATCAGCCGGGCATAGGTGTCGTCGGTGCTGCCGTCGTCGACGAGCACGATCTCCGTGCTCACCCGCAGCCGATCGGCGGCGCCCTGCAGCTCCCGCACCAACGCCTCGGCGTTCGGCGCTTCGTTGTAGACGGGGACGACGATGGAGAGCTGCGGCATGGGCTCAGGCGACGTCGAAGCTGGTGAGGCTCACGAACTGCCGATAGCGGCGGTCGATGTCGTCGCGGGTGAGCGTGCGCAGGCGCTCGAGGCTGAAGGCCTCGACCGTGAACGACGCGACGACGCTGCCGTAGACGATCGCCTTGCGGACTCCCGCCGGCGAGACGTCGCCCGTGGCCGCGAGGTATCCCATCACGCCGCCCGCAAAGGTGTCGCCGGCGCCGGTCGGATCGAAGACCTCCTCCAGCGGGTAGGCCGGCGCGGAGAACACGGTATCGCCCGAGAAGAAGAGCACGCCGTACTCGCCGCGCTTGATCATGAGGCTGGTCGGGCCGAGGGCGAGGATCTTGCGCGCCGCCCGCACGACGTTGCGCTCGCCGGAGAGCAACCGGGCCTCCTCGTCGTTGATGATGAGCAGCGGCACCCGGCGGAGCAGTGCCTCGAGCTCGCCGCGCGCGATGTCGATCCAGAGGTTCATGGTGTCGGCGCCGACGAGCCGCGGCGTCTTCACCTGATCGAGGACGCGCGCCTGCAACGCCGGGGCGATGTTGGCGAGGAACACGAACGGCGCGTCGCAGTACGCGACCGGCAGCGTCGGGAGGTAGCCGTCGAAGACGTTGGCCTCGAAGCTCAGCGTGTCGCGGACGTTCATGTCCTCGTGGTAGCGCCCGGTCCACCGCATGCTGCGGCCCGCACGGATCTCGAGGCCGCCGAGATCGATGCCGCGCTGGCGGAACCAATCCAGCTCGGTCCTCGGGAAGTCCTCACCCACGACGCCGACCAGCTGGACCGGCGCGAAGAAGCTCGCCGCGACCGCGAAGTACGTCGCGGCGCCGCCGAGGACATCGGTCGCACGACCGCCTTGCGTCTCGATGGTGTCGATCGCGACCGAGCCGACGACGACGAGGGCTCCGGGCTTCCCACCGCTTCCGCGTTCCGCCACGACTACTCCTCCTCCGGGACGTAGCGGCGGATGATCGGCGCCAGGTCCCGCTTCACGCGCGCCGGGATCCTGGCGCGGTCGGTGATGATCCCGTGCTCGAGCGCGCGGCCGCAGCCGCACCCGGGCGAAGCCGGCAGGGTCGGCACGACGTCATGTACGACCCGCTTCGCGAGTGCCACGTTGTCGTGCATCACCGCGAGCACGTCCTCGATTGCGACCTCGTGCGCATCCTGCTTCCAACAGTCGTAATCGGTCGCCAGCGCCAGGGTGGCGAAGCAGAGCTCGGCCTCGCGGGCGAGCTTCGCTTCCTGGAGGTTCGTCATGCCGATGATCGCCGCGCCCCAGCTGCGGTAGAGCTCGGACTCGGCGCGGGTCGAGAACTGCGGGCCCTCCATGCAGACGTAGGTCCCACCGGCGTGCACCGTCGCCTGCAGCCGTCGGGCGCTCTCGACGAGGCCGCGCGACAAGACCGGACACACCGGATCGCCGAACGCCACGTGGGCGACGATGCCGTTCCCGAAGAACGTGCCGATGCGGTTGAACGTGCGGTCGATGAACTGGTCGGGCACGACCAGATGGCCGGGCGCGATCTCCTGGCGCAGGCTCCCGACGGCGCCGACGGCGATGACGCGGGTGACGCCGAGGTGCTTCAGCGCCCACAGGTTGGCGCGGAACGGCAGCTCGGACGGCAGCAGCCGGTGCCCGCGGCCATGGCGCGGCAGGAAGAACAGCTCGGTGTCGCCGAGCTTGCCGTGGACGATCGCGTCGGACGGCGCACCGAACGGCGTCTCGACCGTGACCTCGCGGACGTCGCTCAGGCCGTCCATCTCGTAGAGACCGCTGCCGCCGATGATGCCGATCCTCAAGCCCACGAAGTCCTCCCCGCCCTCAGCCGCGGATCATCGCGAGCAAGGGTCCGGTCGTGATGGTCAGAGTGTCGACGGGGTCGAGGACGTCGCCGTCCATCATGAACCCCGTCGGCGTCGCGAAGCGTATCGTCACGGTACGTGCCAGGTTGTCGTAGAAATCGGGCTCCTCGAGGGGAAAGCCGCGGTGAAAACGCACGATCTTGCGTGCCAATCTGAGCGGCCCGATCGGCCCCGCCAGGAGGTGGAAATGGCGGCGTTTGCGGGCCGCCAGATACATCGGTTTGAAGCCCAGCGCAACGTGAGTGATGGTTCCGGCGAGCACGACGGTGAAGGTGCGGAACGGGACGCGCTCGTCGTCGCAATCGACGTCGGCCTCCACTCGGCGAAACACGCCCCGCACGAGGGACGTCCCGCCGATGGCCGAAGCAACGAGGCGCACCAGCAATCGCGTCGCCGTCAGGGGGCCGGGCCGCGGCTCGCTGTAGTAGAGCCGGAGGTAGTTCACCACGACGCCGCAGCCGACGACGAAGCCGGCATGGACGTCGTTCACCACGAGCAGATGGCGGTGCACGATGTCGTGCGTCCGGCCGTGACGGTAGTCGCGTACGACGTGCGCCAACACGTGCTCGGGGCCGCCTCGCATGCACCCGATCGAGCGCTCGATGTAGTTCAGGGTGCCGGCGCGGAGCGGCAGGAAGAGCGGCAGCTCGTCGTCGGGCCAGTGCTTCCGGAGCGCGCTCAGCGTGCGGAACTGGCTGCCGTCGCCGCCGCAGACCGCGACGATGTCCACCCGGCGCTCCGCGAGCTCGGCCGCGACCGCGTCCATCGCGGCGAGGTCGGGCGTCACGCGAACGATGCCGGCGTCGCCGACGATCTCCGCGAAACGCCGCGCCCGCTCCGGCCGCCGGCGGTTGCTGCCCGCGTTCGGGTTGATGACGACCGCGATTCCGCTCAGCGCGCGTCTCCACCCGCGCCGCGCGCCGCGTCCCGGGCGTCCTCGGCGACCAGCTGGCCGCAGGCGGCCGCGATGTCCGGCCCCCGGCTCTCTCGCACCGTGGCATGCACGCCGGCATTGCGGAGCGCATCCTGGAAACGGGCCACGGTGAGATCGTCGCTCCGGCCGAACGCGGCCCCCGGAAACGGGTTGAACGGGATCAGGTTCACCTTGCAGCGGATGCCCGCGAGCGCGCGCGCGAGCGTGCGCGCCTGGGCGGGCGCGTCGTTCACGCCGGCCAGCATCACGTACTCGAAGGTGATGCGCTTCCGGCGCGGCAGCGGCAGGGTGCGACAGGTCGCGAGCAGGTCCTCCACGGGATACTTCTTCGAGACCGGCATGATGCGGCGCCGAACGTCCTGTTCGATCGCGGTCAGCGAGACGGCGAGATTCACCTGGGTGTCGGCGAGCAGCCGCTGCATCTCGGGCAGTAGTCCGACCGTCGAGACCGTGATCCGGCGGTGCGAGAAATCCACGCCCCAGTTCGCGGTGAGGGTCTCGATGGCGCCGACGGTCCCCGCATAGTTGTGGAGCGGCTCGCCCATGCCCATGAAGACCATGTTGGTGATGCGCTCGGGTCCGTCGTGGACCGCCCCCTCCGGGGACGCGGCCCCCTCCGGGGACGCGGCGAGGTCTTCGGCGACGAGCGCGCGGGCGACCAGCAGCTGGCCGACGATCTCGCCGCGACGGAGGTGGCGGCCGAGGCCGAGGGTCGCCGTGGCGCAGAAGCCGCAGCCCATGGCGCAGCCGACCTGGGTCGACACGCAGAGCGTGAGGCGCTCGCCGTCGGGGATGAGCACGCTCTCGATCGTCGCGCCGTCGACGAGACGGAGCAGCAGCTTCCGCGTGCCGTCGGTCGACCGGGACACGTGAGCGACCTCGGGGAGCCCGATGCGAAACTCCGCCGCGAGCCGCTCGCGCAGCGCCGCCGGTAGGTTCTGCATCGCCGCGAAGTCACCGACCCCACGGCGGTAGAGCCAGGTCGCGATCTGGCTCGCGCGGTACGTCGGCACGTCCGCGGCCGTGCACCACGCCTCGAGCTCGACCCGCGAGAGGTCGAGGATGCTCGGGAGGCTCATGGTGCGCTCAGGCCTCGACCGCCGCCGGCAACGTGACCCGCGTCGACGGCACCGCCAAGAGACGTTCGGCGACCTGCAGGACCTCGTCGACCCCGATCGCCTGCAGACACTTGTTGTCGGTGCACGGGCTGTGACGGTGATTCAGCGCGCTCAGGCACGGGCTGCAGGCGAGCTTGGCGAAGAGGTCGACGTTGTGCTCCCCGAGCGTGCCGTAGAGCACCGGCGTCTCGGGTCCGTAGAGCGTGATGCTCTTGATGCGGGTCAGGGTCGCGAAGTGGGCCGGACCGCTGTCGTTGGTGATCAGGAGGTCGCTCTGGTGGAAGAGCTGCAGCACGTCGGTGAGGGTCCGGGTGCGGCCGACGAAGTCGATGCAGCGCGGGTCGCCGACGCGCGCGGTGATGTCGCCGGCCGACTCGGCGGCTTCGCTGATCCCCATCAGCACGACCACGCGTCGGGGATCGCCCGCGAGCAGGCGCTCGATGAGCGCGATGAAGCGCTCCCGCGGCCAGGTACGGATCGGCAGCATGCTGCCGGCGTCGTGGTTCAGGACGATGATGCTGTGCTGCGCCGTCAGCGGAAAACAGCGCTGCAGCTCGGCCTGCACGTAGGCGAACGCCTCGGGATCGAGCGAGACCCGGACCGGGGGCGGCTGCGCGGGGATGACGCGCTTCGGCGTCGGGATCTCGTCGGGCGCGTCCAGCGCCTCCACCAACGCCATGAAGTTCTGCGACATGTGGTGGTACGGGTTGTAATTGACGCGATGGGTGAGATGCTCGCCGCGGTAGAGGCCCTCCGCTCGGTAGTTGTGGAAGCCGACCCGGGTGGTCGCGCCGGACAGCAGGCTCAGCAGCGACGAGATCCGCGAGAACAGCTCGAGGTCGATCACGGTGTCGATGCGCTCACGCCGGCAGAACGTGATGAACCGCCAGACGTCGGTCGCCATGTGCGCGAGCGAGTCGTCGCGGATCCGGAAGATGCATTCCTCGCGGAAGAGGCCGAGCAGCCGCAGGCTCGCCGCGTTCTTGCGGAAGATGCAGAAGCAGTGCTCGGCGTCGCGATAGCGCTCCTGCACCCGCCGGATCATGGCCGAGGCGATGATGGTGCTACCCATCTCGGAGAGCTCGATGAAGAGGATCTTTCTCTGCGCGCCTGCCGCGAGCTCCCCTCGCACCCACGCAATGGCTCGGACGGCGATGGTGAGGACGAAACACAGGGGGATGCCGAAAAAATAGTCCACCCGGCGCATGGTCGAGAGCTTCATGGCCGGGGGAGCATACCGAAAGGACCCGGCAGCGGACAGTCCGCGTCCGCCCTGGCGTTTTCTGGCGCCGGCGGTTGACTCTCCGCTCGCCCCGACGTCTAGTGCGCGCCCGAATGATGGTGCGCACGCTCCTCCTGGTCGCGGTCGTCACCTACGTGCTCGCGCGCCTCGCGGTCCTGCGGCTCGGGAACTATCCCTACCCGCTCGATCTCGGCGCGGCGTGGACCGGCGCCATGACGACGGCGAGCGCCACCATCCCGGCGCTCCTGATCGTCTGGACGGTCCTGGGGCTATCACTCGTCGCCATCGGCGGCTGGCTGCGGCGCCGCGCGCCGGATCTGTTGCTCTCCGAGGCGGCGCTCGGGGCGATGATCGTGCTCTGGGCGTTCACCGATCTCCTGCTCCTCGTCCTCGGTCCGAGCGGCTGGTACCGGCCGAACGTCCTGCGCGTGATCCTCGTCCTCGCGCTCGCGACGGCGTTTCGCCTCGGCCGCGGGGCGTCCCGCACGCGGCCCCGGCGCCCGTGGCCCGCGGGCGCCTGGGTCGCGGCCTACGCGGTGGCGCTCGTCATCGTGCCGCTGCTCTTGATGCAGGTCGGTTCGCCGGTGTCGCCATTCATGGACATCCTCGCGCTCATCGCCGCGGTCCAGAAAGTCGTCACCTTCCAGCTCTACGATCCTTTCGCGAACGACGCCTCGGGCATCATCGCCCTCGGCCGCGGCTCGGTCGGCTACGAGGCGCCGCTCTCGTTTCTCTCGCTCGTCGCCGGGCAGCCGGCGCATCTCGGCATCACCGCGCTGATCGTCCCGGCGGCGCTCTTGCAGCTGACGGCGCTCTATCTCCTCGGCCGGCGGTCGTACGGCAGCATGGCGGGCGGGCTCGCGACGCTGTTCGTGCTGACGACGTTCACCTGGCGGCGGACGATGGACATCCGGGGCACGTGTCTCACGTTCGCGCTCGTGGCGTTCGGGCTGGCCCTCCTGGCCGGGCGGCGGAACGGGACCCGCGTCGCGCTCGGCGGCCTCACGCTCGGGACGGCCGTCACGGTGAACCCGCTGATCGGTGCCGTCGGGATGCTGGTCGCGTCGGTGCAGGCGGTCGTCGCCTGGCTCGACCTCGGCGTGCCGATCGTCGTCTCGGTCGCGGCGCTCGCCGGCGCCACCGTGTTCGCGCTCCCGCAGGTGCTGATCGGTCTCGGCCGCCCGGCGCCGCTCTGGGTCCTGCCGATCGTCGCGCTGCTTGGGCTCGGGGTGCTGGCCGGTGCGGGGTGGCTCGCGGAGCGCGCCTGGCGTCCGTGGAAGCCTCGCCCCTGGGCCCGCCTCGTGGCGATCCTCGGCTTCGCCTTCACGGCGCTTCTGATCCACGCCCGCCACCGCTTCGAGTTCATGGACGACCAGTGGTTCGGCTACGCGCCGCTCGCGCTGCTCTCGACCCTCGGGCTCGCGGCGGCGGCGACGGCGGTCTGGCAGCGCCCCGACCGGCGCGTCGGGGCCGCGATCCCGGCGCTCACGCTGGCGGTCGGCATGCTGGTCTACGCAGTCGGCAGCCCCTATCGCTTCGCGCCCCACACCATCGATCTGCGCTCGCTCGCCTCGGAGATCACGACCAAGATGGCCTACTACTGGTCGCCCTTCTGGCTGGCGCTCGTCGCCGGCGTCGGGTTCGCGTGGCTGGCGCGCGGGCGGGCCCGCGTCCCGGTCGTGCTCCTGGTGGCGACGCTCGTGATCTATCCGCTGCGCCACACCCCGGAGCCGCTCGACTACGACGGCGCGCAGCTGTCGCTCGCGGAGACCTGGGGCTTTCATTTGAGCAACGCCGCGCGCGGGTATCACTCCGGATTGCCGGACCGGCGCTGGGTCGTCGACGATCGTTGGCGCGCCGTCGGCGACGCGCTCTTCGCCGAAGTCGCGGCGGGACGCATCGCCTACGACACCCACGTCGTCTTCGTGACGCCGGGCGTGAACAGCGTCGAGGCCGCGCTCTACACCGGGGTCTCGATGGACCCGTTCACGCCGCAGTGGAGCGCCGATAACATCTGGCTCGTCGGCACCCGCGTGAAGAGCATGGAGGAGCTGCCGGCCGCGCTTGCCGCCGGGCCGCCGTACGTGCTGGTCGCCAACTTCGAGGCCGGGCGCTACGCTCCGGACGCGACGCAGTACGAGGAGCTCGCGATGCGCCCGGGTGTCCAGCTGTATCGCAAACGCGGGCTCGCCCCCGCTAGCGAATAGAGCGCGTCCGCACAGCGCGCGTCGGGCGCGCGTTCGACAGAGCGCGCGTCAGGCGCGCGTTCGATAGACGACCGTGAACACCGCGCACGACAGCTGACGCGCCAGCGGCGTCGCCTCGATCCCCGGCTCGATCGCCTTCAGCCCCGTCGCCATCCAGTCCGGACAGAAGAACGGCACGAGCCCCGCGTATTGCTCGCGCTCGATCGTGCCGCCGAGCTCGCGGATCCAGCGTCGCAGGAGGGCCGGGGCGTACGACTTCTCGCCGTGCTCGCGGTGATAGCGGGAGAAGCGCTCGATCAGCTTGAGCGTCGGGTTGTAGCCGTTGGGCTCGATCACGAAGACCTCGCGCACGAGCGCGCCGATGCGCGCCAGCGCCCGGGGCGCGTCGTCGAGGTGGTGCAGCAGGCCGCGGACCACCGCGACGTCGAAGCTCCCCTGCTCGTACGGCAGGTCGTAGACGCTGCACGCGTCGAAGCGCAGGCCGGGACGGCCGAACGTGCGGTTCGCCCGCTCGATCGCTTCGACCGACGCATCGACGCCCACCATGGCGGCTGGCGCGCACGAGGCGAAGAGCTCCGCCGAGTAGGTGCCGTCTCCGCAGCCGACGTCGAGGACGCGTCGACCGCGGAGATCGACCATGGCGCGGGTGACGTCGGTGAGCCGCTGGTTGGCGAGGAGGCTGCTCTTCTTGGCGTTGGTCGTGTAGAGGTAGCCCTGGTTCGCCCGGACGTCGGCGTCGAACTGCGAGACGTTGCGCTCGATCACGGCTGCTCCGACGGGGCGGGCGGCGGCAACGAGGACACCGAGCCGCCCCGCGTGCGCGGGTCGTTCAGCACCGAGGCCACCAAGTAGTGCGGCCGGCTCTTCACCTCTTCCAGTACGCGCCCCACGTAGTCGCCGATCACCGCCAGGCAGAGGAACTGGAGACTGCCCATCAGGAGGACGATCGTGAGCAACGTCATGAACCCGGTCGGCGCTCCGGCAAAGAGATACACGATCGCGTAGAGGACCAGCATCATCCCGGTCAGCGCCGACACCCCGAGCGCCAGGTAGAAGATGATCTCGAGCGGCACGAACGAGAACGAGAAGATGCCCTTCCGCGCCCACGCGATGTTCTTCCGGAGGTTGTTGGTGGTGACGCCGAACATGCGCTCGGGGCGCTCGTAGGGCACACCGATCTGCCGAAAGCCGACCCACGCCCGGAGACCACGCAGAAAGCGGTCGCGCTCGTCGAGCGAGTTGACCGCGTCGATCACCCGCCGGTCCATCAGCGAGAAGTCGCCGGCGTCGCGCGGCACCTCGATGTAGCTGAGCGCGTGGAAGACCCGGTAGAAGGCCTTGTAGGCGATCTGGAGAAACGGCGTCGCCTCGCGCTTCACGCGCACGCCGTAGACCACGTCGTAGCCCTCGCGCCATTTGGCGAGGAACTGCGGGATCAGCTCCGGCGGGTCCTGCAGATCCCCGTCCATCAGCACCACCATGTCGCCGGTGCAGAGCTGCATCCCGCTCGTGAAGGCGGCCTGCGAGCCGAAGTTCCGCGTGTGGGTGACCGCCACGACGCGCGGATCGGCGGCGGCGAGCCCGTGGAGCACGGTCGCGGAGTCGTCGGGGCTGCCGTCGTTCACGAAGATCATCTCGAGGTCGACGGACTCGGCGCCGAGCGTACGGGTCAGCCGCTCGTACATGTGCGGGATCGCGAGCCCGTCCTTGTAGCAGGCGATGACGATCGACAGCCGTGGACGGGCCGGACGGGCCGGCGCTGCGCCGCCAGTCATCGGGCGCGGCCGTCCGCGACCAGGCGCGCGAGTGTCTCGGCGATCGCGGGCGCATCGAGCCCGCACGCCTCACGATGGAACTCCTGGTCGCCGCAGGTATGCGAGAAGCGATCCGGCGCCGCGAAGCGCCGGAAGCGCACCGCGCCGCCGCGCTCGGCAAGGTGCTCCGCGACCGCCGCGCCAAAGCCGCCGATCAGGCTGTGCTCCTCGAGCGTGGCGATGAACGCGCCCGACGCGGCCGCGGCGTCGATCGTCGCCACGTCGAGGGGCTTCACCGTCGGCATGCTGACCACGCCCGCGGCCACGCCGCGTGCTGCCAGCAGATCGGCGGCCCGCACCGCCGTGGCCAGCATGTTGCCGGTCGCGAGCAGGACCACGTTCCCGCCCGAGCGCAGCGTCAGGCTCGTCCCGATGGCGAGCGTGACCGGATCCGGGTGGACGTTCGGCTCGCCGGCGCGGCCGAGCCGGAGATAGGCCGGGCCGCGATGACGGGCGAGCATGTGCACCGCCGCGACCGTCTCGGCCGGGTCGCCCGGACAGATGACCGTCATGTTCGGGAGGGCCCGCATGACGGCGATGTCCTCGAGCGCGTGATGGGTCGGGCCGTTCGGCCCGTAGCTGTAGCCGCCGCCGACCCCGACCACCGTGACGTCGGCCTCGTGGTAGCAGATGTCGTTCCGGATCTGCTCGTAGCAGCGCAGGGTCGCAAACGGCACGATCGAGTAGATGAAGGGCTTCTTGCCCTCGAGCGCGAGGCCCGCCGCCACGCCCGCCATGGTGGCCTCGGCGACGCCCACGTTCATGAAACGTCCCGGGTAGCGAGCCGCGAAATCGTCGAAGAGCTTGAACCCGAGGTCGCCGGTCAGGAAGACGATGCGCTCGTCGGTGGCGGCGGCCTCGGTGAGGGCGCGGATGAAGGCGTTTCTCATGCGCCGAGCTCGGCCAGCGCCCGCGCGAGGTCGGCGTCGTTCGGGGGCCGGTAGTGCCACTCGAGATCGTCCTCCATGAACGACACGCCCTTGCCTTTCACGGTGTGCGCGACGATCGCGTTGGGACGCCCGGTCTCGTACGGCAATGCGTCGAGGGCCGCGACGATCGCCGGCAGGTCGTGGCCGTCGATCTCGCGCGTGCCCCAGCCGAAGGCGCGCCACTTGTCGGCGAGCGGGGCCAGCGCCGTGACCTCGTCGGTCCGGCCCATCGCCTGCAGCTTGTTGTAGTCGATGATCGCGACCAGGCGCTCGAGCCGGCGTCCGGCCGCGAACATCGCCGCCTCCCAGACGCTGCCCTCGTTGCACTCGCCGTCGCTCAAAAGGGTGAAGACGCGGCCCGGACGGCGGTCGAGCGCGCGGGCGTGCGCCATGCCGGCGGCGATCGCGAGCCCGTGTCCCAGCGACCCGGTGGCGACGCGGATGCCCGGAATGTGCCCGGGGGTCGGATGCTCGGGCAGCGCGCCGCCGTTCTGGGCGTAGCTCGCGAGCAGCGACGCCGGAAAGAAGCCGCGCTCGGCGAGGGTGGCATAGTAGGACATGCACCCGTGGCCCTTGCTCAGGATGAAGACGTCCTCGTCGGTGCCGGCCTGGGCGGCCGGGTCCACGTGCATGGCGTGGAAGTAGAGCGCGACCAGCACGTCCACCGCGGACAGCGCCGAGCCGACGTGCGGCGTCTTGCCGTCGTGGGCCATGCGGACGGTCGCGGCACGCACCGCGCGGGCGCGGGCCGCGAGGCGCGTGGTGAGCGCGTCCTGTTCCGTGGGTGTGCCGGCGCGCATGGTCAGCCTTTCACGGCGATCGCGCCGAGATTGCCCGCCTTCAGGCTCACGGCAATGCGTCCGAGCCCCGAGCGATCGAGCATCGTGGCCACCGCCGCCTTCAGCGGTTTCGGCAGCGGCGTCATCTTCGCCCAGTACTGCAGCGGATAGCGGTTCACGACGCTGAAGACCCGCTCGACGCGGAAGCCGCACCGCTCGAAGAGATGACGCATGGTCCCCTGGTCGAAGAGCACCGTGTGCTCGACGTCGACGATCGGCGAAAGCTCGCCGAGGAGACGGGCCGACAGCGCCCCCGCGTCGTGGTTGATGAAGAGCGCCACGCCGCCGGGACGGAGATGCTCGACGCAGGCGCGCAGCATCGCCGCGGGATCGGGGGCGTGGTCGAGGATCTGAAAGGCGCAGATCATGTCGAACTGCTCGGGTGCGAACGTCGTCCGGTCGTAGAGCCCGATGCGGATGCGGTTCCGGACCCGCTCGCTCGCGTGCTCGACGGCGGCGACGCTCGGCTCGACGCCCCAGGCCTCCGCGAACCCCTCGTCCAGGGCGTGCTCGAGAAAGAAGCCGCTGCCGCAGCCGATCTCCATGATGCGGCCGCGCTCGCGTACGAACGGCAGCGCCTCACGCAGGTAGCGCAGATAGGTCGCGCCGGTGAACTCCGCCTCGGCGGCGTAGGTGAACTGGCTTCCGGCGTAGAGCCGACCGAGGTCCTCGTCGGAAAGGATCGGGTCGGAACGCAGCAACCCGCACTGCGTGCAGCGCACCATGCGGTAGTGCTTCCGGTCGGGAACGCGCCGGGCCGAGAAGACGTGCGTGTTCAAGTCGTCGGGCCGGAAGTTCATCGCGTACACCTCGCGATCGAAGGCACGCGTGTCGCAGATCATGCAGCGCGTGTCGCGCATGGCCGAGGACGCGGGGCTCGCGGTCGCCGTCGGCGCTGTCGTCCCGGTTTCCACCGACGCCGACACTCAGTATCCCGTCCCGGACACTAGGCGCGCTCCCGGAGATCCTGGCGGGACCGCATCCAGTCGACCGTGCGGGCGATGCCGTCGCCGAGCGAGGTCGTCGCACGCCAGCCGAGCAAGCGCTGGCTCTTGGTGCAGTCGCCGACCCAGGTTTTGGCGTCCCAGATCCGTGCCGGCATGGCGCCCCAATGGCACTGCACCTGGGCCTTGGTCTCGGCGAGGACGGCCTCCACGACCTGAGCGAGCGAGCACTGCACCCCGGTGCCGATGTTCACGACCTCGCCGCAGAGACCGGCGAGCTTGTCGAGCCGGAGGTACGCCTCGACGACGTCGTCCACGTAGATGAAGTCGCGGGCGGTCGCGGGGTCGACGAGGGTCAGGTCCTTGCCGTCGAGACAGAGGCGGATCAGCGTCGGCAAGAGGCGGGACGGCTCTTCGTACGGACCGAAGACGCTGAACAAGCGAAACGTCGTGATCGGCCGTTGCTCGGTCTTGGCGACGTGCTGACAGAGCAGCGTCTGCGCGCACTTGGCGACCGAGTAGTAGCTGTTCGGCTCGAGCAGGTCGGTCTCGCGCATCGCGTAATCCTTGAAGCCGTACTCCGACGAGCTCCCGGTATTGACGAAGACCTCGTAGTCGGTGTGCGCGAGCGCCTTCAACAGATTCCAGGTGCCGAGGATGTTGGTCTGGATGATGCCATCGGCGTTGGTCTGGAACGGGTACGCCCCGTGCGTCGCCAGGTGGTAGACCACCTCGGGTCGCACCTCCGCGACCAGACGCTGGACGCCGGCCTCGTCCGTCAGGTCGCCCGGGTGGGCGCGCAGGTCGCGCCCGAGGTCGGCGAGACGCCAGCTCGGCGACGTGCTCTTGGTGACGACGTGCACCTCGTGGCCGAGCTCGAGGACTCGACGAGTCAGCACGGCCCCGACGAAGCCGGCCGCCCCCGTGATCAGGATGCGTTTCGCGCTCATAGTGGGCGGGTCGCTCCGCGAGCACCCGAGGCTACCATGTACCGTGCGGCACTGGAGGCGATCAACCGGCTGTCTGCGCACGCCAATGGCCTCCGCGAGCGCTTCTGTAGTACAAGCACCGCCGTGCCAGGCGTGACGTGTCTTCCGTTGGCGTTCGAGCAGCCGCACCGCTCGTGAACACCCGCGCGCGCGTCCTCGCGGTCCTGTATGTCGCCGTCGTCGTCGGCGTGGCCGCGTGGGCGCTGTCGACCCTCCCGGACGACCTGCACGGCTTTCTCTTCCTCCTGCAACCGTACCAGTACGGCGACGTCTTTCCCTTCACCCTGGCTGCGGCGGTGCGTGTCGGACTCTTCTGGGGGGTCTTCGCGGCGGTGCTCGGCGCCATCCTGCTGCGGTTGGACGCGTCGATGGGGTTCACGGACGCGATCCTCGGCGGCGCCATTCTGGTGTGGGTGATCGCCTTCCTCGTCGGCAACGCGCTCGGCCCGCTCGGTCTCATGAACGTGTGGACGGTCCGCGGCACCATGCTGGCGGCCGCCCTGCTCCTCTTCCGGCTCGGCCTGCCGTCGCAGCGACCCGGTCGGCTCAGTCACGGACAGTGGCTGGTCGTCCTCACGCTCGGGATCGTCGGACCGGGGCTGCTCGCCGTCCAGCTCGGTGCGGTCGTGCCGCCGTTCATGGACGTCCTCGCCACCCCGGCCTCGGCCCAGCGCGTGCTCACCTTCGGCATCTATGAGCCGCTCGACAGCGATCCTTACGGCTACTGGGACGCGGGCTCGCAATGCCCGGCGGCGGAGCTCCTGTACGCGTTCCTGGCGCTCGGCAGCGGCGTCCCGTTCGCCGTGCTCGGACAGACTGCCGCCATCGTTCCGCTCGGCGTGCTGCTGCTGATCGCGATCTACCGCTTCGGGCGCGCGATCGGTGACGATCGCGCCGGCGGGTTCGCGGTGCTGCTCGTGCTGGCGACGATGTTCTTTCGCGTCCTGCCGTACTCGCACGGGCGGACGATCACGTACGTGCTGGCGGCCGCGGGGCTCGCGTGGTTCGTCGAGGTGAAGGGCAGCACCGTGCGGCGTGTGCTCGCCGGTCTGGCGCTCGGGACGGCCGTCGGCTCGCACGCAGTGGTGGGGGCGCTTGCCATGGGCGTCGCGGCGCTGACCGTCGTGTGCACGACCTTCGACCTCGGCCTCCGCAAGACGCTGGCGGCCGTCGGATTGCTCGCGGGTGCTTCGCTCGTCGCGGCGCCCGAGGTCGCGGTCGGCCTCCGGCTCGCGATGCCCTACCCGATCCTGACGCTCGCGCAGGCGTTGGGCGTGCTCGTGGTCGTGCTGTGCGGCCGCACGCTCGCCGGCGAGCCGCTGCATCGGCGCCTCGTGACGCGGCTGCTCGGCTGCGCGCTGGGGCTCGGGCTGCTCTGGGCGTGGGCGCAGAGCCCGCCGCTCGTCGGCGGCATGCAGTCCCATCACGTGCGGTTCCCGCTCCTCTGGGCGCTCGCGGGTCTGGGCCTCGGCTCGATGGTCGTGGTGGACGGCCTGGGCCGCGTACGTACTGGCCTCGTCGTGGTGGCGATCGCGATCGGGCTCGGTGCGGGGGCCGAGCGGGTCTCGGCGGAGTGGTGGCGGACCTTCGCAGACCCGCGCGTGCAGATCGCCGTACAGGGCTTCTACCGCAAGGTCGGCTATTGGTACCCGTTCGTGTGGGTCCTGCCCGCGGGATTCCTCCTGGCCCGGCTCGCGCGCTGGACGTCGACGGGGTTCGCGACCGTCGCACTGCTCGTCGCCCTCTTCTATCCGTGGGGTCCGCAGCAGGACCCGAACTCGCACCACCAATCGATCGCGGAGATGTGGGCGCAGCAGGCGGCGCTCGCCAAGGGCGGCTACTGGGGCAGCGCGGGACACCGGCGCTGGGCGCAGACCGAGGCCGAGCTCGAGCTGTCGCGGATCCTGCGGGCGGAGGTCGACGCGGGTCGGATCACGTTCGCGACGCACGTCCTGCACGTCGAGCCGTTCGTGCTCCTGAACCAGGACGTGGTGCTCTTCTCCGTCTATACGGGCATCAACGACGACACCTACATCTACAAGGACTGGGAACCCGACATCAGCAACGTCGGCGGGCGGGTATTCCCCCGCCGCGAGCTCCCGGCAGCGCTGGCCAAGCGGCCGCCCTACGTCGTCGTCCACGACGCGACCGGCAACAATCTGCACCTGCCCGTCGAGGGTCGGCAGATGATCGCGACGGCGCTTCCGGACTACGAGGAGATGTTCGCCGCCGACGGCGTGCGGCTGCTCCGTCGTCCCGATCTTCGCCCCGCGGGCTGAGGCGCAGCATGCGTCCGCTGGCTCAGCGGAGGCCGGTGTCGACGAGACGCATCGAGATGTCCGCCGTCTGCAGCACCGCGCGCCCTGCGGCGTCGTAGACCTCGTATTGGTAGGGGCGGAACTGCAGGGGATGGCGGCGGCGGAACAACGTCGTGCCCGCGATCGGCGGTGCGACGGCCTCGGCCGGATAGAGGAAGGTCACGGTGTTCAACAGGACCAAGCGTGCCGACCGATCGATCGGCTCCTCCCACTGGGGACCGACGACGGAGACGTTGCGCGCGACGGGCACGCCGGGGTACGCCGCCGCGACCGCGCGGTCGACGTCGGCGGCGAACCACTGTCCGAGCGGTCCGGCGAAGTTGACGGCCGCCTGTACGGCCACGGCCGCCGTCGCGGCCGCCCACGCCCCTCGCGGCAGGCGAGAGCGGGCCGCGAGGTCGCACGCGGCGGCGGCCGTCGCGAGGCACAGAAACGGCACGAGCTGCCGCGCGAAACGCCCGAGGACGACGGCATTCTCCAGCACCGTCGAGTTGAGCACGAGCTGCGCGTAGATCAGGCCCGCGATCGTCAGCCAGAGCGCCCCCCGTCGGTGCGACGCATCCCCGCCGCGCCGATGCAGCGCCACGACGGCGGCGGCTCCGACCAGCCAGAGGACCAACATCCCGTGCTCGCTGTACCAGAGATACGCCCACGGCACGGCCCAGCCTTCCGCGTACCCGCCTTGGTCGGCCCGCTGCATCAGGGTGAACAGGTCGTTCAGGAACGGCATCGCGCCCCCGCTGTGCACGAGCGTGTACGCATGCATCGCGAGCGGCAGCGTCACGAACCCGGCGCCGACTGCGACGCCGTGGATCAGCGCATCGCGGACCCGCGCACGCCGACCGACGTCGATCAGGAAGATCGCGAGGACGGTGGTGAGATACCCGAAGTAGACGAGGTAGGCCGTGCCGCCGAGCAGTCCGAAGACGAACGATCGCCCGACCGACCGCCGGGGTGCGAGCGACCACCAGAGAGCGAGCAGCGTGAGCGCGAGCGAGCTGTCGTACGGCAGGACGTGGCGTGCGTAATAGAAGTTGCAGTTGGCCGTCGCCATGAGGAAGGCCGCCAGGACGCTCTCCCAGCGCCCGGCGTCGAGTCGGCGCGCCACGAGATAGACCAGCGCGATGGTGGCGACCGACGTGAACGAGAGCAGGTAGGCCGCCGCGGTCTGAATCGACGAGATTTCGACGACCGACATCAGCAGGACGCCGAGCGCCGCCAGCGGGATGCCGACCAGCAGAAAGCCCGTGTGCAGATGCTGCAGCGCGATCGTGTCGGCGATCTCGGTCCAGGTGTGGTTCGGGTAGCGGAGGGCATCGAAGATGACGAGGCAGGGGTGGAAGCGATGGCTCTCGTCGATCCAGAAGAACTGCCCGCCGTTCGCGACCAGGATCAGGCGCAGGAGCGCCGAGGTGACGAGAATGACGGCCAATGCGAGGCGCGGCCCGAGGGCGGACGAAGTCGACGGCGTGGCCGTCAGCTCGAGCGTCCCTGCAGGTGCGTGCGGCGGGTGGGTTTCGGCCTTCAAGCGCAGAAGCGACTAGCGAAGGCCCGGGACGTCCGTCAAACCGACGTCCGCGCCGAGGACACGGCCCTCTCCGAGGACACGGCCCTCTCCGAGGACACGGCCCTCTCCGAGGACACGGCGATCACGGCCATCTCGTCGCCGGGGTTGATCGGCAGGTTCACCCGGTCGGCGAGCCACCGGGGAACCAGCGCGCGGGCGATCCGGCTCGGCAGCTCGCCGTACGCGGCGACCTTCTCGAGCGCCACGCCGAGATTGCGGAGACGACCCATCGACTGTACGTGCGCGACGCGGAACCCGGTCTGCTCGAGCAGGGTCCGGATGGTCTGACGGTCGAAGTACACCAGGTGCTCGTTCGGCTTCAGATGCAGCCAGCGGTTCCCGGTGAGACGCGCCATCCGCGCGCCGATGTCCGGCGTCGAGATGAAGACGACGCCGCCCGGCGCGAGCAACCCGTGCACCGTCCGGAGCGCCGCCGCGGGATCGGGCAAGTGCTCCAGGAAATCGTTCATGGCGACGACGTCGAACGTCTGCCCGCCGAGCTCCGGATGCGGGAACGCGCCGGCGATGACGTCGAGACCGCGGGCGCGGCAGTGCGCGACCGATGTCGCGTTGATGTCGAGCCCGACCGTCGTCCAGCCGCGCGCCCGGGCCGCGACCGAGAAGGTGCCGGGTCCGCAGCCGAGGTCGAGCAGCCGCCCCGGCTGCCGCCAGCGCTCGATCAGGGCGACGCGCGCCGCGAACGAGCGCTCGTCCTGCTGTTCGGTCCGGACGTAGTAGGCCGCGGGCGAGATGACCTGGTCGCTGTAGAGCTGCACCAGGTCGCCGATCGGCAGCCGTGGGTTCACGTAGGTGAGCCCGCAGGCACGGCAGCGGACGATCGCGAAGCCGTCCTTGTGGAGCACGGTGTCGTCGTCGCGCGTGCCGCAGAGCGGACAGGCCACGCGCTCGAGCGCCGCCGCCGCGGTCATCGTCCGCTCCGAACGTTCAGAAGAGGCGCCCCAGGTTGAGGACGTTGATGGACACCGTCCACCACGTGTTGATGATCACGCACGCGACGATGAACGCGACGTGCCAGGGACGGATCGGTCGCGCGTGGTCGAAGAGGAATCCGACGGCGAGCAGGATGCCGATCCACCAGAACACCGTCCAGCGATCCCAGGGCGCGTACCAGACGGCGATCGCGGCGACGATGCTCGAGACGATCCAGGCGAGCCAGCCGAGCCACGGCCGGTCGCGATCCCAGAGCGACTGATCCATGCCGCGAACCGCCAGCACCGTGAGCGGAGCGTAGAAGTCCAACGCGAAGCGATAGCCGAGCTGGGTCATGCCGGTGCCGCCGAACTGGAACAGGATGCAGATGAACGCCAGGATCCCGGCCCACGAGGCGAAGGTCCAGCGGTCCCAGGGGGCCTTCAGCGCGTAGATGAATGCCGGGGTCGTGTACCAGATCGAGAGGCCGCCGACGCCCGAGAGGATCCACGGGTACGCATCGTAGAAGAGCGGCTTCGCCTTGAAGAGCACGTAGACGTGGCCGGGCCAGTACGACGGATCCATGAGGCCCTTCGGAAACAGCGGGTCGCCCTGCCCCTTGTTGATCAGCACGTCGTACGCGGCGTTCCCGAAGACGCCGAAGCGGACCCAGTTGTAGAGCGAGTTCAGCGCCAGGACGGTGATGATGGGGAGCGCAAACGCCAGGAGCCAGCCGATCCGTGGCCGCGGGATGACCTCGTCGGTGCGCGGGTGGAGCCAGTGGTCCGGCAACGCCAACAGCACGAACGGCATCGCGATCAACGTCTCCATGCGACACCAGAACGCGAACGCCAAGCAGGTGCCCATGAGTGCCGGTCGGGCCTTGCCGAACCACTCGGCGACCAGGATCCACATGAACATGCCGTGGACGATCTGGGCCAGGTACCAGACCGACCCGATCGTCGCGTGGTACCAGTGCACGCCGCCGAAGGCGAAGAGGAGCGCGCCCCAGTTGGCCGCTTTGCGCGACACCGGCACCCGTCCGAGCGCGATCCGCGCGAAGACCGTGGCGATGCCCCCGCAGAAGAGCGACAGCGCGGTCTGGAACCAGCCGTAGGGGAGATTCCAGCCGCCGTTCTTGGTGACGAGCCACGTCCGCAACGGCTCGCGCTCGGCGATCCAGATGAAAGGGGCCAGCAGGATCGCGGGTGTCGGAGGGTTCGTGAAGTAGGCCCGGCCCTGGTACTCGGCCATCTCGAGATGGGGCGGCCGCTCCGGCAGCGACAGGCTGCCGTGCAGGAGCGCGTCGGCGAACCGCGCATACTGGTCGTAGGCCGTGGCCCCTGGACACGTCAGCCAGTAGACCAGGACCACCGCGAAGAAGAGCCACGTGGCGTCGCGCCCGCCGTGCGGCTCGGAGGGCCGCCGCGTCGCATTGGTCGTCGGAGCGCTGGGCGCGGCGAGACCGCTCCCGTGGAACGCGGGCGTCGAGACGGCGCCCGGCTCGGGCGTCGCGAAGCTCGACCCCGCTGGCGGCGCCGGAAACGTCACCCGCGCGCGATGACCTCGAGGCTCCGGAAGAAGTACGCGATCTCGTTCCGCGCCGTCTCGGGCGCGTCCGAGCCGTGGGTGGCGTTGGCCTCCACGCTCTGCCCGAGATCCTTCCGGATGGTGCCGGCATCGGCCTTGGCCGGATCGGTCGCGCCCATCAGGTCGCGCCAGCGCTTGATCGCGTTGTCGCCCTCGAGGGCCATCACCATCACCGGACCCGAGCACATGTACGCGACCAGGCTGCCGAAGAAGGGCCGCTCGCGGTGCACGGCGTAGAAGCCCTCGGCGTCGCCCGTGCTCAACTGGAGGAAGCGCGCCGCGGCCACCTGCAGACCGCTCTGCTCGATCCGGCGGATCACCTCACCGATCAGGTTCCGCTGCACCGCATCGGGCTTCACGATCGCCAACGTCATCTCTCTCGCCATTACGACTTCCTCCGAACGAAACTCGAGTTGCGGAACTGGGATTGATGGGTCAGCGGCCGAGGACGGCCGCCATCGTCTTGCCGAGCTCGGCCGCGCTCTTCACGACGCGCGCCCCGGCGGCCTCGAACGCCTTCATCTTGTCGGCGGCGGTCCCGGCGCTGCCGGCGATGATCGCGCCGGCGTGTCCCATGCGCTTGCCCTTGGGCGCCGTCTGACCGGCGATGAAGACCGTGACGGGCTTGGTGACGTGCTGCTTGATGAAGGCCGCGGCGTCTTCCTCGGCGCTGCCGCCGATCTCGCCGATCAGGATGATGCCCTGGGTGCCGGGATCGT
>CAZWAX010000039.1:0-21768 GCA_964631985.1 uncultured Polyangiaceae bacterium | reverse complement strand
CCTGGGCGGTGGGGGGTGTTGCTCTCGCCGGGGGTCTCCGCCGGGCGGATGCCGGGCTGGTTGCCGTAGACGCCGCCCTTGACCTTCCCACCGATCACGAACATGGGGCCCTGCGAGCCGTGATCGGTGCCGTTGTCGTTTTGCAGCACGCGGCGGCTGAACTCGCTGTAGACCATGACGCAGACGCGATCGGCGACGCCCATGCTGGCGAGGTCGTCGTAGAAGACCTTGAGCGAGGCGCCGACCTCGGAGTGCAGGCCGAAGTGCTGGCCGTCCGTCTGGCCAGCACCCTGGTCGGAGTGGGTGTCGTATCCGCCGTTCTCGACCCAGAAGAAGCGCGAGCCGATCATGCCCTGCTCGGTGCCCCAGATCATCTTGGCGACCTCGAGGAGGTCGCGCGAGGTGCTCCGGTTCACGCCCGGCGGCGTGCCGTTGTCGTACAAGCGGCCGAAAGCCGCCCGCGTGGCGTTGTTGTTGTAGAGGCTGTTGAGCGCCGGATAGGCGTTGGCGCTGTCCAGCGTCGTCGCACCGGCACTGCCGATGTATCGGAAGCCCGGATCGACCCCGGCCTGCGCCTGCGCGTGGAGCAGGCCGAAGGCCGCGTCACGGGCGTCCTGCTCGGCCTGCGAGTCGTAGTCGGGATCGTAGGGGAATCTGAAATCGCGGAGGCGGCGGACGGCGAGCACGCTCGTCGTGCTCTGCCGGAAGTCGGCCGCGACCGAGTTGCGGATGGTGACGCCGGGGATCGCGCCCACCTGCCCGACATATGCCTGCGCCAGATGGCGCCCCACCCAGCCGTTCCCTCCGTAGAGCGAGAGGCTCGGATCGGCGGTCTGAAAGATCAGGCGCGAGTCTTCGTGCGAGAGGCTGTAGTCCGGGTAGCCGCAGCCCTGGATCACGGCCACCTTGCCCTGTTGATAGAGGGCATGCAGTCCGCCGTCGCCGGCACCGCCGGTCGGCGAGGCCCGGAACCCGGGATGGAGCGCCAGCGACGAGCCGGTGTTGGGGTCGTTGCCGATCGCCGTGTTGGCGAGATCGGCGAGCCCGAGGCGGAGCCCGCCGGCGCCCGCGTTGCGCGCGCTCTCGTACCACGGACGCAGCACGCCACCCGTCGGGATGACGGTATTGAGGCCGTCGTTGCCGCCGTCGAGATAGAGCACCACGAAGTAGCGGTTGTCGATGGCTGCGAGCGCGTCCTGGACGAAGCTCGAGCCGAAGAGGCGCGGCGTGAGCAACGCCCCCGCCGCCGCGGTGCCACTGCATTTCAAGAACTGCCGTCGTGAGATCGCCATGGTCGCCTTCCTCCTCACACCAGCTGATAGGCCGGCGACTCGAGCACCAGCGCAAAGAGACCGTGCAACTTGCGGTTGCGATAATCGTAGTCGACGAGATCGATCGGACCCGCGCCGTCGGTCAGATAGGTGGCGAGCGCGGTCTTCTCCGGGTCGGTGAAGAGCGCCGCGACCCCACACGCCTCCAGCACCGCATCGACGATCTCGTCGGCATCGGTGAGCCCGAGGTCGACGAGCTTGTCGGGGCGAAACGACGTCCCACCGCCGTCGCGCGCCGCCGTGAGGTCGCGGACGAAGCCGTACCGCGCGAGCAGGGTCGCGCTGCTGATCCAGTTGGTCTCCCAGTCCCACCCGAAGACGCTCGGCGGGTCGAACAGGACCTGCCCCATCGCCTCCAGGTGACCGCGGGCGGAGGAATACTCCCCGCCGGCGAGCACGAGCTCCTTGCCCTTCAGCTTCACCCTGAGGGTGCGGAGCGTGGTCACCAGATAGTCGACCGGCCACGCGACCGACTTGTGCGTGCTGACGCCGGGTGCGCCGGCGCCGAGGTAGAAGTCGTCGTGGGTGAAGAGCCGGCGCAGCAGGCCGCTCACGAGCCACGTGGTGTCGAAGGCGTCCGGCCCCGTGCCGACCACGTCGTCGACGAAATCCTGCGGCGGGTTGCTGGTGCCGAAGAACTCGATCAGCCGGCGCGCGGTGCGGCGAGCGACCGTGTTGCGCCCTTGGGTGTCGCGATGCTGGAAGATGATGTCGACGACGGCGTCGATCTCGCCGACGCCCTGACCTCCGACCGCATAGTCGACGCCGGCGGCGCCGAACTGTCCGGTCTGCTCGTAGATGACCTTGCCGGTGCCGAAGTCGTGCCGGTCGTCGCGGAGGAAGGGCTCGTTCTTGTCGTTGTAGCGCCAGCCGGTGAAGGCGAGGGCGATCTGGACGATGTCTTCCTGCCGGTAGGTGTCGGCGCCGGTCGCGTCCTTCGTGCCGAGCGTGAAGAGCTCCTGCAGCTCGCGGGCGTAGTTCTCGTTGAGGCCGTTTTTGCTGTTCCGGACCGTGTCGAGATACTCCATCGTCGCCGGGTCACGGTTGATCGCCTTCACGAGCGCCTTGAAGTCGCCCTTGCAGTGGCGGCGGAAGAGCGCGTTCTGATTCGTCATCAGCACCGCGTCGCCGACCTTCGAGATGCCGGTCGCGAAGTGGTCGTGCCAGAAGAGGACGAGCTTCTCCTGGAGCGCCGCCTTCGTCTTGAGCATGAACTTGAGCCACTTGTCGTGGATGTCCTCGAAGGATTTCCCGTTGGGCTTGAAGCCCTGTGGCTTGAACTTCAGGAGCTCGTCGGCCGCCTCACCACGCGTCTTGCCCGTCGCGATCCATTTCGCCACCGTCTTCGCCGATACGTCGAAGCCGGTGCGACGCAGCAGATGGCGCGCCTCGGCCTCGGACAACGTCGAGTTTTCGTCTCCCATGACTTCCCCTTTGGATGCGCGTCGTCGAAGGTGTGCACGGCACGACGACAGCGAGATGCCGGAGAAGTTGCCCGATCACGCCTTCTCTCGCAATCGAAAAATCCGTTGCGAGATGCGCACGGGAGTCAGTGGGAGCGCCACGCACGCCGACCTCGCGACGCGGGCCCGGGAGAGTGGACGGGCACGGTGCGTCGCGAGGTCGGCGGCTCCCCGACGGCGAAGGTCAGCGAGGTCCGCTGGGCGTGAGCGTCGGCTGCGGTTTCGGCGTCGCCGTCCGCGTCGCCGTCGGCGGCGGCGGCGGCTCGGTCGGCACGGCCGTCGGCGCCGGCGCCACGGTCGGTACCACCGTCGGTTCCACCGGCGGCTCGGTCATGGTGCAGCCCGTCATGCACGTCCGGAAATCGTCGCGACAGCCGTTCAGGCCCGGTCGAACCTGCAAGTCCTCACGACATTCGTCGCGGCAGACGAAGGCTCGCACCTGCGCGCGGTCCAGGCAGAAATCGCGGGCGCGGCCACGCCGCGGGCACGCGGCGCGGTCGAGACTCAGCTGCACGCGGCAGCCGTCGACGCACTCATCGAGCGCCGCGAAGATCGCGTCGCGGCATTCGTCACGGTCCGTCCGGCAACCCGCTGCGCAGACCGGGTCGATGTTGCGGCAAAGGTCGCGCGAGATCGTGAAGTCCTCGTCGCATTGCACGCGACACTCCGCGCGCAACTCCTTCGCGTCCTGCATGCATTGCGAATCCGCTTCCACGCGCCCCACCCCGACCGTCAGCAGCATTCCAAGTAGTATCGTCGTCCTGAGCGCCTGCATGTCCGTTCTCCTCCTGGCGGTCGGCTCACGACCGTTCCCGCCGAGGAGCGACGTTGCACGGGCGATGCCAGCCGACGGACGGCGCGCGCGGGTCGCACGCGCACGACGACGCCGTGCGAGTTGTCGCGGCTGGCGCGATTTTCCCACCGCATCACACAGCGCCGCGTGTGCGAGATGGACGCGCAGGTCGCGCGGGTCCACGCACGAACGCACCGGTGGGGCGACGCGCACGGCCCTTGGCATTCGCCGCGCGCCATCGGAACGCAATCAATAATGTGACGGGCGGCAATCGCAGGCGGATCGTGCAACCAAGGCAGCGCGTGCACGGCGCTGCTGCGGGGGGTGTGGGGTGTCGGGCTCCGGCTCCGAGTCTCGCGGGCCCATCCCGTTCAAGGATCTCCATGCGCATGGCCTCGTGCGCTCGCCAGTCGCCTGCGCCCGACACCCCACACCCCCCGCGCGACGGCCGCTGCGCGATGCCTAGGTGTACTTGCGCGACGTGCCGTTGTCCGCCCTACGTCAGCCACGCCTGATGGATGCGGGGGTCGTTGGTGAGCTCGGGGTGGAAGGTGGTGGCCCAGGTGCGGCCGGCGCGGATGAGGACGGGGGCGCCGGCGACGCGGGAGAGGATCTCGACGTTGCGGCCGGTGCGGATGATGCGGGGGGCGCGGATGAAGACGGTCGGGAGATCGGGGAAACTTCCGCCTTCGTCGGTGACGGCGGTGAAGGAGTCGAGCTGGGTGCCGTAGGCGTTCCGCTCGACGTCGACGTCGAGGGCGTCGAACGACCGTTGCGGAGGGTTCGTCACCGCGTGCGCCAGGAGGATCAGGCCGGCGCAGGTGCCGAGGACGGGCTTGCCGGAGCGGACGAAGCTGCGGACGGGCGCCTCGAGGCCGTCGCGGGCGAGGCCGTGCAGCATCGCCGTCGACTCGCCGCCCGGCAAGACGAGCGCGCCGATCCCGTCGAGATCGGCGGGCTTCCGGACCAGGACGGGAGCGGCGCCGACGCGCTCGAGCATGCGCGCGTGCGCCGCGAACCCGCCCTGGATGGCGAGGACGCCGACCTTCACCAGCCCCGATTCGCGAGCCGCTCGGACGGGGCCAGCGTGTCGAGCGCGATCCCCGGCATCGCGGCGCCGAGCCCGCGCGACGCCGCCAGCACCTCGCCGGGATCCTGCCAGTGCGTGGTGGCACGCACGATCGCGCGGGCGCGGGCGGCGGGATCGGCGGACTTGAAGATGCCCGAGCCGACGAACACCGCTTCGGCGCCGAGCGCCATGCAGAGTGCGGCGTCGGCGGGCGTCGCGATGCCGCCGGCGGCGAAGTTGGGCACCGGCAAGCGGCCGCTCGCGGCGACCCGCACGACCAGCTCGTACGGCGCGCCGAGCGCCTTGGCGCGCGCCATGCGCTCCTCGGGCGGCGCCACCGTCAGCTCGCGCAGATCGCGGCCGAGCTGCCGCAGATGGCGGACGGCCTCGACGATGTTGCCGGTGCCGGCCTCGCCCTTGGTGCGGATCATGGCGGCGCCCTCGCCGATCCGGCGGAGCGCCTCGCCGAGATCGCGCGCGCCGCAGACGAACGGAACGCGGAAGGCGTGCTTGTCGACGTGGTACTGGTCGTCGGCGGGCGTCAGCACTTCGCTCTCGTCGACGAAGTCGACGGCGAGCGCTTCCAGCACGCGGGCCTCCGTCAGGTGCCCGATGCGGCACTTGGCCATCACCGGGATCGAGACCGCCGCGCGCACCTCCTCGATGCGCTCGATCGCCGCCATGCGGGCGACGCCGCCTTCGCGCCGGATGTCGGCCGGCACGCGCTCGAGCGCCATCACGGCGGCCGCGCCCGCGTCCTCGGCGATGCGCGCCTGGTCGGCGTCGGTGACGTCGAGGATGACCCCGCCCTTCAGCATCTCGGCGAGGTGGACCTTCACTGCGTATGCGTCGTTCATGCGCGCTTCCTTTCCGTGACAGCGGGCCTCGTGCGCGCCGCGGCGGCGCAGCGCAGGATGGCGGCGGCCGAGCGGGCGACGTCGTCCGCGCTGGTCGCCCAGTGCGAGATCGACACCCGCATCGCTGCCGCGTCGTTCCACGTCGTCCCGGCGAGCCAACAGGTGCCGTCGGCCTGCACGCGCCGGATGACCTCGCGCGTGAGCGCGTCGGGGTCGCCGCCCTCCGCCGCCGTGAACCGCACCAGCACCTGGTTCAGCACCACGTCGTTCAGGATCGTGACGCCCGGTCCCGCGGCGAGGAGCGCCGCCATCTGCCGGGCCCGGACGCAACAGCGCTCGACGAGCGCGGCGACGCCGCGGCGACCGAGGGAACGGAGCGCGGCATACACCGTGAAGCCGCGCGCCCGACGCGAGAGCTCCGGCACCCAGGCCGATCCGTCGCGGTCGCCCTCCTCCGCCGTCACCAGATACGCGGCACCGACCGCCGTTGCCTCCCGATGCGCCGCCCGATCACGGACGAAGACCACACCCGAGTCGTACGGGACGTTCAGCCACTTGTGGGCGTCGGTCGCCCACGAGTCGGCGCGTGCCAGGCCCGTGGTCAGCGGCGCGAGCGCCGGCGTGGCGGCGGCCCAGAGACCGAACGCCCCGTCGACGTGCAGCCACCCGCCACGCGCGTGCACCGCGTCGGCGATCGGCGCCAGCGGATCGAACGCACCCGTGCAGACATGACCGGCCTGCGCGCACACGATCAGCGGGGTGAGCGGATCTTGGATCCCCGCGAGCGTCGCCGCGAGCGCGTCGGTGCGCATCCGGCCTTCGCCGTCCACCGCCACCCGCTCGACGTCGGCGCGGCCGAATCCCAGCATCCGCAGCGCGGTCTGCACGCTGGCGTGGACCTGAGCACCCACGACGATCCGCACGCGCGGCGCACCCGCGAGGCCGCGCTCGCCGACGTCCCAGCCCACCCGCGCGAGCACCGCGTGGCGCGCGGCGGCGAGCGCCGTGAAGTTCGCCATGGTGGCGCCGGTCGTGAAGCCGACGCTGGTCTCGGCCGGTAGCCCGAGCAGATCGACCAGCCATGCCGCCGCGGTCGCTTCGAACGCCGCGGCCGCCGGCGACATGACGTGCAGACACGCGTTCTGGTCCCAGGCGCTGGTCAGCCAGTCCGCGGCGAGCGCCGCCGGTAAGCTGCCCCCGGTGACGAAGCCGAAGTAGCGGGGGCCGTTGCTCGCGACCAAGCCCGGGGCGGCCGCCGCGGCCATCGCCTCGATGACGTCGGCGGGATCCTCGCCGTGCTCCGGAAGCACCGCGCCCCGAGGAGACGTCGCGCTGCGGGAACCCGGTCCGACCGGTCGCTCACCGACCACCGAAAGGAACGAGAGCGCCAGATCCGTCGTCCGGTACAACAGATTGTACTGAGACAATCCTGGTGTATTCAGTCGTTGATCCTGCGAGCTAGGCATGGGGAGCGAGTAATTGACTGATCGAACCAAGTCAAAATATTTATTGTCCCTATGACAATGTGGAAGCCCGACCTGCCTGAGGACTCGAAGGCGCGCTACGCTGCCATCGCCAACGCGCTCGCGCACGACATCGCGAGTGGCCGCCTGCCGTCGGGCGAGCGGCTTCCCACCCACCGCGAGCTCGCAGACGCGCTCGGCATCGCCATCGGCACGGTGACCCGGGCGTACGCCGAGGCCGAACGGCGCGGGCTCGTGCGCGGCGAGGTCGGTCGCGGCACGTTCGTCGGGCCCCCGCCGCTCGACGTGACCTCCCTCGCCCGCGGCGCGCGGCGCGGCACCGCGATCATCGATCTCAGCCTGAACGTGTCGATCGAGGGCGTCGCTCCCGACCTGGCGGGGGCACTCCGGAAGCTCACCAAGCGGGCCGACGTCGGCGAGCTCCTCCGCTATCAGCCGCATGCCGGCGTCGCGCGCCATCGCGCGGCCGGGGCCGCCTGGGCCGCGCGCTACGGCGTCACCGCCACCCCGGAACAGGTCCTCGTCTGTGCCGGCGCTCAGCACGCGATGCTCACCATCTTCTCCGCGCTCGCGCGTCCCGGCGACCGCGTGCTGACCGAGGCGCTCACGTATCCCGGCATGAAGGCGCTCGCGAACCTGTTGCACCTGACGCTCGAGGGCGTCGCCATGGATGCCGAAGGCCTCCGCCTCGACGCGCTCGAGGAGGCGCTCGGACGCTCCGGGGCCAAGTTCCTCTACTGCATGCCGACGATCCACAATCCGACCGGCAGCGTGCTCTCCGCGGCGCGACGCCAGGCCATCGCCGAGCTCGCGCGGGCCCACGACGTCGCCATCATCGAGGACGACGTGCACCGGTTCCTCGCCCCCGAAGCGCCACCGCCGCTCGCGCACTTCGCGCCCGAGCGGACCTACCACATCGCCGGAACCTCGAAGGCGATCGCGGGCGGCCTCCGGGTGGCGTTCGTCACGGTGCCGCGCGCGACGGTCGAGCACATCGAGCGCAGCATCTGGGCCACGACCTGGATGGCCGCGCCCATCACGGCCGAGATCGCCGCGACCTGGATCGAGGACGGGACGGCGGATCGCATTGCCGCGGCCCAGCGCCGCGAGGCGACGGCGCGCCAGGCGGTCGCCCGCAGCGTGCTGGGCGGGCTCGTCCGGGACACGCACCCACACGCGCTCCACCTGTGGCTCGAGCTGCCCGACCCGTGGCGCGGCGAGTCCTTCGCCCGCGCCGCGTTGGAACGCGGGGTGGCGATCGCGCCGGCCGAGGTCTTCGCGGTGGGTCGGGGCGCCGTCCCGCACGCCGTCCGCCTCGGGCTCGGGGCCGCGCGCGATCGCAGCGAGCTCGAGCGGGCGCTCGGCATCCTCCGCGACACCCTCGCCGACGGCGCCACCGGTCCGTCGATCGTATGAGGTCGCGTGACAGCGACCGAGGCGACGTGCTCTACCTCGGAGCGAGAGGATCTCCATGACCTCCAGTGCCGGTACCGGGTCGAGCACGGCCGCGGCGCTCGATCGCGCCGCGTGTGCCGTCGTCGCGGCGCGTTTCGGACGATTCGCGGCCGGGTGCCTGATGCCCATGGTGGTGTGGAGCCTCGCCCTCTCGCTCGAGGCGACGAGCCTGCGGACGGCGGCCGGGTCGACCCTGCTCTTTCAAGCCGCGGTGCTCGGCATCGGCGGGCTGCTCATCCGACGCGACCCCACCAGTGACGTTGCCGTCCGCATCGTCTTCGTCACCGCCCTACTGGTCGCCCTGTCCTCGACCATGCTCTTCCTCCTGGCCGGCAGCACGGGGGAGGTCGTCGGCTTCGTGCTGTTCACCGTGTGCGCGATGACCGCGCTCGTCTTTCCGTGGGGCTGGCGACGCGAGACCGCCCTCACGGCGGCGGTGCTCGGGATCCTGGCCCTGGCCACGCCATGGCTGCGCTTCGTGCTCGCCCCGCTCGAGGTCGGGCCCGTGATCGCCATCGCCGCCACGCTCTGCGTGGCGATCGCCGAGGGCCACGCGCGAAACTTTCGCGCCATCCTGCGCCGGCGGTGGAGCGAGGAAGAGGCGCGGCGCGACCTCGCTGCCTCGCGCGACACGTACCGCGACATCACCGAGAATGCGCGCGACTTCATCTGGGCGTCCGACCTCGAGGGACGCGTCACCTACGTGAACGAAGCCGGCGCGCGCATTCTCGGGTTCGCACCGGCGGAGATCATCGGGCGGAACGTCGACCAGTACATCGTCGACGTCCCCGCGGGCTCGAATCCCGCCAGCATGCGTACGCACCTGGCGGCGGGCGGCGCGCTGCCGCCGACCGTGCTCGAGTGGCGGACCGTCAAAGGCCGCACGTGGGTCGAGACGGTCGCATATGCGGTGCGGGACGCGAGCGGTACGGTCGTCGGGTTTCGTGGCATCAGTCGCGACGTGAGCGAGCGCTGGCTCGCCGAGGCCGCGCTCCGCGAGAGCGAGGCGCGCTATCGCGGCCTGGTCGAGTCGCAGGATGCGCTCATCTATCGCGCCGATCTCGACGGCAACCTCACGTTCGTGAACGAGGCCTGCCGGCGGAAGTACGGCGTCGAGCACGAGCCCCTCTCGCGATTGAACTTCCTCTCGTTCGTGCACCCCGACGACGCGCCGCTGGCCCGCACGGCGCTCGCCACGGTGGCCGACGGCGGCCGCTACCGCCGCGCGAGCCGTGGGCGCACGCCGGACGGCTGGCGTTGGATCGATTGGGAGGTGTGCGCGATCACCGACGGCACCGGCACCGTCGTCGAGGTGCAAGGGGTCGGCCACGACGTCACCGAGCAGCGCGCCGCCGACGAGGCCCTGCAGCGATCCCTCGCCGCGCTCCGCGAGCGCGAGGAGCAACTCCGGCTGATGGCCTCCGCCAGAGCGCCGTCCATGAAGAGGAGCGCAAGCGACTCAGCTTCGATCTCCACGACGGCGTCTGTCAGGAGTTGGTCGGGATCGGCATCATGATCGAGTCAGCGCGGCAGCGCGGCCCGTCGGTGGCGGCCGACGAGACGCTCGGCCGGGCCGAGACGTATCTCCGCGCCGTCGGCGAGCACTTGCGCCTGCTGGCGCGCGAGCTCCGACCGTTGCAGCTCTCCGATCTCGGGCTCGGCGAGTGCCTCCGAGCGCTCGCGAAGGGCATGGCCACGGACCGCGTGAGCATTACCGTCGGCGTCCCACCGACCATCCCGCGGCTCGCCGAAGAGACGGAGGTCGCCGTCTACCGGGTTGCGCAGGAAGCGCTCGCGAACGCCGTCCGCCACGGCGAGGCCCGGAGCGTCGCGCTCACGCTGGCCACGTCGAACGGGACGCTCGCCCTCGAAGTGCGCGACGACGGACGGGGCTTCGACCGGACCCGCCTCCACTCGGCGGCGCTCGGGCTGATCGCGATGGAGGAGCGCGCCGCCGCGCTCGGTGGCCGGCTGCACGTCAGCTCGACACCGGGGACGGGCACGACGGTCCGCTTGGAATGCCCGCTCGCGGCAGGCTAGCGGGCGCCGAAGATCTTGGGGGTGGGCATCTTGGCGCGGATCTCGGCGAGGATGGTCGGGGTGATGCGCGCGATGCCGCGTTCGCGGCAGTAGGATTCGACGCGGCGGGCGACCATGCCGCGGACGAAGGCCGGGATTTCCTTCATACGGGCGCGGGCGTCGGCGTCCCAGGCGATCGCTTCGCCGTCGGCGGGCGCGGGGGCGCCGTATTCGAGCGTCGGCGGAGCCAGCGAGCTGAACGTGCCGGGTTGGTGGGTGCAGAGGGCGTCCTCGGCCATGACGTCGCCGGTCATCCCGTAGGCGCGGGCGCGACAGCCGCCGCACGCGGCCTGCAGCTCGCAACCGCCGCAGCGGCCGCCGAGGGACGCGCGGTCGCGGATGCGCACGAAGACGTCCGACGTCCGCCAGATCTCGCCCAAGCTTTCGGTGCGGAGGTTGCCGCCGAACTCGGGGAGATACGGACACGGCGTCACGTCCCCGTTCGGCCGGATGCCCATGTAGTGCGTCCCCGCCGGACAACCGCCGGCGCCCCCGGCATAGCTCTTCAGAAACGGCGAGGTCGGGTCCTCCGCCTGCAGGATGCGGACGTAGTGCGGCGCGCACTTCGCGTTCACCAGCATGCGGCCCGCGTAGCGCCGCTGGATGACCGCGAGCTCGCCGAGGACGCGGTCGTACTCGGCGTCGGCGAGGTCGGAGACGTGCGCGCCGCGCCCGGTCGGCACCAGGAAGTAGAGATTCCACACCCGCGCGCCGAGCTCGTCGTGCGCGAAGTCGGCGATGGCAGCCAGCTCGTGGACGTTGTGCGTGCCGACCGTCGTCTGGACGATGAACGGCAGGCCCTCGCGGGCGAGGATCTTGGCCCCCTCGACCGTGTTGCGGAACGCTCCCGTCACGCGCCGGAACGCGTCGTGGCGGGTCTCGTCGAGCGCGTCGAGCGAGAGCGAGAGGCCGCGGACGCCTTCGCGCTTCAGGATCGCGGCGAGGTTGGCGGTGATCTTCACGCCGTTGGTGCCGACGACGACCCAGAGCTCGCGGGCGGCGGCGTAGCGGATGATCTCGACGATGTCGCGCCGGAGCAGCGGCTCGCCACCGGTCAGGATCAGGAGCCCGTCGGGGGCGAACGCCGCGATCTCGTCGACGACGCGGAGACACGCCGCCGTGTCGAGCTCGCTCCGGTCGGCGAATGCCGGCGTGTCGATCGCCGGCTTGCCGCCGGCGTCGAGGTAGCAGTGCTCACAGGCGAGGTTGCAGCGGTACGTGAGGTTCCACGAGATGACGTAGGGACGCGCGAACGCGTCGATGGGCTCGGACACCGCCATCGTCACATGCCGAAGAAGTCCTTCGCGCCGTCGAGCACCGTCTCGTCGATCTCGGCGAGGCCCTTGTCGGCGGCGTACTTCTCGATCCCGGAGCGCGCCATCGGACGCACGAAGTCGGGGATGCGCTGGAGCCGCTCGAGCGCCGCCGTCGTCCAGGTGACGGACGGTGAGGCGGCGGTCGCGTCCGGGGCCGCCGTGCCGCCCGTCATCTCCTGCACCATCCCGGAGAACGGACACTTCGAGATGTCGCCCTGCCCGGGGCCGATCTGCACGCCGAGCGAGGTGACGACCTGGGTCTCGAGCGGATTGGTCAGCATCGCGATCCGGTGCGCGCATTCGGGGCACTCGTAGACGATCGCGAGCGCGCCGCGATCGGGCGGCGCCATCTCGACGAGCTTCATCGCTTGGTCGCAGAGCACGCAGAGGAACTTCATCTCAAACCTCCAGCAGCCGAGTGAGCTCGGCGGCGATGGCACGGATCGCTCGGACGGCGGGCCGCTTCGGATCGGCGAGCGTCGTCCCGCGGTCGCAAGCCGCGGCGAGCTCGGGGTCGAAGGGCACCGCGCCGAGCCGCGGGATGCCGAGATCGACGCTGCCGGTCGGGCCGAACAGCGGCCGGACCTCGTCGCAGCCGTCGCAGTAGTAGCCGCTCATGTTCTCGACGTAGCCGAGGATGCGGTTCGGCGTCCGCCGCATCGCCGCCACGGCGCGCGACACGACACCGCGCGAGACGTCGGACGGGATCGTCACCAGGACGAAGGCCGCAGCTTCGCCGAGAAACTCGGCGTACTGAAACGTGCGCTCCGCCCCCGGCGGCAAGTCGACCAGCAGGAAATCGAGCGCGCCCCAGCCGACGCCGGCCAGCAGATCGCCGAAGGCCGAGAACTCGCGGGTCGCGCGCCAGACGTACGAGTCGCCGCTCGAGACGCTCGCGAAGTCGACCGCCTCGGACTCGGGGACGTGCGCCCCCATCGAGACGACGGCGACGCCGCTCGCGGTCCGCGGCGGTACGAGACCGTGGGCGCCGGGCATGACCGGCGTACCGCGCAGACCGCCGAGCCGGGCCTGGGTCGGTCCGTTCAGATCGGCGTCGAGGATCGCGACCCGCGCGCCGCCGGCGCGCAGCGCCTCGGCGAGCTGCATGGTGAGCGTGCTCTTGCCGACGCCACCCTTCCCCGACCCGACCGCCACCATGTGCCGGACCTGCGCCAGGCTCTCGTTGATCTTCGAGCGCTTGGCGACGACCTGCCCGAGGACGTCCGAGCCGCCGTCGCCGGCGATGTCGTGGTAGCTCTTCATGCAGAGAGTCGCGGGGGGCCCCTTCCTTTTCCGAAGTCGGGGCAATGCGCAAGCGCCGGGAAACGGGCGTCAGACGTACCGCTGGTCGGTGCGCAGCACCTCGTCGATCGGCCGGACCTCGATCGCGCCGAAGCGCGCCGAGGGCCACCGCGCCGCGAGCTCGAGGGCCTCGTCGCGATCGCGGACCTCGACGATGAAGTAGCCGCCGATCAGCTCCTTCGCCTCCGCGAACGGGCCGTCCGTCACGAGCCGTTGGCCGTTCCGGACCTTCACGGTGGCGGCCGTGCGGATGCTCTGCAGGGCGTAGGTCGACACCAGCGTCCCACTCGCGCGCAGGGAATCGACGTACGCGATGGTCTCCCCGCGCAGCGCCTCCCATTCGCTCGGCGTCAACGCGTTCAGCACCGCTTCGTCCTCATAGGCCAGACACATGAACTTCACGCAGGCTCTCCTTCGCGCCGGAGGTCTTACTGCAGGCGCGGAGCCCGCGCCACGCGGTCAGGGAACCGGCTGGATCACACCGGCGTACGGCGCCGCCGACACCTGAGCGACCACGGCCGTGTTGCCGCGGGTGATCGCGTAGAGCAGGCCGAGCTGCGCCGCCGTCGTCGATGGGGTGTGATTCGGGCCCGGGCTCGCGCTCGGCGCGAGCTCGCCGGTGGTGGGGTCGAAGTTGGTCCGCGTCCCGGGCGTGATCGCGCCGAACCACCCGGGCTTCACGAAGCCATTGGAGCGCACGATCAGGAGGTTGGAGTTGCCGGGCGTCCCATCCGACCAGCCGGCTCTTTCGAACGGGTTTTTGTAGGTGTCGCCGCTCACCACCATGACGACGTTGTCGGCGAGCGACGGCGGCAAGCCGCCGACGCCGCACCTGGGCTCGCGATGGGCCGCGAGCTCCCCGTAGAAGCCGTCGAGGACGCGCACCAGGATGTCGGCGCGTGCGGTCACGCTGTTGGTGTCGAAGGCGCCGTGCGGGTCGTCGTTGAACCCGGGCAGCAGCACGGTGCCGACGAGCCCGAAGCGGAAGGCATTGGCGGCGAACAACAGGCGCTGCGCGAAGGTGACCACCACGGCCGGCGTGCCGCCGTCGATGCCCCAGCTCGCGAGCGTCGCGCTCGACGGTTGCAGTCCTTGCTCGACGTCGGGCGCGATCGGCGTCGCGGCCTTGATCGCGGCGATCGCCGCTGCGACGTCGGCGACGACGACCGCGGGCGGCGCGCCCGGGGCGTCGCCGTAGGGCAACGTCCCGAACGAGAGCACCGGGACACTGGTCGCGAGATCCGTTTGCAGCACCGCGCCCGCGGCGACGATCTCGGGCCCACCGGCGAGCCTGGTCGTCGTCGGGCTGTTGGTGTGCGTCTGGTTCACCGAGGCCACGAAGATCGACGGCTCGCCGTGGGCTCCGAGGCCGTCCCACACCCGGTGCCCGCCGACCACGCGCGCATAGAGCGGATGGCTGGCCTCGGTCCCCGGCACGAGCTGGGCCTTGGCGGGGTCATCGAACGAGTAGCTGGCGTTGGGCGCCGTGATGATGATCGGCAGCGGCCACACCTGGGTGAACCATCCGAGGCTCCCGATGCCCGCGACGACGTGCACCGTGCGCTGCGCCTCGCAGGCGCGCCGGATGATGCCCGGGCCGTTGCACTCGTCGGGATAGTCCGCCGCGAAGGCCGGCACGCCGGCGCGGTCGGCACAGTCGAGATTGAGCTGGGTCACGCAGTCGACGCACGAGACGAGCTGCGCGAGCGTGTCGACGGGTCCGCCGCAGCTCGCGCCGTCGACCCCGGCGACGTCGAAGCAGGTCTCGGCGAAACCGATCGTCGCCGGCGTCGGGTCGTCGGCGGTGCCAGGCACCTTGTCGAGACCGGCGCAGGTCTTCTGGATGGTCGCCGCCTGCTTTGCCTGGGCCGCGGCGATCGCGGCGACCGCCTTGGCGTCGGGACACGTGCCCCCGTTCTTGGCGACCGTGCCCCAGCATGCCGCCAGCGCCTTCGACTTGGCGGCGAGGAACACCGTCGAGGCCTTGCCGATCGCCGTCTGGCACTTGCGGAGCGCCTTCACGGCCTTGTCCTTCGACTTCGGGTCGGTCGGTTGCAGCGCGGCGTAGTAGACGCCGATCGCCTGGTCGACGGCGCCCTCGCTCACGCAGGCGAGACAGACCGGGATGTCGGCGCAGCTCGCGATCGCGTTGGTGCAGTCGCCGCTCTCGAAGTCGGGACAGGTGCCGATGGCCCAGCCGATCGCCGCGAGGTCTTCGTCATCGGCGGCATTCGCGCCCCCACAGACCTTGTCCTTGCCGCCGCAGGCCGCGGTGATCGCCTTCGCGAGCTTGTCGCGCCCCTTGGCGAGCTTCGCGCTGGTCTTGGGCTCGTTCGCGCACACCGTGCTGCCGGGGAGCTTGCCGCCGAGCTTCGCTTGCTCGCACGCCTGCTGTGCCTTGGCGCGGCCCTGCACGAACGCGGCGCCGGCCTTGATGATGGCCGCCGTGCATTTCTCGGGGCTCGCGAACGCGACGTCGGCCGCGAGGACACGGGCGACGAGAAGCACGGCGATGAGCGTGCGAGCGACCATTCCGAAAAGCGCGATCGTATCGTGCGCCTCCCTGCCATTCTGGTCAACGACGCATGCGGCCCGCGCCCGGGTGCGCGCGTCGAGTCCCCCCGCGTTGACTCACCCCGGCGTCGCCGGCAGAAGCTCCCCGTGTCCGTGGAACTGAACGGCATCGCCCACATCCAGCTCACCGTGAACGATCCCGAGCGCTGCGTGCCGTTCTGGGAGAAGCTCTGCCACTTCTTCGGCATGCGGACGCTGATCAGCGGGACGGACATCGTCTACTGCATCGGCAGCCGGACCGGGATCCTCGTACGCGGTGCCGCGAAGGACCGCGACGGCGGACGCTTCGACCAGGAGCGTGCCGGCCTCCATCACTTCTGCTTTCGCGCCCGGAGCCGCGAGGACGTCGACGCGATCCACCGTTTCCTCGTCGACGAGCTCGCGGCGCACGTCGTGCACCCGCCCGAAGAGGCGCAGTTCGCCCCGGGCTACTACTCGGTGTTGTTCGAGGATCCGGACGGCATCCGCGTCGAGGTGAACCACGTCCCCGGCAAGGGCCACCTCGGCCCCGGCGGCCGGCTCGGCGACGGCGGCGATGGACCGGCGGATACGTTTTTGGCTCCACGGGGCTGAAGGACTGAGTCACCGGGCCGCCTGAGCCGTTCCCGCCGGCGAAGCGAGATCCCACGCACACGCCACGTTTTTCTCGATGTTTCGTCGTTTTCTTCTGGATTCGAGCGCCGTCGTCATGCGAGGCTCGTGCGAATCTTCGCGTCCCCAAGGAGTGCCGTTCCATGTCCCGATTCGCCCTGACCGTCGCCATCGGTGTGCTCGTCGCTGCCGCCGGCATGATCCCGGCCGACCCCGCGGCGGCGCAGAGCGTGTCCGCGATCGCCAAATGTCGGGCCGCGGTAGCGCGGGAGTCGCTGAAGTACGTGAAGACGATGACCTCGGTCTTCCAGAAGTGCAACGCGGGTCCGGTGAAGGGCGGCGCGGGGTCGTTCGCGCCGGGGGGCAACCTGGCCACCTGCGATCCGCAGGCGAAGATCGCGACCGCGTTCAACAAGTTCCGGGTCAAACTCGCCAACGTGTGCGAAGGCAACGGGGTCGAGCCTGCCGACATCGATTGGCCGGCGACCTGCCCGAACTTCGACAACGGCACGTGCACGAACGTCATCAACGACACCCCCGACCTGGCGCTCTGCGTCGACTGCATCGCCGGGACCGCCGTCCGACAGGCCATGGACCTGTACTACCTCGCGCTCAACGACGCGCCCGACTCGAGCCTCGCCAAGTGCCAGGCGACGATCGGGAGAGAGACCGGGAAGTTCTTCCTCGCCAAGCTGGGGGCACTCGCGAAATGTCGGAAGTCGGTCGATCGCGGAACTGCGCTCTCGCCCTGCCCCGTGCCGGGCGACCTGAAGGCCGGCCCGACGATTGCGCGCGCCGAGGCCAAGATGATCGGGAAGATCTGCCAGGCGTGCGGCACGTCGTCTCCCGACGGCACCGTCTGTGATCCCGGCGGCGAGACGCCGGCCGCGATCGGCTTCGTCGCGAGCTGCCCGTACGTCCAGGTCCCGGGCGGACCGGATTGCGGCGCCATCGGCAGCATCGACACCTTGAGCGACCTCGCCGCGTGCGTCGACTGCGTCACCTCGTACAAGGCCGACTGCGTCGACACCCTCGCGGCGCCCCATCAGGTCGGCTATCCGGTCGAGTGCAATCCGCCGCCCACTCCGACCCCGACCGAGACGGCCAGTCCGACGCCGACGGAGTCGCCGACCCCCACGGAGACCGCAACCCCCACCGAAACAGCGACACCGACCCCGACCGAGACGGCGACCCCCACCGAAACGACGACACCGACCCCGACGGAGACGCCGACCCCCACCGAGACGGCCACGCCAACCCCGACCGAGACGGCGACGCCGACCGAGACGACCACGCCAACCCCGACGGAGACGGCGACGCCGACGGAGACGCCAACCGCGACCGCGACCGCCACCCCGACGGAGACGGCGACCGCGACTCCCACGCCGACCGCGACCGCGACGCCGCTTCCCGATCTGGTCCCGATCGCGGTGAGCGGGCCCGCGACCGCGGCGGTCGCGGAGCCGATCAGCGTCGGCTGGACGGTCGAGAATCAGTCCCTCGGCACGGCGACACCGAATTGGGAGGACCGCCTCCGCCTCTCGACCGACGACGTCTACGACGAGAGCGACGTCTTCCTGACCGACACCGTCCGGACCTCGAACCTCGGGGGTGGCGACAGCTACGGCGAGACGGTCAACGTGGTGGTGCCGGCCGTCACGCCGGGCAGCTATTTTCTCGTCGTCGCGACCGACGTGACCGGCGCCGTCCCCGAGGACGACGACAGCAACAACGGCACCGGCACCGGGGTGTCGGCGGCGATCACGATCACGCCGTAGCGACGACGACATCGCCTCGTCGTGGCGATGCCCCGACTCGGAGGCGGGCGAATCCCGCTCCCACCCTAACCCCGGTCGACGACGTAGCCGATCGTCTCGCGCTCGCGACGAAAGCCCAGGCTCGCGAGCACCGCCCACGACATCTCCAGATCCGAAACCGGGGCGATCCGGAGCATGCCTGCGGCCGGCTGCACACGCGCGAGCAACAGCTCGAGAAGCGACGGTCCGGCCTCGGCGTCGGCGGTACCCAGCGCCCACACCTCGGGGACTTCTGCGCCCGCGACGAACGCGACGTACGCCTCCACCCGGTCGGTGGCGACCGCGAGCGCAGCGAGCGTCTCCCCTTTCGCCCGCAGGGACGCGAGCGACCTGGACCACGGACGGCGGATTCGCGGATCGAACGCCCCGCTCTCGACGAGCTCGTCGAGCCCGATCGGGACGATGAGCTCGCGACGGGGATCCTGGGCCGCGCTCGGTGGCACCCCGACCGGGCGCGTGAACTCCGCGTACCGTGCCTCCTCGAGGAATGTCGACTTCTCGAAGAAGGCGCGGATCGCGGCCCACTCCGCCGGGATCTCGGCGACCAGCCGTGGCGGTCCCAGGATCGCGGCCTTGTCGGCGAGCGACGTGAGGAGATGTCGGCCGTGGCCCTGCCGCTCCCAGCCCGGCTTCACCGCGAGGCGGTACACGCAGTTCGCGTCACCGTCGCGCTTGGCGCCGAGCAGGACGCCGATCGGCTCGTCGCCGTCGAACGCGACCATGCAGCTCGACGACCAGAGCCCGAGCTCACGGATGCCGCGCTTGAAGCCCTCGACGGTGATCGCCTGCTCGGGGCCGAAGTGCGGCACCCAGCACGCGTTGTGCGCCGCCACGAGCAGCGGGATGTCGTCAGACCGACAGAAGCGGTAGCCCGGCATGAACGCAATCGATGACTGGGTTGCCGTCGCGCGGCAAACCCGGCGAAACGCGGATCAATGTTCCGTCGGGTTACCCCGGCGCTTGGCTTCCATGGCGGCCATGATGCCCACCTCGTTCAGTGGCAGCGTACCGGCCGAGGTCGATGCGGGCTCGACGCGTGCGATGCGTGCAGGCTCGGCCGCCTCCATGACCGCACGGGCCGGGGCCGGGTTGGCCTGGTAGCCCTTGACCATCTCCTCCATCGCCTTCCGGCCGTCCTCGATGCCGGCTTCGACGGTGGCGAGGTCGACCGTGGCGACGCTGCGCTCACGGGCGAGCTCTTCGATGCGGCGCTGGGTGCGGTCGCGCATGAAGCCCGCCGGCACCCGCAGGACGCGATTGATCGCGTCCTGCTCCCACGCGAGCTCCGAGAAGAGCGGATTGTTCTTGGCGTCGCGGGCGATCAGCTTCTTGCCTTCGCTGACCGACGCCGGGGCCTCGACGGCTGCCCCGTCGGCCGGGAGCACGACCGGCATGCCGGTCTCCTCCTCGATCAGGGCGCGCGCGAACTCGAGGCTGACCGTCGACATGCGCTTCAAACGCGCGGCCTTCTCGACGCGCGCCTTCACGCGCCGACGCTTGTAGGCGTCCTGCATCGTCCAGAGCGCCTGCTTCGCGTCGCGGGTCCAGGTGAGCTTGCGGCCGTCGTAGGCGGTCTCTTCGGTGCCGCCGCCTTCCATCTCCATGATCTGCTCGACCATCTCCGGCGTCACGACCTGGAAGGCCGTGCTGCCGCAGACCGAGCAGACGACGGCGTTGGCTTCGGACGCGGACACGCCGCACTTCCGGCAGATCGAGATCGAGCGCTCGGCCGCGTGCTCGAGGATGACGGCCTCGGCGAGCTTGGTCGCGGCCTTCGCTCCCTTCGGCATGTAGCGATCCATGGCCTCGTCGAGGAGGTCGCTCGTGATGACGCTGTGGCCCTTCTCGACCGCGAGCCGGAAGATCGCCGTACGGGCGATGCCCTGGACCAGCGCCGGGACGCGGGTCATGCGCTGTTCGGCTTCCGGCGTCCAGCGGATCGACTCCTCGGCCTTCACGTCGAGCTCGGGGTACTCGATGCGCGTGGTGAGGAGGATGTCGCAGGGGGCGTTCCGGAAGAGATTGTCGGTGTTGCTGCCGAGATCGGTCTCTTCCTTGGCGCTGTGGATGCCGATCCGGCCGACGATGAGCAGCCAGGGATTGGTCTTCCGGGCGTGGTTCAGGACCTTCTGGAAGGCCTTGCCGTCGAGCAGTGTCTTGGTGATCTCGACGCCCGCCGCGGCCGCCATCTTCTCGGCGACCTCGAGATGCGACTGGTAGATCTGGGCCAGCCCGGTATCGATCACCTCTTCGTGGAGCTGGTTCTGCTCCTCGAAGCGGAAGACCTTGGCGGCCTTCTCGGTCAGCACGTTCACGATGCCGTTGAAGACGGTGTAGTGCAGGTAGGGATCGTAGACGGCGATCGCCTCGACCTTCTTGCCGAACTGCTTGGCGAGGTCGATCGCGGTCATGAGCGCGCCGAACGACTGCGGGCTGCCGTCGATGCCGACGAGAATGGTGTCGCGTTCGGCCGTGTCGTCCGCGGTCGGGATGTTCTTGACGATCAGCACGTCCTTGTTCGAGCGGCGGGCGACGCGCTCGCAGACCGAGCCGACCGAGCTGTCGCGCACGCGGCCGAGGCCGAGCACGCCGAGGACGACCAGATCGTAGTCGCCGGCGTTGACGTCGGCGACGATCTCGGTCGAATGCTTGCCGTCCATCATGCGCGGCTCGAACTCGAGGCCGGCTTCGGCGCAGCGCTGCTGCATCGGCACCAAGTAGCCGTCCGAGATCAGCTTCAGACCCATGGTGATCAGGCTGTCGTGGATCTTGCGCTGCCGATCGAGCTCGGTTTCCTCGAGGTACTCTTCAGGCAGCGTGTATTCCATCTGCTTGAAGCGGTAGTCGTGCATCTTGGCGGCGTAGACGTGACAGCCGACCATCTTCGACTGGAAGGCCTTGCCCAGGTCCACCGCGACGTTGATCGCTTGATTCGAGTAATCGGAATTGTCGACGGGGACGTAGATCGTTTTGTACATCGGACTCCTCCAGGCGAAGCGAGATACGAAAAGAGATTCTTTCTAAACGGCTTTGGCGTTGCGTTTGCGGCTGCGGGCCCAGGCCACGAAGGCCAGCTCTAGCACGAGCACGCCGAGCGCGGAGGCCGCCATCGGACCGACCGGCGACGGCTTTTCGGCCGGCTCGAAATAGATGGACCACCAGGTGGTGAGGCCGCGCTTGTTGCCGCGCTCGCGGCTGGCACCGTCCCAGACCGAGAAGGCAATCGGCGCGAAGCCGTGCTCCTCGAAGGACAGCGCGCCGGCGCTCCGCATGCGGCGCTTGAACACGACGCGCCACTCGCCCTTCTCGAACTTGCTCGTGACGGTGAGGTCGCGCGGCCCGAGGGACTCGAGGCTGTCGCTGCCCTTGCCCACGTAGAGCGACGGCGTCTTCTTGGCGAGATCGGCGAACCAGAGGTGGACCGGGTTGTCCTTGTCGCCGAAGATGAAATACGGCTTGCGAATCGACTCCGGCAGGGCCACCGGGAACTGGATCGCGACCGCGTCGGAGAACTCGGACGTCTCCCCGCCGGCCGCGGCGCCCCCGCCGCCGTCGTCGCCCCACGGATCGTCGGCCGCATCCCCCGGCTTGGCCTCGGCGTCGCCCCACGGGTCGGCCGCAGCGGCCGGCTTGGCTT
>CAZWAX010000038.1:0-22039 GCA_964631985.1 uncultured Polyangiaceae bacterium | reverse complement strand
CGGCGTCCTTCTCGATGTACTTGCGGTACTCGTTGAGGGTGGTGGCGCCGATGCACTGCAGCTCGCCGCGGGCGAGCGCCGGCTTGAGGATGTTGGCGGCATCGATGGCGCCCTCGGCGGCACCGGCGCCCACCAGGGTGTGGAGCTCGTCGATGAAGAGGATGACCTCGCCTTCGGACGCCTGCACCTCTTTCAGCACCGCCTTCAGCCGCTCTTCGAACTCGCCGCGATACTTGGCGCCGGCCACGAGCGCGCCCATGTCGAGCGTGACGACACGCCGGTTCTTGAGACCCTCGGGAACGTCGCCGCGCACGATGCGCTGGGCGAGCCCCTCCACGATGGCCGTCTTTCCGACACCGGGCTCGCCGATCAGGACGGGGTTGTTCTTGGTGCGACGTGACAGCACCTGGATGACGCGGCGGACCTCCTCGTCGCGGCCGATGACAGGGTCGAGCTTGCCCTGCGCCGCGAGTGCGGTGAGATCGCGACCGAACTTCTCGAGAGATTGGTAGGTCGATTCGGGATCCTGGCTGGTGACGCGCTGATTGCCCCGCACACCGCGGAGCGCTTCCATGAACTTCTCCCTCGTGAGCCCGACCTGCTTGAGCGTGCGGCCGATGGCGCCGGCCTCGTCGAGCATGGCGAGCAGCAGGTGCTCGACGCTCACGTATTCGTCCTTCAGCGATCCGGCCTCGGTCTCCGCCTGGGCGATGAGCTTGGCGAGCCGTTGCGTCAGGTACGGGGTTCCGCCCGAGCCGGAGCCGGAGACCTGGGGAACGCGTGCCAGCTCGCGTTCGACGCGTTCGCGGAGGTCGGCCACCGGGACCCCGGCCCGCTCGAGCAGCACGGGCGCGACGCCTTCGGATTGGGCGAGCAGCGCGGTCAGGAGGTGCTCGACGTCCACGCCCTGGTGATTGCGCCGCACCGCCAGGGTCTGGGCATCTCGCAAAGCCTCTTGCGATTTTTGGGTGAGTCGTTCGACGTTCATGGTCCCGCAGAAGTAACCATCGAATGACGCATCGCAAGCTGGCGAGCCGCGAAAGCGCCCGGCCCCGGCCTACCCGGCGGCTCGACCCGACGCGCGCGGACTGAGCAGCGGACCGAGCACCATCCCCGCGACGAAGCCCCCGATGTGGGCCCAGAAGGCGATCCCGCCTCCGACCGCCGTTTCCATGCTGCCGAGGCCCAACACGAGCTGGAACGCGAACCAGAAGAACAGGAAGAAGAACGCCGGGATCTCGACCAACTGAATGAAGAGGAAGATCGGCACCAAGGTCACCACCCGAGCCCGCGGATAAAAGAGTAGATAGGCCCCCGTCACCCCCGCGATGGCTCCGCTCGCCCCGACCATGGGAACCGAGGAAGCGGGGTGACTCGCCACCTGCATGACGCCGCCGGCCGCGCCGGCAAGCACGTACAGCAGGAGGAATCGTGCATGCCCGAGACGATCCTCGACGTTGTCCCCGAAAATATGGAGGTAGAGGAGGTTCCCGAGAAGATGCAGCCATCCGCCGTGGAGAAACATGCTGCTGAAAAGCGGCGTCGAGTCGTCCCACCACTCGCGGACGAAGCGCCGGGGCACCAAGCCGTGGATCTCGATGAAGCGCTCGAAGCTCGCGCCCAGACTCTCTTGATAGACGTAGGCCGCCACGTTCACAGCCATCAACGCGTAGGTCACGAGGGGTACCGTGCTCGACGCGATCGTATCGCGGAGGGGGATCACGTCGCGGCATGCTCGCACGCCGGCCGCTGCCATCCAAGGTCGCGCCATAATTGACGTTCCAGCGATTCCGCCGCTACAATCACCGGCGCGTGGCGAGAACATGACACGACACATCTGGAGGGCAGGGAAGGTCTCGCTCGGGGTCGTATTGTTGATCCTCGGCGTGATCGGCCTCATGTTGCCGGTCATTCCTCAGATCCCCTTCCTCATCGGGGGGCTCACGCTCCTCTCTTCGGAGAATCGTCACTGCAAGGCGTTGCTCGACTACATCGAAAAGCGCGTCGGCTGGCGGCGATCGACCCCACAAGAACCGCAGTCCACGACTCCCATGGAGGCCGACGATGTCCGACGGTGAAAAAGACCGCTTCGGTGACAAGCTCCGCGACGTCGAGAAGGGCCGTGAAGACAAGTTCTTCGCGGACCGCGATCGCGAGCTGCTCCTGAAGCTCAAAGCCCAGACCGGTGCGCAAGAAGAGCAATCCGTTCGCGAGCTTGCCAAGATGCGCTGCCCGAAATGCGGAGATCGCCTGACTACCCGGACGCGGCTCGACGTCGAGATCGACGAGTGCCCGAGCGGTCACGGGATCTGGCTCGACACGGGCGAGCTCGAGAAGCTCTCCACGCGCGAGAGCTCGGGCTGGTTGTCGCGCCTCCTCGGGCGCCCGAGCTAGGCCGCGCCGGTCGCGCGCGAGGGTGTTCAGCGGAATCATCGAAGGCGTCGGGGCGGTGGCCGCCCTGCGCCGCCTGCGTGGCGACGCCGAGCTGAAGCTCACGAGTCGTTTCCGTGGCCTCGTCCTCGGAGAAAGCATCGCCGTGAACGGCGCCTGCATGACGGTGGCGGCACGCCGCGGATCATCGTTCACGGTCGTCGTCTCCGCGGAGAGTCTCCGGCGGACGACGCTCGGGGCGCTGCGGGCGGGGGATCCGGTGAACCTCGAACGCTCGCTACGCGTCTCGGACCGGCTGAGCGGACATTTCGTCTTCGGTCATGTCGACGGCGTCGGGACGCTCGAGTCGATCGAGCCGGAGGGGGGCAGCGCCCTCTATCGCTTTTCGCTTCCGGCCGGATTCTCCCGTTTCCTCGTCGAGAAGGGCTCGATCGCCGTGGACGGCGTCAGTCTCACGGTATTCGACTGCGGGCGCCGTTCCTTCACCGTGAGCGTGATTCCCCACACGGCGAGCGCGACCACACTCGGCCGCATGCGTCCCGGGCAACGGGTGAATCTCGAAACCGACATGCTCGCGCGCTATGTCGACCGCGCCGTCGCCCATCATCGCCGTCGCCCATAGTCTGCCGTAGGTTCTGCGAGGCTGCCGTTGGTGCTTCGCCACCGGTATGGCGCATTGTAGGTAGGCGCAGCCCTCCGTATACTCGTGCCATGGGCAAGGAGGTTTCCGTGCCGAAACCCGGCTGGGCAACCGTCGGGGCAGGCGTGGCGCTCGGTGCCGCGACTGCCGTCTCGCTCGCGCTCGCGGGCGGAGTCGTCTACGGCGAAGGCGCCAGCTTCGGCCCACTGCTCGCGATCGTCGGGGCGGCGGGCGCCCTGGCGCTGCTCTACGACGAGTCGCCAAAGCGCTGGGTGCTCGCGTTGTACGCTGCCCTCATCGTCTCGAGCTTCCTCGTCATCTCGAACCATCTGCGCGGAACCGTCGACGGAGCGATGGTGCTGGCGGTGGCCGTCGTCGCGGTCGCCCTTCCGATTGCCTCCGACCTCATCCTGTCCGACCTCGGTCGTCACCTGGAGGTGAATCGGCGGCTCGGATTCGGCACGCTCGTGAGCTTCGTCACGCTGGTCCTGCCGCTCACGGCCTTGATGCTGACGCAGGCCCATCAACGGGCTCGCACCGAAGACGAAGACCTGCTCCAGGAAGTGGCGCAAAAGATTCGCCGCGAGGAGAACACGATCGTCGTGAACGAGCTCGACCCGGCGAAACGCACGCGGTTGCAGAATCGCGTCGCGATTCGGAGCGGCGATCAGACCTACCGTCTGTCCGACGCCGCGTTCGAGAAAGAGGTCCGCGAGTACACGGTCCGCAAGGACACCGAACGGAAGGGCGTTCGCACGAGCGACGTCTCGCGCGAAGCCGAAGAGCGGATGCGCGTCATCTTGAAGCTGCAGGGCACGGAGCTCCCGACCGACGTGGTGCTCTTCTCCCACCGCGGACCGATGACGATCGTCGAGAAGAAGGTGGCACTCCAAAAGGGCGACGACGGCGCCAGCTGAGCCCGTCGCTGCACCAACATCATCCCCCGGCGCACCGCGTGTCGGGGGATTTTTTTTGGCGCGCGGGCCGACGTCAGCTGCGCGCCGACGTCCGACGCGTCGGCGCTTCGGGCTCGTCGAGCGCCGCCGCGCTGGGCGCGATCTCACGCGCGGCGACGAGCAACTCGTACCACGCCCACACCTCCGGGAACGACGTCCGCAGACGGCGTTCGGCGCTCGGGACGATGCGACGCGCCTTCCGTGGCGTCGACGATCGCTTCGCGCCGGGCATCATCATGCGCCACCATAACGTCCGGCGCGGTCGAGTGCATAGTCGAAAACGTCGCGCGCGATGATCTCGCCACGCGCGCCAGTGCATGCGCGCATCGACGTGATCGAGATGCAACGCCGATGCGGACCGCGTCATGCACCGCCGCAAGGAGCAGCGTTGCGTTCCTGCCTCGTCGGCCGTAGCATCGCGCGTTTCGGATGACCGTTCGCACTCGTGACCCCGTCTCGACGATCGCCGCGCTGTACGACCGCATCTCACCGGCCGTCGAGGAAGCGATGATCGACACGCTGAAGAGCTTCGCACGGACGGTGCCGGCTCCCCGCAACGATCCATTCTACGGGCTCGATCGCCGCCATGGCCCGGCGCTGCGCACGATGGAGCGGATGACGGCGCACGGGGACTTCCGGAAGTACGTGTTCGTCCTCGACGGCGGCGGCGGGCTCGGCGGCATCGCGCGCTGGCTCACGCTCACCTACGGATGTCGTGTACTGGTGCTCGACGTGTTGCCACGCCTGCTCGCGACGGGACGACGTTTGACCGAACGGGCTCGCCTCGGCGGACGGATCACCGCGGTCGCCGCGAGTCTCGAGGCCATCCCGGTCCGCGACGGCACGTTCACGCAGATCTGGAGCGTCGCCGCGCTGCACCACGTGGAGAATCGCCGGCGCGCCCTCGGTGAGCTGTTTCGCGTGCTGCGCCCCGGGAGCACGCTCGGACTCCACGAGGTCGTCCGCCGCTCCGGTGCGATTCCCGTCATCGGCGGGCCGTGGCGACACGGCACCGAGGCCGAGTACCTCGCCACGCTCGCGGACGTGGGTTTCTCGACCATCGAGACCGAGGACGTCACCCGCGAGCGCTCGGAGGTTTCGGCGGTCACCCGCTCGGTCGAGGAAGCGTTCGTGCGCCTGCTCGGCGAACGCGCACCCGCCGAAGCGGAGCGCTGGCGTTGCGGCGAGGCCGAGCTCGCAAAGGTCGACGCCATCGTCGACGGTCCCGACTACCGCGCGGTGCAGTTCTTCGCGCGCCGCCCGAGCGTGTGAGGCCATGGCCACGGGCGCCAAGCCGCAATTCACCCCCTATGTCCGGGCCACCGAGCGCCTCGCCGAGCTGACGCCCCTCGCCATCAGCCTCGGCGTCGTCCTCTCGCTGACCTTCGGGATGGTGAACGCCTACCTCGGCCTCAAGATCGGCCTCACCGTGTCGGCGTCGATCCCGTCGGCCGTCTTGTCGATGGCAGTGCTGCGTGGCCTCCTCCGCCGCGGCACCGTGCTCGAGAACAACCTCGTGCACACCATCGCCTCGACCGGCGAGTCGCTCGCCGCGGGGGTGATCTTCACCATTCCCGCGCTGATTTTTCTCGAGCTTCACCCGACGGTGTTCGACATCTTCTTGATCGGCGTCACGGCCGGCATCCTCGGCATCCTCTTGATGATTCCCTTTCGACACGCGCTCACCATCGAGGAGCACGCCGGGCTTCCCTTTCCCGAGGGCACGGCCTGCGCCCAGGTACTGATCGCCGGCGATCGCGGTGGCGTCACCGCACGGCCGGTCGTCCTCGGCATCCTGCTCGGTGCCGCCTACCAGCTGGCCATGCGCGCCATGCTGCTCTGGCGCGACACCGTGAGCGTCACGTTCCCGCGCCTCCACAAGGCGACGTTCGGGATGGAGCTGTCGCCGATCTTCCTCGGGGTCGGATTTCTGGTCGGGCCGCGCATCGCCGGTACCATGCTCGCGGGCGGCGTCCTCGGCTGGACGATCCTGCTGCCCTGCTTCGATGCGATCGGCGGGAGCGGGTTCGGCAATTGGCTCGGCATTCCGGAAAGCGTTCGCGACCTCGGCGCGGCCGACATCTGGAGCCGCTACGTGCGCTACGTCGGGGCCGGCGCCGTGACGGCGGGCGGCATCTCGGCGGTGATACGCGCCTTTCCGATCATGGCCGCCGCAATCGCACGGCTGCGCTGGACGCAAAGCGGCACGATGGAAGACCAGCCGCGGACCGAACGTGACCTCCCGACTCCGGTGGTCGTGGGCGGCGTTCTGCTCCTGACCCTCGGGCTCTGGGTCATCCCGGCCTTTCATCTGTCCCTCACGGGGACCCTGCTCGCCGTGGTCTTCAGCTTCTTCTTCGTCGTCGTCTCGGGTCGGATCGTGGGGCTGGTCGGCACGACGTCGCAGCCGGTGTCCGGCATGACGATCACGGCGCTGCTGGGGACGACGTTTTGCTTGGCGGCGCTCGGTGAGCGCGGCCCCGCCGGGATCACTGCGTGCATCACGGTCGGCGCCCTGGTCGCGATCTCGATCGCGCTCGCGGGCGACATGGCGCAGGACCTCAAGACCGGCGCGCTCCTCGGCGCGACGCCCCGGTATCTCCAGATCGGCGAGATGATCGGCGTCGTGGCGGCGGCGCTCCGCGCCGGATCGGTGCTCTTTCTACTGCATGCGGCCTACACGCTGGGCTCCCCTGCCCTCCCCGCACCGCAAGCGAAGCTCATGGCGACGCTCGTGACCGGGGTGATGGAAGGGAATCTTCCCTGGGCGCTCATGGGGCTCGGCGCCGTCCTGGCGCTCGTCGCCGAGGCCTGTGGGGTCATCCCCCTCGCGTTCGCGATCGGACTCTACCTCCCCATCACCACGACGGCGCCGCTGATTCTCGGCGGCGTGCTGCGCGCCGCCGTCGAGGCCCGTCACGGCACGCTCGGGGATCGGCCGATCCTCTTCGCTTCGGGACTGATCGCGGGCGACGCGCTCATGGGCATCGGCATCGCCGCGCTCACGGTGAGCGGCCTCGCGGCCACGTTGGCGCTCCGCACCCCCGGACCGGCGGGCGACGGTGTCGAAGCGTTGCTCACCCTCCTCCCGTTCGTGTCGTTGATGGGCGTGCTGGCGTGGAACGCGCGCCGCGACGGCCCCTGATGGCCGTCGTCGCGCGGGACCCCGGCGACGCCCTCGCGCGCTATCACGCCGAGGTTCAACGCCACTACCGCTGGAACCTCGGCGCGCACTTGTTGTACGGCCTTCTCGGCACGACGGGCTGGCGGCTGATCACCGCGCCGACCTTCGTACCGGACTACCTCTTCCGGCTCGGCGGCTCCAACCTCGCGGTGGGAGCGCTCCTGTTCGCGGGCGGCGTGGCCCGCTTCCTTTCGCCGCTCGTCGGTGCGGCGCGGGTGGCACACCAGCCGCTCGTGAAGCGGACCGCGATCCGCGTCGGTACCGGAATGCGCCTGCAGGTCCTCGGCATGGCGCTCGCCGCCATCTTCCTCCCCGCCAACGTGAATCTCGCGGCCTTCGCGCTCTTCTATTGCGCCTTCAATCTGCTGAACGGGCTCCAAGGCGTGGTCTTCGGCCTCTTGATGGCGAAGGTCATCCCGATCGGGAAACGGGGCCGGTTCATCGGGGTACGCGACTTCGCCGGGGGCGCGACGGCCGCATTCGTCGCGTGGATCGCCGCCGCATGGATCGTCGACGTCCCTTTCCCGGCGAGCCACGGGCTCACGTACCTGCTCGCGTTCGTGTTCACCTCGCTGGGGCTGGTGTGTCTCGCGGCCATCCGCGAGCCGGCCGCGCCGGTAGTCACCGAGCCGCGCTCGCTGATGGCGATGCTCGCGGGCGTCGGGGGCCTGCTCGCGCGCGATCGGAGCTTCGCCTGGTATTGCGCTGCACGCGCGCTCGGCAGTCTCGGACTCATGGCCGCACCGTTCCTGATCGTCGCGATCGGCGCGGGAGCCGACGGCGGTGCCCGTGCGCTCGCGCAGGCGACGGTGGCCTTCTTCGTTGCCGGCACCGTCGCCAATCTGCTGTGGGGATTTCTCGCCGATCGAACCGGCTTTCGCGCCGTGTTCCTCATCGGCACCGTAGTGTGGCTCGCGGCACTCGGTTGGGCGGTCGCCACCCCCCCGACAGCGGCGAGCACGGTGCCGCTCTTCCTCCTCGTGGGCGCGGCGCAGAGCGCGATCCAGATGGCATCGATCAACCTGGTCTACGAGCTCACCGACCACGGCGAGCTCGGCGTGCGCATCGCCGTCGTGAACGCCATCGGGGAGCTCTTCGGCGCCGTCGCCCCGCTTGCCGGGGGAGCGATCGCCGACGGCTGGTCGTATCGGACGATGTACGGTACGGCCATGGCATTCACGTTGCTGGCGCTCGCGAGCATGCTTCGTGGCGTCCGGCCGCGTCATCGGAGGACGTGACGCGATGAGACTCGAGCGCATTCCCTGGACGGCCGCCGATGATCCGCGCGAAGCGGACCTCCGTCGTCACCTCACGTCCGACGGATTCGATGCGCTGACCTGGAGCGACCCGCCGCGGCGAGCGTACGCCCCCCACCGCCATGATCACGACGAGTGTCTCTGGTGCGTGCGCGGCGCTATCACGTTTCACGTCGACGGCGCGGACTACGCCCTGGGACCGGGGGATCGCCTGATGCTGCCGCGCGACACGCTGCACGGCGCGACCGTCGGCCCCGACGGCGCGACCTACCTGATCGGCGAGAGATCCTGAGCGGCGCTACTCGTCGCGCCCGCCGAACCGCGCATCGAGCGCATATTTTTCGTCGACACCGATCAACGCGTTGAACTCTCCGAACCCCACCTGACGGTCGCGCACGGCGCGCGTGTGACCGTCGGCGCGGAGACGGGCATAGAGCGATTGCATCGCGTGCGTAGCGGCAAAGAGCGCGGCGACCGGATAGACGATCCACTGGAAGCCGAGCGCAAGGAGCTCGTCCGCCGAAAGATCGGGGGTCGCGCCCTGCTCGACCATGTTGGCGACCAGCGGCGGCGGCAGACGACGGCCTATCTCGCGCAGCTCGTCGACGGACTGGGGCGCCTCCACGAAGAGCGCGTCGGCGCCGGCCTCGCGATACGCGAGCGCCCGCGCGATGGCCTCGTCCAATCCGACCGCTTGCCGAGCGTCCGTCCGGGCCACGAGCACGAGCCCGCTGTCGCCACGCGCCTCGACGGCGGCGCGCAACTTTCCAACCTGCTCCGCCAGCGCAATGACGCGTTTCCCACGCATGTGACCGCACCGCTTCGGCCAGACCTGATCCTCGAGGAACACACCAGCCGCACCGGCACGCACGAGGTCGCGCACGGTCCGCATCACGTTCACGGCGTTGCCGTAACCGGTGTCGGCGTCGACGACGACCGGAAGGTCGACGGCGCCGCAGACCCGGGTCGCCGTCGTCACCACGTCGGTGGCGGTCAGGAGGCCGAAGTCGGGCTCGCCGAGCTGCGCGGCGCTCATGCCGTAGCCCGAGAGAAACGCCACGTCGAATCCCCCGCGCGCCGCGAGCCGGGCCGAGAGCGCGTCGAAGACGCCGGGCATGAGCAGCGGTTTCCCGGACTGAAGATGCGAACGAAGGGCGGCCGCGCGCTCGAACATGCTGGTCTCCAAACGACGAGGGCCCGCGGCTCGTGCCGCAGGCCCCCGGAGTCATGTCGCCGCGCTGCCGCGGCGATCCGTCAGGTCAGAACTGGTACGAGAACCGGATGCCGGTCTCGGATCGACCCCGGTTCAGACCGGCGATGCCCCACGGCTCGAAGTTGATCTCCTTGGTGGGGTTGATGATGAACCGTTGCGACAGGTTCACGGCGAAGTTCGGGGTCACGAAGTAGTCGACGCCCCAGATCGCCGCCTGGCTGTAGCTGTTGACCGGGTCCAACAGGTAGATGAAGGCCGGCGCCACGCTGCCGCCGCGGTAGAAGCCGATGATCGCGAAGGTCATCAGCATTTCCCAGCGGTGGATGTCGTCGCGGTAGGCGATCGGCGGATCCTGATTGATGGTCTTGGTCTTGGTGGGAAGGTCGAGCCCGCCGATCACGCTCTTCGCCTTCTGGATCATGTAGGTGTGGAAGAGCTGACCCGTGATGAAGAAGGTGGTCTTCTTGTTCAGAGGCCGGATCCACGTGGGACGGTCGAAGGCGATCAGACCCGACCACACGTCGTGATTGCGGAGGCCGGGCAGGAACGGTGCGAACGTCGTCTCACGTGTGCACTTGTCTTGCTTGGCGATGGCGTCGGCGTCGTGGCCACACGAATAGAAAGGAATGCCGAAGTCGTACGCCTGCTCGGTCCGCCAGACGATCTTCGTCCACTCGTCGAAGTAGTTGGCAGCGACGCCGATCGTGTGGATGTACGGGGTGTAGAACTCGACCGGCAGGATGCCTCGACCGACCAGCCGCTGGGTCTCGACGTTGCCGGCATCGGTCGGCGGAATGCCACGGGCTAGGGCGGCGCTCGTCGTGGCACCACCGCTCGGCATGAAGCGCTGGTAGAGGTAGCCGATCTGCAGCTGCATACCTTCGGGAAGAATGGGGGTATCGGGACCGGTGACGCCGTTGAAACGGATACCGAACTGGCTGTTGTCGATCGGGTTCCGATCGTAGTTGCCCTGACGGAGGCTCGTCCCGTGGTTCAGGGACGTGATGCCCGGGAACACCGCGAAGAAGGCACCGCTCTGTGGATTCGTGAGGGGGTTACCAATGCGCACGCCCCAGGGGTTCGGTAGGAAGGTCAGCTTGCTCGGGCTCCAGTCGCCGGGGTTCCAGTAGGCTTCGGCGAAGACGTTGCTCCAAGAACCGACGCTTCCGAAATCGTACAAACCCTTGATCATCCAGAACGGAATCCGGAGGTCGTCCAGACCGAAGGCAGGCGGCGGCAGCTCGTAGAAGAAGTGCCACGAGAGATCGAGCGCATTGGCCCGGTCGAGGAGGCGAAATCCGTCGGATTCGCCCCAAATGATCTGCTGCTTGCCGGCGCGGAGGCTGAAATTGCCGCGGAACTTGATGTCGACGTACGCCTCGCGCAGGTCGTTCTCGAATTTGAGCGCGTCGCGGGCGCCCTTGCTGTAGTCGTCGAGATTGTCGAAGCGCTTGTCGACCTTTTCGCCCTGGAACGTGCGCCTATCGTTGAAGCTCGGCGTGTAGTCGTACACGCTGTCGTAGACGCCGCGGTACAGCAGGAAGAGGTGCGAGCTCTCGACCCAATCCGACAGGTCGTAGCGATCGAACCACTTGCCGCCGCGCTTCATCCACTCGTAGTCGATGCGCACGCGCATCGTGTTGCGCTGCTGGATGAACTGGTACTTGTCGATGTCGGGGTGGCGGATGAGCTGCTGCGCTTGCAGGTTGCCCGAGATCTCGAGCGGGCCGTACTTCTGAGTCGCCTCCGCACGACCGGCGACTCCGATCAGCACCGCAACGACCAGCCACGTCAGCAACCGCTGTGTGCGCATCACCATGACGACCCTCCTCCGCGTGCGCGCTGCCCCACGCGTCTGTTTCGAGAATGGCGCGCCGACCGGCCGCGCGTAAGGCGCTCTATCGCAGCTACCCGCTCGCGCGCAAGCTTCCGCGCGACGGCGACGTCGTTTCGCGTCGGCGAGGACGCGTGCGACGCGCGGTCGGCTCCGCACGCGTCGCATTGCACCGCGTCAGGCGGAGAGCTTCTCGAGCGCGCCGGGACCCGGAACGCGCGTTCCGCACGGCCGCAGCGGGAAGCGGATCGCGAAACGCGACCCGCGCCCGACTTCGCTCTCGACGCCGATCGTACCGCCGAGCAAAGCCGTCAGCCGACGGACGATGTAGAGGCCGAGCCCGACGCCATCGTGCCGGCGACGGTCGCTGCCGTCGACCTGACGGAACATGTCGAAGATGATCCCCTGCCCTTCGGGACTGATGCCGATGCCGGTATCGACGACCGTGACCACCAACGCGTCGTGCTCGACGTCGGCTTCGGCGTGAACCGACACCGCTCCCGCGTCGGTGAACTTCAGCGCGTTGTGAACCAAATTTCGGATGACCATCTTGAGCTTCGGATGGTCGCTCTGGAGTAGCGGAACGTCCGGCCCGGACTCGAAAAAGACGCGAACCCCCGGTTTCACCCACGCGACCGGGATCTCCGCCTCGACCTCGGCGAGCAACGCCGCCACGTCCACCGGCCCGAGCGTCACCGGGAGCGCCCCGGACTCCATCCGGCTGACGTCGAGGGTGGCCTGGATGAGCTCGAGGAGCTGGCGGGAGTACTGGAGGACTTTGCCGCACACGTCGCGCTGTTCGGCGGTCACCGGGCCGAACTCGCCGTCCCCGAGGAGCTCGTTGTAGCCGATGATGGCGTTCAGCGGGGTGCGGAGCTCGTGCGACATCGTGCCGATGAACTCCGACTTGAGGTTGTTGGCGGCCCGCAGATTGGTCAGCAGCCGCCCGTTCTCGATGGCCGTGACGGTCTGCTGCGCGACGCCCGTCAGAAGCCGGCGCGCCTTCATCGAGAACGGCGCGGCGTGGCTGTGCGCGCCCGCCGTCAGATATCCGATGACCTCGCCGCGCAGATGCAGAGGGATGGCGGCCCACAAGCGCAACGACCAGCGCGTCATCCAGGACACCTCGGGCGCCGCCACGTCGATCTCGAACCATCCGAGGTGCGCGGCCCGGTCGAGCTCGGGGAAATCCCGGAGCTCGAAATCCAGCTGTTTCACCTCGACCAAGAGGTTCGGCATCACCCGGTCCGTGCCGGCGGTCACCCGGAACGTTTGCTGCTTGAGATCGCAGAGCACGACGTTCACGAACTCGCACCCGACGAGATCGCAGGTGAGCGCGGACAGGCGGTCGAGTCGGTCGTCGGCGTCCGGATTGGCGTTCAGCAGCTCCGAAGCCCGCAGCAGGGCGGCCGAGATTTCGGCTTCCTCGCGCTGGCGCGCGTGCAGCGTCGCGTTCTCGATGGCGAATGCCGCCTGGGTCGCGATCCCCGCAACGAGCTCGCGTTGCAGCATGGTGAACGCCCCCGCCGTCGACCGGTTCCCGGTCGCGAAGATGCCGACCGTGCGGTTGCCACACCGCATTCCGGTGAAGATCCCGGACGCGATCCCCCACTCCTTGACAGCCCGTGCGCCGGGCCCCTCGGCGGCGTTCGGCATCTCGACGATGCCTTCGGCCAGAATGAGCGCGCCGAAGTCCCAGAATGCCGTACTGATCGCGGGCGGCGCTCCGAGCCCGCGACTGGCCATCATGCGGTAGCCCGACGAGCTGGTCGGATCGGTCAGAATGGTCGCGCACCAGTCGGTCTTGAGACGCTCGGTCGCGACGGCGTGCAGGCGGTCGATCACGATGCCGAGGTCGAGCGACGTTCCCAACGCCCGCCCCACCTCGAAGAGTCCGAGCGCGGTCTCGGCCGCCCCGGTCAGCTCGACGTTGGTCACCGCCAATCGCTCGCTCGCTTCCGCGAGGCGGCGATTCTTGTCGCGCATGTGGCGCTTGTAGAAGTAGCACTGGCTCGCGACGACGGCGAAAATGAAGCCCGGCACCACGGCGAGCGTCAGGCGGCTCGCTTCGCGGAAGCCCTCCGGCGGTAGGACCGCCACCAACGACCCGTACGCGGCCACGGCGATCGACGTCACGGTGAGGCTGCAGGTCGCCGAAACCATCGTCGCGGGCACGATCGTCATCAGGAAGAAGTAGCCGAACAGCGGTCCGCTCGGTCCGAGCACCGCGAGCCCCACGGCGATCGCGATCGTGTCGACGATCAACTGCCCGTACACGAGCAGCCTGAGATCGATGCGTGCCATCAGGCGCCGGTAGATCGGGCTGAGACTCGCGGTGAGGAGGCACACCACCATGACCGGCAACCAGGCGAGCGCGAGATCGCCGAGGTAGGTGAGCGCCGGCGTGGCTACGCCGACGATGAGGCCGGTGCGCGAACGGGTCTCGCAGAGCCACGCGTTGATGGCGGCGAGGTCGGACTCCTCGAGCTTCGCGACGCTGGTCGGCGGACCTCCGACCGGACCCATCGACGACCTGCTGCCACGAGGGAAGATCCGTCGCACGGACGCAAATTAAGCAAAGCGTATGCCACGACGGCTCGACCGCCGATGGCGGCCGACACGCCGAAGCGCCCCCAGATCCTCACACCCGGTGGGGACCACGCGGGTCCGGGTGCCGACCGGCACACGTGGCAACCGCTCCCCTGTGTCATTCGCGTAACGGTCCGCCGCGACCGATCGGAAGCCCGGCGCCGAGCGCTGTCAGCGCGGCAGACGGGCTTCGAGCGCCCGAATCTCGCGCTCGAGGACGCGATGGCGGCGCCCAAGGTGGATCAGGAAACCGGCCAGCAGGAGCCAAATGGCACCGTAGGCCGCGAACAAGAACCAGAAGCTCTCCGAAGCGCTCATCGGGCGACCTCTCCCATGCGATCCTCCAAGCGATGCAGCTCGTCGCGCAACCGCAGGCCCTCGTAGCGAAGCCACAGCAACCACAAGAACAACAACGCGAACGCCACGAGCGCGACGAGCAGCCCGACCACCATGCGTGGATCCTCGAGCCCACCCTTGTCGGCAGGCGCCGAGATCACCGAGGGATGCATCCCGCGCCAGAGACGCACCGACACACGGATGAGCGGGATGTCGAGAACGCCGATCACGGCGAGGACCGCGGCATAGCGCGCGATCTGTGGATCTTCGCGGGCGCTCGAGCGCAGGACCAGATAGACGGCGTAGATCGTCCACAGGATCACCGTCATCGTGAGACGCGGATCCCACGTCCACCACGCGCCCCAGATCGGCCGAGCCCAGATGGGCCCCGTCACGAGCACCATGGTGCAAAACAAGAGGCCGATCTCTACCGCGGCCACGGCCAGGCGATCCCACACCGCTCCGCCGCGCCAGAGATACATCGCGCTCGCACCCGCGGCGACGAAGAACCCGAGAAACGCGGCCCACGCCGAATTGACGTGAAAGTAGAAGATGCGTTGGACGGCGCCCTGGATGCGCTCATTCGGGACGTACATGAAGACGCACCAGAGCGCGACGAGCATCGCGACGGTCGTCGCGTACGGCAACACATGATCGGCCAACGGCGCGACCCGACGGTGGACGCTCATTCCTGCACCAGCTGCTCGAAGAGCATCCACCCAGCCACACTGAAGATGACGTCGAACGTGGCGAGCACGCGAATCCACGGACCCGCGCTCGCGATCGTGCCCCCGTTCATGACGATCCGGCTCGCCTCGACCGCACAAATGACGAGCGGGACGAGAAGCGGGAGGACCAGGAGCGGCAACATCATCTCACGCGCCCGCAAGTGCACCGAGATCGCAGCAAACAGCGTCGCCAGCGCCGCGAAGCCGATCAAGCCGAGAAAATTCACGAACAGCACCGCGAGCGGAGCCGCGAGCACGGAGGCGCCGAGAAAAAGGGCGAGCAGCGCCACGAGCACGAGCTGCGCCACACCGAGCACGATGACGTTGCTCGCCATCTTGGCGACGAAGATCGCCCCGCGATCGATCGGGCAGAGCAAGAGACCGTACCAAGCTCCGTTCTCGCGCTCGACCAGGAAGGCCCGTTGAATCGCCATCAGGCCCGCGAACACGAACGTCACCCACTGCACGGCGGGCGCCGCGGTGCTGGCGCCTTCCGGATTCATCGCGAACGTGAACGTCAGGAGGATGAGCAGGATCAACACGATCAAGCCCGACATGGCCTCGCGCGTCCTGAGCTCGAGCACGAGATCCTTGTGGAGGATGCGCCAGGCGGCGCTCATGCGGCGACCGCTCCGGTGATGCGTCGGTACGTGGCCTCGACCGTCGACGGGGTATCCGACGCGACCGGCGCATCCCACGCCACCTGTCCGCGATGCACGATCAGCACGCGGGTCGCGAGAGCGAGCCCGCGCTGGAAATCGTGGGTCGCCACCACGATCGTGCGACCGCGCCCGCGCAGATCGGTCAACAGCTCGCCGAGCCAGTCGGCTGCGGCGGCATCCAGCCCGCTCCACGGCTCGTCGAGGAGCACGAGGTCGGGATCGTGGATGAGCGCGCGGGCGAGCGCCAGTCGCTGCTCCATCCCGCGCGAGAACAAACGCACGGGCCGGTCGCCGGCATCGGTGAGGGTCACGCGCTCGAGCCAGGCGCCGACGCGATCGGCGGCATCGGCGAGATCGTACATGCGCGCATAGAACAGCAGATTCTCGCGCGCCGTCAGGTCGGGATAGAGGAAGCTCTGGTGCGCGACCATCCCTATCCGTCGGCGGACGGTCGCCCCCATCCGGTCGTCGCCAAACAGACGCAAGGAGCCGACGGTCGGGGTCGTCAGCCCGGCGAGCACCCGGAGGGTGGTGCTCTTTCCTGCGCCGTTCGGACCGAAGACAACCACCGCCTCGCCTGCAGTGACAGTCAGCGTGAGATCGCGCACGACGACGGAACGACCGAAGGACTTGCCGAGCTTCTCGGCGTGCACGACGGGACCGTCGGCGAGGCCGCTCACCCGCTCGGCCGCCATCATCCGCGCCGCTCGAGCGCCGCGAGCGCCGCGAGCGCGCGTGCCTCGTACTTGTCCCGCAACGTGGTGTGATCCTCGGACGAGAGCTTTCCCATCTGAAGGTCGAAGTCCGCCTCCTTGATGGCGGCGTACGCGAGCTCTTTCTCCTTCTCCAGCCGATAGCGCTCGGGATCGCCCGCGGGCGCGCGGGCGATCGTCGCCTGCGGCCACAGGAGCGGCGCGGCGACGGCAAAGGCCACTGCGGCGATCAACACCAAACCGGCGAGATAGACGACGAGGGTCATGATTGCGTGCTCACGCGTCGAAGCGGTCGAGCTCGTCCTCGAGCTGCGCCCGGCGTGCGTCGTCGCCGACGGTCGGCGCTGACGGCGCGACCGGCGCCGGCAGGCGACGCCAGCGCCGCGAGGCGATGACGATCACGGCCCCGGCAACGAACACCACCGCGAACGGCGTCACCCATGCGACCAGATTGAAACCCGTCGTGGTCGGCGCCGAGAGGATCTTCTCGCCGTACTTCGTCGAGAAATACGTCAGGACCTCCGCGCGGTCCTTGCCGGCAGCGAGCTGCGTCGCGATCTCCGCCTTGAGTGGGATACCGGACGGACACTGCACGTGATTGCAACTGTGGACGGTCAGACCGCAGCCGCATTGGCAAGTGAGCGACTCCTCGATCTCGCTTTGGGTGGCGTTCTTCACCTGAGCGCGGCCTCGAGGCCGCGCTCTTCGACCGCGAGCGCCGCGGCCAGGGCACGTTGCTCGGCCGCCGTCGGAGACATCACGATCACGGTGCCGAGAACCATCACGAGACCGCCGATCCAGAGCCAGTTCACCAACGGATTGACGAAAACGATCATCGTCATGAGACCGGACGCTTCGTCGTAGCTGCCGAGCACGAGATAGAGGTCCTCGAGCAGCGTGCTGCGGAGCGCGACCTCGGTCGTCGGCTGCTGCTGCTTCTTGTAGAAGCGCTTCTCGGGGTACATCGTCTCGACGACCGTCCCGTTCTTCTGCACCTCGATCTCGGCCAACATCGACGAGTAGTGGGCCTCGTCGGTGAAGTGGATGTCCTTGTAGGTCAACGTGAACGCGCCGACCTGTACGACGTCGCCCTTTTTGATGGTTTCCTGCTCCTCGAGGCGAAAGGCCGAGGAGGCCGCTACGCCGATGAAGGCCAACACGATGCCGACGTGCACCACGTAGCCGCCGTAGCGACGCCGGTTCTTGCCGACCAGGTTGGCGAGCGCACGCGACGCGGGCTCGCCCATCAGGGCCTGCCGGGCGCGCGTCCCCCGATAAAACTCCATGAAGATCGTCGAGAGCACGAAGGCCGCGATCGAGAAGCACACCACGGCGTAGTAGTTGCGCCAGCCGGCGGCGAAAATGACCAGGCCGGTCGCGAATCCGAGGGCGAGCGGCACCGTGAAGCTGCGCCGCAGGTTCCGCGCGCTGGCACGCCGCCACGCGATCACCGGACCCACCCCGGTCATGAAGAGAAGCGCCAATCCGAGCGGCGCGTTGACCTTGTTGAAGAAGGGCGGGCCGACGGTGATCTTGATGCCGCGCACCGCCTCCGAGATGACGGGGAAGATCGTGCCCCAGAAGGTCGCGAACGCGATACCCACCAAGAGCAAGTTGTTGAAGAGGAACGCCGCCTCGCGCGACAGGAACGAATCGATCTCGTTCTCCCCACGCAAGAGCGGACGCCGCCACACGACCAAGGCCGTCACGACTACGATGGTCGCCATGAGAAAGAATACGAAGAACGGCCCGAGCCCCGACTGCGTGAACGAGTGGACCGACGAGACGACGCCGCTCCGGGTGAGAAACGTGCCGAAGATCGTCAGGCAGAAGGTGAGGAGCACGAGCACCATGTTCCACATCTTCAGCATGTTCTTCTTCTCTTGGATCATCACCGAGTGGAGGAACGCGGTGCAGGAGAGCCACGGCATGAACGCCGCGTTCTCGACCGGATCCCACGCCCAGTAGCCGCCCCAGCCGAGCTCCTCGTAGGCCCAGCGTGCGCCGAGGATGTTGCCGACGGTGAGAAAAAACCATGCGAAGAGGGTCCAGCGCCGCGTCGTTCGAATCCACACGTCGCCGAGACGGCCGGTCGCGAGCGCGGCGACCGCGAACGCGAAGGGCACCGAGCAGCCGACGTAGCCGAGGTAGAGCGACGGCGGATGGATCATCATCCAATAGTTCTGCAGCAGCGGATTCAGGTCGGCGCCTTCGCTCGCGGGCACGGGCAACCGCTCGAACGGTCCGGTCACGAACACGAGGAGCGACACGAAGAAGACCGTGATCGTCATGAGCGTCGCCGTGACCCACGGCATCAAGGAGGCGTTGCGCTCGTGGTTCTGCAGATGCACGACGGTGCTCATCGAGGTGAGGATCAGGGCCCAGAACAGCAGCGAGCCCGCCTGCCCGCCCCACAAGGCCGCGATGGTGTACGGCAGCGCGAGCGTCGACGACGAGTACGAGGCGACGTACTCGAGCGAGAAGTCGCGCATGATCAGGGCACGCCACAGCACGAGCGCGGCGATGGCGACCAACGCATGGACCGCGTACGCGGCGTGGCGTCCCGAGCGCACGAGCCCGGGACGGCGAGCGAGCGCGCCCCAGATCGCCGACACGATGGCGTAGATGGCGCCGATCAGCGCCAGTCGGAGCGCCAGAACACCGAGCTCGACCATGGTCGCCCCCTCACTCCTTCGCGGCTTCCGCCACGGCTTCCGCTTCGTATTTCGACGGACACGACGTGAGTAGGGTGCGCGCGTGGAAGGTGCCGTCGTGCGCGTACGTGCCCTCGACGATCACGTCGCGACCGTCGGCGAACATGTCCGGGAGCACGCCATTGTAGGCGACGGGGATCCCGTCGCTGTCCTCGAAGTTGGCGAGCCGGAACTTGAGATCGAGTGTCGCGGCGTTCCACGCGATGCTGTTGCTGCCGACGCGACCAGCGACGCGCAGACCCTCCCCAGCCACGGCTTCGCGTCGTGAGAGCAGCTCTTCGATCGTGAGGTAGTAGACCGAAGTCTCGCGAATCCCAGTGTAGACGAGGTAAGCGACGGCCGCGACGATGATGCTCGCGCCGATGATGAAACGGCGATTTCTGTCCATCAGAGGGCGGCCCGAGCAAATGTACTCGGCTTCTGCGCGCCATTGCAACTCGGGTCGGTCATTCGGATGCCGCGGCGACACCCCCATCGCGGCCACGCGCCGGCACGCAGACGCCGCGCGCCGATGCGCGAATGAACGCCACGATCTCGCGCACCTCGTCGGTCGCCGCGTCCGCCTCGACGGCCGCGAGCGCACGCCCGAGGTGCGTCGGGCGGCCGAAAAGCCGAACGACGGCGCGCTTGATCGCCGCGATCTGCCCAACGTCGAATCCGGCCCGCCGCAGACCAATCGTGTTCACGCCCCGCACGGTGTGCGTCCCGTCCATGAGGCAGAAGGGCGGAACGTCACGACTCGTCCGCGACAGCCCGCGCAACAATGCCAAGCGGCCAATGCGCACGTGCTGGTGCACCACGCAATTGCCGGACACGAACGCGCGATCGGCGAGCTCGACGTGGCCCGCGAGCAAGGCGCCACCGGCGACGATGGTGGCGTTGCCGACGCGACAATTGTGGGCGACGTGGGCATTCTGCATGAAATAGTTGCCGTCCCCGATGACGGTCGCGCTCCCACTGGCCGTCCCGCGATGTACGGTGACGTGCTCGCGAAAGACATTGCCGTCCCCGATCTCGAGAAACGTCTCGCCGCCCGCAAACCCGAGGTCTTGCGGCTCGCCGCCGAGGACGGCACCCGGATGCACGACGTTCCGTGCGCCGAGACGGGTCGTACCCCGCAACACCGCGTGCGCCATGACCTGCGTTCCGGCACCCACGCGTACAGGCCCCTCGATGACCACATACGGCCCGACCGTAGCGGAGGGATCGATCTCGGCCGCGGCGTCGACGATCGCCGTTGCGTGGATCACGCCGAGCCAGTCTCGGTCGGGTCGTCGTCGGGCGGCTCCCGATCGAGCGGGGCGCCAGGGATACGATACTGCCCTGTCACCCAGCTTCCGAGATCACCCAGCTGACAACGTTCGGAACAGAAGGGCCGGTAGGCGTTACCCTGCCAGGCGATGATGGCTCGACACGTCGGACAGCGCGGCGTGAATTCCATCGTGGATGTTCTCTATCTCAAGCGCAGCGCCGGGGTGCGGCGACACGCTGACACAGTACCCGGCCGCGCCGGGACACCGTCAATAACCGCCGAGACTACGCTTGCGAGCGCGGAGACCGCGACGGCTGCCCTTATTCTTATTGGGCCGGCCGCCCATGCCGCCACCCATCTCGCTCGCGAAGGGATCGCCGGCAGCGAACATGTTCTGAGGCGCGGAGAATGCGGGGCGTGGCGGCGCACCACCGGGCGACGGACGATACCCGCCGCCAGCTCCGCCGCCCGCGGGGCGCTGTGGCCGATCCTCGGCGCTGTTCACCCGCAAGCGCCTTCCCCCCAGGTCGTAGCCGTCGAACTTACGAATCGCGTCGGCAGCTTCGGTATCGGAGGCGAACTCGGCGAAGGCAAAACCACGAGAGCGGCCGGTTTCGCGATCGGTACCGATGTGAACGCGGGAAACCTTACCCGCTTGCGACAACAGCGCGGAGAGCTCGTCTTGCGTAGTATCAAAGCTCAAATTGCCGACGAAGATTTTGTTCGAAATGATCGACTCCTTCTGGTTGGTGTGTGGTCGCGAGCGGGGGCCTTTTCGCTCGTATAGCGGATGGGTCTTTCGTATGCCAAGCGTTGTTTTACGAGTCTCCCGGAGGGTCGGCCGGTGCCGTGACCGCCGCGGTTGGCGATCCGTCCGGCCCCTCGGACGACGTGCGCCCTTCGTGCATCGACCGTCGCCGTCCGCTGCCGCCGCGACGCCGACGGCGACGAGCGGGCGCGCGAACGCCCTCGGTGGGGACCGACTCCGCGCCTCCCGCGGCAAGCTCCGAGTCGGTGGCAGCAGCTCCAGCGTCGGGGACGGGTGACAGGTTGTCTTCACGCCGCTCGCCTTGCCCGGTGACCGTGCCGCGCCGGCCGCGTCCCCCGCGACGCCCGCCACGGCGACGGCGACGGCGCATCTGATCGGCAAGGTCGCCGGCCTCGCCCGCAGCCTCGCGCTCCACGGGAACGAACGGCGTCATCGCTTCGATCCAGTTGCCGTTCGAGGCCGCCAGGATCGCCTCGGTTCGGTCGGGCGTTGGCTCGGGAGCCGTCGGGGTCACCGACGTCTCCAAGAGATCGGCGGTCTCGATCTCGCTCGGCGCGTCCGCACTCGTCGTGACGTCCGTCGACAGCGGCTCGTCGAGATGCTCCGCCGCCATCGGCTCGTGGGACTCGCCTTCGTGGGCTGCCACGACGCTCGCAGCGTCGACATCGCCGGAGACCGGAGACTCGGGCGCCAGCCGCGCCCCCTCGGCGGCGTCACCGCGGCGGCCCCGACCGCCCCGGCGGCGACGACGTTGGGCCGCATCGGCGTCCTCTCCCTCACGCGCGGGCAGCGCCGGACCGCG
>CAZWAX010000037.1:0-22173 GCA_964631985.1 uncultured Polyangiaceae bacterium | reverse complement strand
CCGCTCGACATGCCGGCGCCGCGCCTCCCGCGCCGACCCGGGCTCGCCGTCGCACGCGCCCGCGCCGGGAACGTCGCGTCGAACGCCGCGAGGAAGGTCGGACGATGGGCCTCGTCCTTCACCAGCGTCGCCGCGAGCGCGTCGCGGAGCACGGGACGCGCGACGCCCACCAGTGCCGCCGCCTGCGCAGCGTCCATGGCCTCTGCGACGCTCACCGGCAGCTCGGCGCGCCGGAGGGCCGCGATCAACTCGGCGATCTTGGCCTTCATTCCATGCGCGTCCGCCCGCGGCCCTCCGGAGTCGTGCAGGGCTGCGGCAGAACACCCCATCGGTTTCTCAATGAATCCGAGTGGTCACGTGGCATTCGGGTTGCTCCTCTGGGTCGCGTGCAGGAAAGCCTCCGGCTCACGCTCCTGGTCGTGCTGAACCTCGCGCTCCAGCTGTTCGACGGCATCGCGACGTATGTCGGCTGGGAGCAGCACGGCGAGATGAACCCGATCCTCGCGGCCGGCTTCGACCATTTCGGCGCCGGCCCGACGTTGCTGGTCGCCAAGGCGATGGCGATCCTCTTCGTGGTCGTGCTCGCGACGACCCCACGCCGCAGGCTCGCCATCGCCGGGCTCGCGATCACCTGCACGGCATACACCGCCTTCTCGTTCGTCCCCTGGGCCCAGCGGTTATTTTGATCTGAGCGCCGCGACCTTGGGCTCGGCTTTGCGGAGGTCCTCCTCGTGCTTCAGGAGGACGGCGAGGGTGCGCCGAACCGGCTCCGGCTCGAGCTCGCGGATGCCGAGGGCGACCAACGCACGCGCCCAATCGAGGGTCTCGGCGATGCTCGGCGATTTCTTGAGGTCGAGCCTGCGGAGCTGGGCCACGAACTCGGCGACCCGGTCGCGCAACTGCGCGTCGAGCGCCGGCACCTTGAGCGCGATGATCTCGCGCTCCTTCTCGATGCCGGGAAAGTCGAGATAGAGGTGCAGGCAGCGCCGCTTCAGCGCCTCGGAGAGCTCGCGGCGCTGGTTCGACGTGAGGATCACGACCGGCCGCTCGTGGGCGACGATCGTCCCGAGCTCGGGCACGGTCACCTGATACTCGGCGAGCACCTCCAGCAGGAAGGCCTCGAACTCCTCGTCGGCCTTGTCGACCTCGTCGACCAAGAGCACCGCGCGCCGCGGCGCGCTGATCGCACGCAGGAGCGGTCGCTCCAGGAGATACTCGCGGGAGAAGATGTGGGTCTTGAGCTCGTCCCATCCCGACGCCTCGCGGTCGGCCTGCAGGCGCATGAGCTGCTTCTGGTAGTTCCACTCGTAGAGCGCGTGGGCGGCGTCGAGGCCCTCGTAGCACTGCAGGCGGATGAGCTCGGTCCCGAGCATCGACGCCATCACCTTGGCGAGCTCGGTCTTGCCGGCCCCGGCAGGCCCTTCGACGAGCAGCGGCTTCTCGAGGACGAGCGCGAGATAGACGACGGTCTCGACGCGCGCGGTCGTGACGTAGCGCGCCGCCGCCATGCCCGCGCGCACCGCCTCGGCCGTGATCTCCATCGACTGCCGTCCGTCAGCCGGCGAGCGGGTAGAAGACGAGGCCGGTCAAGAGCTTCGGAAAGAAATACGTCGACTTCTCCGGCATCGTGAGGCCGGCGAGCCCGACGGCGCGGAGGTCGCCGACGCTCGTCGCCGGCAGGAAGAAGGCTGCCGCGGCCTCGCCACGCTCGACGAGGCCGAGCGCTCGCCCCGCGTCCTGGGTGTACGAGAGCCCGGGGGCACCGCCGCGATCGCCGATCGGCAGCTGCAGGATGCCGGCGAGGATGATCTGGTGCAGCACGGTGACGTCCAGCACGCGGAGCTCGGGCGGCACCGTCGGCGCGAACGGCAGCACGCTCGTCGGCGCCGTGCAGAGCCAGAGGCGCTTGGCGCCGCGCGCCGCGATCCCGAGATGGGCCGTGTCGCTGCTGCGGTCGTGCTCGACCGCCGCGAATCGTCCGAGCATCGTGGCGAGCCCCTCGGCCGACCACGGCAGCTCCTCGATCCTGAAGCGCTCGGCGAGCGCGCCCCGGAGTCCCTCGACGGTGAGCGACAGCGTCGCGAGTACGCGGTGGGTGGGGAAGATCACCAGCCCGGGGTCTTCCATGGTGGTGAGGTAACAGAGCACGTAGTCGTACGGCGCCTCGCCAAGGGGCGGAGCCGCCGCGCCGGCCGCAGCGCGCCGTTCGTCGCGATAGCGAAGCGCGGTCTCGTAGCGGTGATGACCGTCGGCGATGAAGACCTCGTGCGGCCCGACGGCCTCGGCGACCGCGGCGATCGTCTTGGGATCGTCGATCCGCCACATGCGGTCGTGCGAGCCGTCCTTGCCGCGCACGTCGACGTCGGGCGGCCGGGTGGTCGGGACGCGCGCCGCCAGGTCGAGCTCGGGGGCCGACACCAGACCGAAGATCGGCGACAGCGACACGCCGCAGGCCTGCAGCAACGCGTAGCGGTCGTCCTTGGCCTTCTGCAGCGTGCGCTCGTGCGGCCGCACCTTGCCCGACTCGAAGCTCTCGACGCGGAGCGCACCGATGATGCCGACGCGCTCGCGGAAGGTCCCGTCGGGCAGCGGAAACCGCTGGGCGTAGAGATAGAGCGACGGCGCGAGATCGGCGACGACGGCTTCCTCCGCGCGCCAGGCGGCGAGCGTTGCCGCCGCACCCGCGTACGGATCGGCGTCGCGGCTGAGGTCGATGCGCACGACGTTGTACGGGCTCTGGTCGTACAGCCGATCGCGCTTGGCGGAATCGATGACGTCGTAGGGGGGAGCGGTCACGGCAGCGGGATCGCCGACGACGCTGGCGTCGTAGCGCAGGCCGGAGAACGGTCGAAAAGTGGCCACGGAATCTTCCTTCAGGGTTGCGAGTGGAGTGGCGTCGATCCGAGGGTGCGGCGGAGCTCGTCGATCGACGTCGCGCCGCGGCGAATGACCCGGACCGCGTCGTCGGCGACGAGTACCACGGTGGACCCGAGCCCGCCAGCGAGCCGGCCGCCATCGACGTAGCCGACCGCAGCCGCGAAGTAGCCGCGCGCGGCCGCGAGGTCGAGCGCCGGCTCGGCGCCGCCGGGATTGGCGCTCGTGGCGGTGAGCGGCTCGCCGAGCTCCTGCACGAGCGCCGCCGCCGTCGGATGGCTCGAGATCCGGATGCCGATCATGCCGCCACTGCCGGTGAGTGCCGGGGGCAGACCGTCGCGCGCGGGCAGCACGAGCGTGAGCGGCCCCGGCCAGAACCGCTCGATCAGCGGCAGGGCCGGCGCCGGGATGCGCGCCACCACCTGCGCCAGCATCGCCGCGTCAGCCACGATGAGCGCGATCGGCTTTCCGGCATCGCGCCCTTTCAGTCGAGCAACCGCAGCGACGGCGGGGTGGGAGAGCGCGCGAGCGCCGAGCCCATAGAAGGTCTCGGTCGGATAGACGACCGCGCCGCCGGCGCGGAGCCTGGCGAGCGCCTCGTCGAGATCCGATGCGAGCGGCATGGACGCCTTTCGCTATCCGCGGCCCGCGACCCGCGCAAACGGCGCGCGCCGCGCGAACGTCCGTTGCCGAGGACGAGCCATTCCATCGGACCGGACACTGGACGTGCGGTCGTCGCGTCGTTCTGGAGCGCGGGGCGTGCGCGATGTGGCCCAGGTCGTGCAGGGTGGACGGCCACGCTACGCGCGCCCCGAACGAAGGAGGACCCGGATGCCGGAGACGACGCCGCGATTCGACGAAGCCCGACGGTTGCTGATCCTGTCGGCGCTCTCGTACCGAGGCTTCCAGAGCGGCCTCACGCCACGTCTGCAGGCCGAGCGCCTGCAGGGGGCCGTCGAGCGCGGGCTCGTCAACCTGCCTCACGTCGCCGGTCGGTTGGAGCTGGTCTGGGGACCGATCGCTTACCGCGCGCCGCTGTCACTCGTCGACGACAGCCTCATGTACGTCGTGCGCGCCACGGCCGACCCGCACGACTACGTCGTCGTGGTCCGCGGCACCAATCCCGTCTCCCCCTTCGATTGGCTGCTCGGCGACTTCTGGGTCGGGGTCCAGGCGCCGTGGGAGCACGACGCCGAGGCGCGCGACCACGGCGCCAAGATCTCGTTCAGCACGCTCCTCGGTCTGAACCTCTTGCAGATCATGCAAGCCCCGCCACCGCCGGCGACCTTGATCGGCTCCCTCGGCCACACCCTGATCCGCCGTCTCGGCGACGCCGCCGAGCAGCTGCGGACGTGGCTTCGCCCGCTCGGGGACGGCGTGCCAGGTCGATCAGGTGCGCAAGGACGTTCTGCCGGGGCTCGCCGAGCTCGACGACCTGCGCCGCGCACGCGCGGCCAACGACCCCACCGCGCCGGTGCGGGCACTGCTCGATGTCTGGCGATCCACCAAGCGGCGCACCGTCCTCCGCGGGATCGGCGACGCGATCGCGCTCGTCGGCGACGAGCAATCCTTCAACGCCCTCCGCTTCCTCGGCGGCACTGAACGCCTGCGCGCGAGCCTGACGCCGGGCGTGACGCTGATCGCCTTCCTGCAGGCGGCCGTCGAAGCGGCGCACGGCGCGCCCCTCAGCGTCACCGTGACCGGCCACAGCAAGGGCGGCGCGCTCGCCCCGACGCTCGCGCTCTGGCTCGCCGATACCCAGGGACCGACCGACGACGATGGCGTCGTCGCCTGGGACCCGAACCGGCAGGCGACCGTCTCCTCGGTTGCGTTCGCCGGCCCAACGGCGGGGAACGCCGCCTTCGCCGCCCATTCGAACACCGTCATCGGCGCGCGCTGCCATCGCATCGTGAACCCGCTCGACCTCGTGCCGCAGGCTTGGGAGGTGGGCACGCTGAAGACGATCCCCGCCCTCTACCGCGACGCGGTCCCCGCCGGCCTCGTAGCCGATCTCGTCGCGGAGGTCGGCGCCGACGGCGCACGCCTCGGCTACACCCACGTCGGCAGGCAGGTCACCAACCTGACGACCCACGAGAATCCGCTCTATCGGAATTTCTTCAGGCAGGCCGGCCACCAGCACATGGCCGCGTACCTCGAGTCCTTCGGGATCGGCGGCGATTTCGCCGACGTCGCCGCGTTCTTCAGTCCGCTGGCGTAGACGGCGCCGGGAAGAGCCGGCGCCGAACCGACGGGATCGCGAGCGGGATCACCACCACCGCGACCAGCACCGCCGCCAAGAGCAGCGACGCGGGCGACCCCCACTCGGTGAGGGTCGAGCCGAAGGTCGCGAGCGCGGCCGCGCGCGCGTAGCTCGCCGGCGCGATCACGAGCAGGAACGTCGAGGTGGCGATCGTCGAGCACCCTGCGGTCCAGTGGGCAGCGAGCAACGGCCCGACGGGATGCATGGTGGCGAGCCCGGCGAAGAGCATCACCGGTGCCGAGCCGCGGGCCGTGAGCCGTTGGAGCCGCGGGCGCCATTCACTCGGCACCATCACGTCGCCGAGCCGACGCGCGAGCGCGAAGTTGGCGAAGCCCGACACGATGATCCCGGTGCCGCCGAGCATCGTCCCGAGGAGCCCGCCGAAGATGAAGCCGCCGGCCATCAACAAGACGACCGCCGGCAGCAGGATCAGCTGACGAACCATCACCAAGCCGAGGAAGGCCGCCGGCGCGTGCCAGCCGAGGCTGTCGGCCCAGGCCCGGACGGCATCGACCGATGGATGCAGCCCGAGCTCCGTCCGCAGCCACTGCCCGGCGATCACGAGCGTCACGACGAGCACGAGGATACGGGCGCTCGCGGCCGAGCTCATGAGGCGACCTCGGCACGCCCGAAGAGGACGGCGGCGCCGACCACGACGACGGACCGTGGCTCGGGGACGGTAATCGGGGTCAGATGCATGGAGAGAGCACGACGAATCACCTTACCCCGTTTGCGCTTTGTCGCCGAGCGGGAAAGGGGATAGACCGGCCGCCCACACATGGCCGCGTCGTCTTCGCACACCCCCTCGACCAACGAGTCCACCGCCCACACCGCGAGGCACGGCACCGGCCTGGCGGTGCTCGGGCTCGCGGCGCTCGGCGTCGTCTACGGCGACATCGGGACCTCGCCCCTCTACGCCATCAAGGAGTGTTTCGGCCGGGAGTACGGCCTCGTCCCGAACCACGACAACGTGCTCGGCATCCTGTCGCTGGTCTTCTGGTCACTGCTGCTCGTCGTCGTCGTCAAGTACCTGACGTTCATGATGCGAGCCGACAATCGCGGCGAGGGCGGCACGTTCGCCCTCCTGGCGCTGCTGCGACCGGCCGACAACCCCCGCTCCCGCCTGATCGCCCTCGGCCTCTTCGGCGCCGCCCTGCTCTACGGCGATGGCGTGATCACGCCGGCGATCTCGGTCTTGAGCGCCGTCGAAGGTCTGGAGCTCGCCGCCCCGACCCTGACGCCGTGGGTCCCCGCCATCACCGTGGTGATCCTCGCCGCGATCTTCCTGATCCAACGGCGCGGCACGGCCGGGCTCGGAGCGGTCTTCGGTCCGGTCACGCTGGTCTGGTTCCTGACCATCGCCGCCCTCGGCGCGCCGTGGATCGTCCGCCAGCCGGCGGTCCTGCTCGCGTTCGATCCCTCGCACGCGGTGCGGTTCTTCTTCGAGCATGGCACGCACGGGTTCTTCGTGCTCGGCTCCGTGGTGTTGTGCGTCACCGGCGGGGAGGCCCTCTACGCCGACATGGGCCACTTCGGACGGCGCCCCATCCGCTACGCGTGGTACCTGGTCGTCTTCCCCGCGCTCCTCCTCAACTACCTCGGTCAGGGTGCGCTCCTCCTGAACGCCTGCGACGGGCCGCGCGGCGTGAACGACGCCATGTGCCAGCTCGCCGTCGCGCGGCCGTTCTTCACCCTCGTGCCCGAGATGCTGCTCTATCCGGTGATCCTGATCGCGACGCTCGCGACCGTCATCGCGTCGCAAGCGATGATCTCCGGCGCCTTCTCGCTCACCCAGCAAGGCGTGCTGCTCGGGTTCATGCCGCGCGTCGAGATCGTCCACACCTCGGCGCAGACCGAGGGTCAGATCTTCGTGCCGGTCGTCAACAGCGCGCTCGCGATCGCCTGCATCGCCCTCGTGCTCGTGGCCCAAAGCTCCAGCAACCTGGCGGCGGCCTACGGCATCGCGGTCACCGGCACGTTCACCGTCACCTCGGTGCTCTTCTACGCCGTCGCGCGCCACCATTGGGGCTGGTCGCGCCTCCGCGCGGGCTCGCTGGTCGCCCTCTTCCTCGTCGTCGACCTGGCGTTCTTCGGGGCCAACCTCGCCAAGCTCTGGCACGGCGGCTGGTTCCCGGCCGTCGCCGCGCTCGGCGTCTTCAGCATCATGACGACCTGGCGCATGGGGGCCCGCTGGCGCTTCCGCGAGCTCGCCAAGGTGCGCATCAAGTTCGAGGACTTCTTCACCAGCCTGAAGCTCCAGCCCCCGACCCGCGTGAAGGGCACCGCGGTGTTCATGACCCAAGACGCGGACGGCACGCCGATGGCCCTCCTCCACCAGCTGAAGCACAACCAGGTGCTGCACGAGCAGGTGGTGCTGCTGACCATTCTCACGCTCAACGAGCCCACCGTACCCGAGCAGCATCGCGTCAAGGTCACCCAGCTTCACGCCGGCTTCTGGCGCGTGATCGGCCGCTATGGGTTCATGGAGACCCCGAACGTCCCCGAGGTGATGAAGCAGGCGGCGTCCCAGGGCCTCGCGACCTACCGCGGCCGCACCAGCTATTTCCTCGGCCGCGAGACCTTCATCCCGACCGGCCGCTCCAACATGCCGCGCTGGCGCCGCGTGCTGTTCTCGTTCCTGGCCCGGAACGCGCGCTCGCCGACCGAGTTCTTCGGCATCCCCGCCAACGAAGTCGTCGAGCTGGGCGCGCAGTTCGAGATCTGAGCGCGCCATGCGTCCGATGGCCCGCCCGTTGCGCATCACGCTCTCGGTAGTCGCACTCGTCGTCCAGACCGGTGTGGGCCTCGGCCTGTCGCCGACCCACGCGTCGGACGACGCCCGCCTCGACGTCTTCGCGGCCGCCCCCCTCACGGCGTCGTTCCGCGCGGTCGCGGCCGCCTTCGAAGCGAACCGTCCCGGCACCACGGTCGCGCTCAACTTCGCCGGCTCGCCGACGCTCGTGCAGCAGATCCGCGAGGGGGCGCCCGCCGACGTCTTCGCCGCGGCCGACGAGGCCAACATGCGGAAGCACGTCGACGCTCATGCGGTCGCCAGCTCGCCGCAGGTCTTCGCCCGGAATCTGCTGCAGATCGCCGTCGCCAAGGGCAATCCCCACCGCATCGCCGGGCTCGGCGACCTGGCGGCGCCGGGCCTGATCGTGGTGCTGTGCGGCGCGACGGTCCCCTGCGGCCGCTATGCCCTCGAAGCGTTCACCAAGGCGGGCGTGACACCCCCGGCGGGGAGCCGCGAGCTCGACGTCAAAGGGGTCGTCACCAAGGTCGCGCTCGGCGAGGCCGACGCCGGCATCGTCTACGCGACCGACGTCCGCGCCGCGAGCGACCACATCGAGGGCGTGGGGCTCGCCTCCGCTCACAACGTGAGCGCGCAGTATCCCATCGCCGCACTGCGTGAAGCCGCCCATCCCGAGGCGGCGCGGGCTTTCATCGCGTTCGTGCTATCCGATCCCGGGAAGAAGATCCTGGGAGAGTTCGGATTCCTGAGTCCCTGACATCACGCCGCCGCGAGCGGCCTCCGCTCGTCGTCATCGTGTTGGCGGCGATCGCCGCCGCCTTCTTTGCCCTGCCCTTGGTCGGTCTCCTCTGGCGCGCCCCGCTCTCGACCTTCTGGGAGGAGCTGACGGCGCCGCCGATCCTGAGCGCGCTCCGGCTGTCGCTGGTGTGCTCGCTCACCGCGACCCTCCTCTCTGTCGTCTTCGGGTTGCCGCTCGCGTGGATCCAAGCCCGCACGCGCTTCCCGGGGCAGCGGCTGCTGCGCGCGCTCACGACGCTGCCGATCGTCCTGCCGCCGGTCGTCGCCGGCGTTGCGTTGCTGGTCGTGTTCGGGCGCCGCGGCATGCTCGGAGCCTGGCTCGACGCCTGGTTCGGCATCCGCCTCCCCTTCACGGTCGCGGGCGCCGCGCTCGCCGAGACCTTCGTCGCCATGCCCTTCTTCGTCCTCACCATGGAGGGCGCACTCCGCACGGTCGACCATCGCCTGGAAGACGTCGCGCGGACGCTCGGGGCCTCGCGCTGGCGGGTCTTTCGTTCGGTCACGTTGCCGCTGATCCTGCCGTCCCTGCAGGCGGGCGCGATCCTCGCGTGGGCGCGCGCCCTCGGCGAGTTCGGGGCCACGATCACCTTCGCCGGCAATGTCGAGGGGCGGACGCAGACCCTGCCCCTCGCGGTGTATCTGGCGCTCGAGACCAGACCCGAAGCCGCCTTCGTGCTGAGCCTCGTGCTCCTCGTCATCTCGCTCGCGGTGCTGATCGGGCTCCGGCGGCGCTGGCTCGCGTGGTGACCATGAGCCTCGACGCCGCCATCGTCGTTCGTTTCGACCGCCTGACGCTGGACGTCGCGTTCGGCGTCGCGAACGGCGAGGTCGTGGCGCTCCTCGGCCCGAGCGGCGCCGGCAAGACGACGGTGCTGCGCGCCCTCGCCGGTCTGGTCCCGCTCACGCAGGGCCGCATCGTGCTCGACGGCGCCGTCCTCGAGGACGCCGCGACCGGCGAGTACGTCGTACCCGAGCGGCGGAACCTCGGCGTGGTGTTCCAGGAGGCGCTGCTCTTCCCGCATCTCAGCGTGCTCGACAACGTCGGCGCCGGACTGCGCTTCACGGGCTCCTCGCGCATGATCGCGCGCGCCCGTGCCCGCGAATGGCTGCAACGTGTCGGCCTCGGCGACCTCGCCGAGGCGCGCCCCGCGGCCCTCTCCGGCGGCCAGGCGCAACGCGTCGCGCTGGCGCGGGCGCTCGCCACCCAGCCGCGCGTCCTGTTGCTCGACGAGCCGCTCTCGGCGCTCGACGTCACGACCCGCTCCGAGGTCCGTCGCGAGCTCCGGCGCCAGCTCGCCGCGTTCCCCGGCATCCGGTTGCTCGTGACGCACGACCCGATCGATGCCCTCGCGCTCGCCGACCGGTTGATCGTGCTCGAGGACGGCCACATCGTGCAGTCGTGCTCGTCGCTCGAGGTGACGGCTCGACCACGGTCGCGCTACGTCGCCGACTTCGTCGGCGTGAACTGGCTCCCCGGTCACGCCATGGACGGCGCCGTGCATCTCGTCGGCGGCGGCACGTTCACCGTTCCCGACGTCGAGATCGGCGCGGTCTTCGTCGTCGTCCACCCGCGTGCCGTCGCCCTCCACCGGCAGAAGCCCGAAGGCAGCCCGCGGAACGTGCTCCGCGGCGCCGTCGTCGCCGTCGACGACGAAGGCGCCCGGATGCGCGTCCGCCTGACGATGCCCTTCCCGCTCGTCGCCGAGGTCACGCGCGCCGCCGCCGCCGAGCTCGAGCTCGATCGCGGCGGCGAGCTCTGGGTGACGATCAAAGCGACCGAGATCGCGACGTACCCGGCGTGACGGACGACCGCGGATTCATTCCGCGGTCGACGGCGCCCCCGCCGACGCACCCGGAAAACGGGTGCCAACGTACTTTTGCGAGCTGTCGAGCGACAGACGCACGGTTCCAGGACCACTGCGAACGTACAGGCACCCGGCCGCGTCGGCCTCCAGGCCCTTCCAGGTCAGGTACACCGGCTCCGGGCTGCGCTGACACGTCACGACGCAGACGCTCTTGCCGTCGACGATCTGCATCCTCGGGTCGATGCAGGTGCTCGCCCGGTCGCCGAGCCCATTGCGCACCACTTGCGCGAGGTGCCGCATGAACTTGTCGTCGTCGTCGAGTCGATCCCGCTCGACGCCCACGATCCCGCCGTCGTCCGCGACCCCGATCAGGAGATCCCCGCCCTCGGTATTCAAGAAGGCGGCGATCGTCTTCAGCGCGGCGTGCGTGACGTTCTGGTCGTCTTTGCGATCCTCCTTGAGACTCCAGCGCAGGGTCGATTTGAACTCGAGCGTCTTCGACTCGCCGCGCTTGATGAGCTCCTCGGCCTGGCGGTGGGCGCGGAGATACTGGTCGAAGAGATAGTTCTTGAGTGCGGCACCGAAGGCCGAGTCGTCGGTGATGCGCTTGTAGAGCTCGAAGTTCGAGTCGACGATCTCCTGGATCACGTGCTCGACCTTCTGGTCGAAAGTCAGGCGGACGTTCTCACGCGTGTTGACCCGCGCGGCCGCGTCGAGCGCCGCGTCGTCGTCGAGCTTCTCCATCATCTGCCCGAGCGTCACCCGGTGCTCGGGCCCCAGGTTCAAGCCGAAGCGGTCGTTCAGCTCGGCGATGATGCGCGAGAGCGTCTCCAGCTCCTCGGGCGTGCTGGGCGGCGTGCCCTTCGTCGCCGCGGGATCGAGCACGCCCGGTTGGCGCTCGAGCGCGATCTTGCCGCTGGAGGCCTCGCGCAGATCGTACGACTCCATGTCGATCGCTTGTTGCACCTCGCGCGGCAGCTCCTCGCGGTCGGCGGGAATCCGGCGCCGCAGGTAGCGCGCGAAGACGTAGAGCTTCTCGAGATCGGCGTCGGAGAACGTCAGCACCTGGGACAGGAACGCGTAGAGGCGAACGTAGTCGGTCAGCTGGCCGCGGAAATCCTGCTGCTCGTCGGGCGCGAGCGCCCGGAAGCGCGCCTCGACGGGGGCGAGCCTGGCGTAGAGCCGATCTTGCCTGTCCTTGGCGCCGAAATACGCGGCCGCGAACGCATCGACGTCGGTCTTGGTGTAGACGGGGAACCCGTCGAGACGGGACTGGACCTCGTAGAGCAGATTCGGATCAGTCGCCTCGGAGAGCAGCGTCGTCTCGTAGTAGGGCTCGTATGCGGCCTTGATGGCATCGGCCTCGTTGGCGAAGTCGAGGACCAACGTGCCCCTCTTGTCGGGCGGCATGATGCGATTGAGGCGCGAAAGCGTCTGCACCGCATTCACACCACCGAGCTTCTTGTCGACGTACATGGTGTGCAGGAGCGGCTGGTCGAAGACGGTTTGAAACTTGTTGGCGACGATCAGGAAGCGATACTCCCGTTGCTCGAAGGTCTTGGCCGTCTGCGCTTCCGGGAAGCCGTTCATGCCGCTCTCGGTCTCAGGCTTCCCAGCGTCCTGCACAGTCCCGGAAAAGGCGACGAGGGCCTTGAAGGGATAGCCCTGCTTGCGCAGGTATTCGTCGACGGCCCGCTTGTAGCGCACGGCGTGGAGGCGCGAGCGCGTGACGATCATCGCCTTGGCGCGGCCGCCGATCTCGCCCTGCACCTTGGCCGCGAAATGCTCGACGCAGACCTTCACCTTGTCGCCGATCGCGTGCGGCGACAGCTCGACGAAGGCCTTCAAGAGGTATGCTGCCTTCTTCTTGTCGTAGCGCGGATCGTCCTCGATCTTCTTCAGCAGCCTCCAATACGCTTTGTAGGTCGTGTAGTTGGCGAGCACGTCGAGGATGAAGCCCTCCTCGATCGCCTGGCGCATGCTGTAGAGGTGGAAGGGCTCGAACTTCCCGTCGGCACGGCGGGTCCCGAAGAGCTCCAGCGTCTTGGCCTTGGGTGTCGCCGTGAAGGCGAACGTGGAGAGGTTGGGGAGCCGGCCGCGCGACTCCATCTCGGCGAGCACCAGGCTCTCGAGCTCCTCTGCGGGTGACTTGGCGTCGGCTTCCTCGGCCTCCGCCTCCTCGAGCGAGCGCTCGGCGAGCACGGCTTTCAGGCTCTTGGTGCTCTCGCCCGACTGCGAGGAGTGCGCCTCGTCGACGATCAACGCGAACCGCTTGCCCGGCAGCTCGCCGATTTCCTTGGCGACCACGGGAAACTTCTGCAGCGTGGTGACGATGATCGTCTTCCCCGATTCCAGCGCCTGCTTCAGCTGGCGCGACGTGGTGTCGATGTTCTCGACCACGCCGAGCGTCTGCTCGAACTGCCGCATGGTGGTCTGCAGCTGACGATCGAGCACGCGCCGGTCGGTCACGACGATGATCGAGTCGAAGACACGGCGATCCGCCGCGTCGTGCAAGGTGGCGAGCTGGTGGGCAAGCCAGGCGATTGTGAAGCTCTTGCCGCTCCCCGCCGAGTGCTGAATCAAGTAGCGCTCGCCAGCGCCGTGCGTCCGCGCATGCGCCACCAACCGCCGCACGCATTCCAGCTGCTGATAGCGCGGGAAAATCATGAAGCGCTTGCCGGTCCTCCTCCCCTTCTCGTCCTCCTCCTCGACCTCCTGGACGAACTGCCGCACGAGATCGAGTACGCTGTCGCGGGCCCAGATCTCCTCCCAAAGGTAGCTCGTCGCGTAGCCGTTCCGCGTCGGCGGCACGGGAGGGTTGCCGGCGCCGCCGAACTTGCCGCGATTGAAGGGGAGAAAGCGGGTTTTCTGCTTTGCCAGCTCCGCCGTCACGTAGACGAGATCCGGATCGACCGCGAAGTGCGCCAGGCAACGCCCGTACGCGAGCAGCGGCTCCCGCGGGTCGCGATCGTTCATGTACTGCCGGACCGCGTCCTTCACGTCCTGGGCGTTCAGCGGGTTCTTGATCTCGGCCGTGAAGAGCGGAACGCCGTTGAGAAAAAGGACGAGGTCCAAGCTGTTCTCGTTGCTCTGGCTGTAGCGAAGCTGGCGCACCACCGCGAAGAGATTGGCGCCGTGCAACCGACGGGTCTCGTCGTTCAACGCGCTCGCCGGCCGGAAATACGCGAGGCGGAACTTGCAGCCGGAGTCCTTGACGCCCGTCCGGAGAACGTCGAGCGCGCCGCGCCGTCCGATCTCCGCCGCGAGCCGCTTCAGAAACTGCTCGCGCACCGCCGTCTTCCCGTAGTGCTGCTCGAGCTTCCCCCATTCCCTCGGCTGGGTCGCGAGCACGAAGTCGACGACGTCGCGGGAGAGCAGACAGAGCGCGCGGTCGTAGTCTTCGGGTCGGCGCTTGCGGTAGCCACCCGGCGGCGCCGCGCCGTACGAGGCCAACGCCTCCTGGACGGCGCTCGCCCAGCCGGGACACGCATCGGGACCGTCCTGCAGCAGACCGCACTCGATGGCGTCCTCGAGGGCGCGCTCGGAGATCTCGACGGTCACAACGGCTCCGTCCCTTCGTTCAGGGCTTCGATGTACTGGTCGTAGGCGAAGACACGACCCCGACGTCGGCCAGTGATCTCACGCACGATCTTTAAGCCTCGCAGGCTCTCGAGCGCACGCGTGACGGTCGGGATGGCCAGGCCCGTCTCCTGCATCAGACGATGAATCGTCCACAGCGGCCGCTGCCGAAACTTCGCGTGCACGAGGGCTGCCGACCCTCCTCCGCGCGGGATGGCGTGGATTCTGTCGAGATCGTCCTCGAAGAGGGACGTCAGCCGTCGGCTCGTCTCGACCGCCGACCCAGCCGTCTCGATGACGGCATCCGCGAAGAACTCGAGCCATCCCGTCCAATCGCCGGACTCGCGCACGCCGCCGAGATGCCGGTAGTACTCCCGGCGATGCCGCTTGAAGTAGAGGCTGAGATAGAGCAACGGCTCCCGCAGCACGCCTTCGCCGATCAGCACCAGCGTGATCAGGATCCGCCCCACCCTGCCGTTGCCATCGAGAAAGGGATGGATCGTCTCGAACTGCACATGCGCGAGCGCCGCCTTGAGCAACGTCGGAGCGCGCTCCGGTCGATCGTGCAGGAAGCGCTCGAGGTCGGCCATGAGATTCTGGAGGCGGTCCGCAGGCGGCGGCACGAAGACCGCATTCCCGGGACGCGTGCCACCGATCCAGTTCTGCGAGCGCCGAAACTGCCCCGGCTGCTTCGTCGCTCCTCGCCCCTCTTTCAACAGGATCTCATGCATCTCCCGCAACAGACGGTTGGAAAGCGGGAAGCCACCTCTGAGCCGCGCGAGTCCATGCTCGATCGCCGCCACGCACCGAGACACCTCGGCCACGTCGTCCAACGGCACCCCAGGCACCTCGTCGATCTCCGCCAACAGGAGATCGGAAAGCGAGGACTGCGTCCCCTCGATCTGCGAGGACAGCACCGCCTCTTTCCGGATGTAGGTATAGAGAAACACGTCCGGATCCGGCAGCAACGCCGACACCCCGTCGAGCCTCCCGAGTGCCAGCAGCGCCTCATCGAGACGCTGACGCAGCCGCCCATCGATGACGATGGGCGGTGACGGCGGCAGAGGAGAAGGCACGAACGCCCGCGCCCGCTCGTTCCCGACGGTCGAGATCGTGACATAGGAGCCCATCGGGCTCCGTGCCGAGCTCGCCTTACTACCGCCCACGATAATAAGCCTGGCCTCTATTCACGAAACTCGACTTAGCCGTTAATTGCGCTCGGGGTCAAGGCGATTTCAGCCTTCCCCACGGACGTCGATCTTGCCGGTAACGGCGGCGGAGATGAGGGCGATGCGGAGTTCGTTGAGCCGATCGATGGCTTCGCGAACAATGGCGATGAGGGCCTCGATTCCCTCGGTCTCGCGATCGAGGACGGCGGCGATACTTTGCTGCTCCTCGGACGGAGGTATTGCGACTTGGATTGATCGCAGGAACTCGCAGGTCAAGGCTGCTCGGGTACTTCCGGCACCGCTGCTCTCGGAACGCAGCCACTCATACCGCGACTCAAAAACCCGCCGGAGGTAGTCCGTCCGAAGGCGCGGTCCAGACGGTGTTACGTAGGCCAGGTGCTGACTGATCGTCGATTCAATCGTCAGTAGCGCCGCTCGACCGCGCGTTTGCCCTTCTCCGGTAATCGCAACCAGTACGCTTCCTGCCCGAACGCGAGGCAGGTGACATTCTCGAAGGGCAACCTCCGAGACGAACTCATCGGCCGCTCCTATCACTCCGTCGTTGATCTTTGCGCTCGTCAACCAGGGGTACGAGCCATTGATCCAATACCGCGATTCGTCACGACCAGGCGTTGAGCCATTGCCGACGTTCACCCAATGGCCCAGTCGCCCGATCCCCCAATGCGCCGGGATCTCACCCAGCCACTCCACGCCGGAGTCCTTCATGGGAACGCCCGGCTCGAGGCCCTTGGTGACGGCGCGGGTGATGCGGGCGGTGCGCTTCTCCTGGAGCAGCTCGATCAGCCGCTCCTTCTTCGCCACCAACGCATCGATCTTCGCCGTCTCTCTGTCGAGAAACGCCTCAATCGCACCCTGCTCTTCGCAGGCTGGGAGGACTACCGGGCAGCTGGTTAACGTTTCCCGGTTGACCTTCGGCATCGCAACCCTCATGGATTCGTCGACCATCAACCTCGCGAATGGTTCGGAGAGCACGAAGTAGAGCAGGAATCTCGCCCGCAGATCTCCGCAGATGATCTTGATGGGATACATGTCAGCGCTGCAGAGCCATTCCCCTTCCGCGATACATGCCTTGTTCAGAGCAGGACGAATCTTCGAATAGATCAGGTCCCCAGGATTCACGAGATACTTGCCGCTGATGGCCCCCTGCTCGCTCGCGGTCTCTAAGAAGAGGATTCGACCCGTTCCTGACTCGATGTGGTTCGGCGCGACAAGAATGCGTTCACGGTACCGCTCATCGTCGGGCGGAACCTGCCCTTCAGTTACGCGACAGCAATAGCGCCACCGCCTAACCGCCCACCCCGCCGGAATCTCGCCCAGCCACTCAACGCCGGAGTCTTGGTACGCCGGATAGGGCTTGAATCGTCGCAGACCTCCGCCAAGACCAATCACCTCAACCTCAGGCATGAAATGTACCCGCAGTTTCGCGCACCGGGATCGGCAACGACGACAAGCCGACCACGTACACCGGCGACCCCTCGGACACCCGATCCGGCCGTCGTCGATATTTCTCCATCCGCTCCTTCCCGTACTCGACCTCCGCCAGATACGCATTGTGCTCGCGGCACATCATGCACACGTTGTCGGGACTGTGGCCCCCGCCGCGTCCATAGGGTTCTCGGTGGTGGAACTCGAGCCCACGGCGCTCAATGCAGCGGCTACCGCTCGGATGGATGAACGTGCACTGGTTGCCGTCGCGCTGCCGGACGATGCGCCGGACGGGTGAGGGGAGGTAGCGCGAGGACGGTGCGGTGTCGGTCTGCTCTAGAGCTTTTCGTGGGAATTTGGTCAGGCCGAAGCGCTTGGCTTCGAGCCGTTCGAGCTTCTCGGCGACCGATGCCTCGATGACCGTCGCCAGATCCTCCCGTGTGAGGGCCTGAAGGCGTTCGAGCTTGTCGCGGAGCTCGGCGCTGGCAGCGAATTGGATCTTGTAGCGCGTAGGCGCGAGGGGGGTGACCGCGGGCCGGGAATGGGTCGACGGGCGGACTTCCACCAACCTTAGCGGGTCGCCATGAACTCGGTCTGGACCGAGCTCAGCCGAAGCTACCGGAATCGACGAAACCGGCGGAACTCGGTCCGGACCGAGTTCGCCGCTCCCGCTGCTAGACGCCGCCTCCACCCGCACCGGGAGCCTCCGCACCGTCGGTGGAACATCCGGCTTGGGCGCGATCGCGGCGACCAGCTCTTCGATCTCGCTCTTGGTCTTGTGCGTCGCCCGCCCCAGGATCTCCTCGTGGTTGGCGGCGGTGAGGTGCGGGACGAGCTTGCCGATGCCGCTCAGATGAAGGCGGCCGTCGCCCAACATGGCGAGCAGCACCGGGTATCGCCGCGCTGCGCGCGCGACGGTGATCCGGGCGTAGGCCTCGTGCTCCGAGAGGTGCAGGACCCGCGTGCAGTAGGTGAACATCGATCCGGCATGGCGGGCGTAGAGCCGGCGCTCGTCCACTTCCGCGATGTGCGCGATGAGAACGGATTCGACTCGTCGCGACTGCTTCACCAGGCCCGACAGGCGCCGGAGGAGCTCGTCATCGGCCACGGTCTTCAGCTCGTGCGTGGTGGTCATAGCAACTGCATACCATGGAGGTTTTCGACCTCCTGGCGGCGCGCGTACGCGTCCCAAATCGCCCGAGACGAGTTTCGAATCTCGCCGCTGCCGAAACGAATCGTGTGACCGACTGCGTGCTTGCGGTGCCGGCTCATGACGAGGCTCGTGGACTCGGTTCGAGGTCCTGCCGAAAAGTCGTCAAGAGAAAAATGCATGGGATCGAAAAATTTGTCGCTCCATCGCAGCGCATCGGCGATCCCGCCATCACGAGCCCGACGAGCCGGTGACCTCCCGCAGCATTCGCACGATGTCCGTCTCGATCTCCCGGATGTCGGCTTCGATCTCCTCCAGTGGCCGCGGGGGTGTGTAGCGGTAGAAGTAGCGGTTGAAGTTGATCTCGTAGCCGATCATGCCGACCTCGCCGTCCTTGGGGTCGCGCTTGGTGGTGTCGATCCAGGCGTCGGGGACGTGGGGTTTGACCTCGCGGTCGAAGAACGTGTCGACGTCCTCCGAGAGCGGCACGCTCTCGGAGTCTCGCAGGTCGGGATCGGGCTCGGGGTTACCCTCCTTGTCGCGGCAGATGGCGGCTGCCTCGTCACGCTCGGAGCATGCGGCGAGGATCGCCTTCCGTGCCGGCGCGGGAAGCTTCACGCCGGCTTTCGCGGCGGCGGCATCGAGCACCCGCTCGAAAGCGTCGCGGTCTTTCAGCGGCTCGGCGGGGAGCCCGCCGAGCAGCCCACGAATTGCGTCCTGGAGTGCGCGGCCTTCGGCTTGCTCCTTGGCACCAGCGGCACCCTTCTTCTTCGAGAGCGCCAGCGCCTGAAAGCCCTTCTGCTCGTCGAGGGCGGCAAGGCGTTCCGGCGTGACCTGGAACGCCAACCGCAGCGGCCGTTCGACGGTGATCTTGCGGAAGCCGAAGTGCGTGGTCGGAAAAATGCGGCTGACCACGGCCTCCCCGCGCGTGGCGCCGTCCTCGAAGTCGGCCAGGAGCTTCACGATCTCCTGGGCCCGTTCGAACGGGATCTCGCGCCGTTTGTCGCCCAGGCTCTTTCGCATCGGCACCCAGAACGACGTCGCGTCGATCAGCTGCACCTTGCCGCGGCGGGCCGGCGCCTTGCGGTTCGTCACGACCCAGACGTAGGTCGCGATCCCGGTGTTGTAGAAGAGCTGCTCGGGGAGCGCGATCAGCGCCTCGAGGAGGTCGTGCTCGAGAACGGAACGGCGGATCTCGCTCTCACCGCTGCCGGCGTCGCCGGTGAAGAGCGGCGAGCCGTTCATGATGATGGCGAGGCGGGTGCCGCCGTCCTTGGGCGCTCGGGCGTGGGCAAGCATGGTCAGCAGGAAGAGCAGCTGGCCGTCGCTGATGCGCGGCAGACCCGGCCCGAAGCGCCCCGCCATGCCGCGCCCGTGCTCGGCCTCGACGGCATCCTCGTCGCGCTTCCAGTCCTTGCCGTACGGCGGGTTGGCGATGACGTAGTCGAACGCTTGACCCTGGTGGCCGTCGTTGGAGAGCACGGTGCCGAACGCGAGGTGGTCGGCGTCACGGCCGGTCGGCTCCTTCATGAAGAGATCCGACCTGGCGATCGCCCAGGTCTCGGGATTCACTTCCTGGCCGAAGAGATGGATCTCCGCGTCGGGGTTGAGCGCGGGACGGAGGAGCTCGCCGTTCTTCCGCACCCCGACCGTGATGTGCTCCTTCGCGATCATCAGCATGCCGCCCGAGCCGCAGCACGGGTCGTAGACGGTGCGAACGACGCCTTTACCCCGGATCCGAGCTTCGTCCCCGGCCAGCATCAGGTCGACCATCAGGTGCACGACGTCGCGCGGGGTGAAGTGCTCGCCCGGATTCTCGTTCAGCGCTTCGTTGAACTTCCGGATCAGCTCTTCGAAAATCGTCCCCATCGTCGCGTTGTCGACGGTGCTTGGGTGGAGGTCGACGTTCTTGAAGCGCTCGAAGACCAGGAAGAGCAATCCTGCGTCGTCGAGCTTGCTGATGGTGTTGTCGAAATCGAAGCGGTCCAGCACCTCGCGCATGTTGGGGCTGAAGCCGGCGATGTAGTTGCGGAGGTTGGCCTTCAGGTGCGGCGCGTCCTCGGCAAGCTTCGCGAAGTCGTAGCGCGAGGTGTTGTAGAACGCTAAGCCGGAAGCTCTTCTCAGCTGAGCCTCGAGATCCTGCAGGCCCTTTCCCCGGAGCTCGGACTGGCGCTTCAGCACCTTCTCCTTCGTCGGCGCAAGGACGCAATCGAGGCGCCGCAGCACCGTCAGCGGCAGGATGACGTCCTGATACTTGCCGCGCTTGAAGGTGTCGCGAATCAGGTCCGCGACACCCCAGAGAAAGCTGACGATCTCGCCGTGATTCACGCGGCCGCTATTTCCCGGCAGACCGTTTGGCGGCCATCGTCTCCTGCAGCCTGCGATCCTTCTCCGTCACGCCCTTCGCGAGCGACGCTTTGTGGGCGTCGAGCTTGGCGGCGAGCCCGGCGTCCGCCAGGGCCAGGATCTGCACCGCCAGGATGGCGGCGTTGTCGGCACCGGCCTTGCCGATCGCGAGCGTGCCGACGGGGATGCCGGCGGGCATCTGGACGGTCGCGAGGAGCGCATCCAGACCGCCGAGACCGGACGCGTCGAGCGGCACCCCGAGCACCGGCAGCGTGGTCTGCGCCGACACCGCACCGGCGAGATGCGCGGCGGCGCCGGCGCCGCAGATGAAGACCGCGAGGCCGCGCTTCTTGGCGTCGCGCGCGAAGCGCGCAGTCTCCTCGGGCGAGCGGTGGGCCGAGAGCACGTGCGCCTCGTGCGCGACCCCGAAGCTCGTCAGCCGCTCCGACGCGGTCGACATGACGGCCCAGTCGCTGTCGCTGCCCATGAGAATGGCGACGCGCGGCGCGTCGGCTTTGCCTGCCTTGGTCGTCGTACCGGTTGCTTTCATGCGTCCTCCCGAGATGCGCTCGCGCCCAGGGCGCGATGGCCGATGTCCTTCCGATAGTGCATGCCGCGAAAGCTCACGGTCGCGACTGCGGCGTAGGCGTTGGCGACGGCGGCGCGGAGATCCGTGCCGAGCGCGCAGGCCGTGAGCACCCGTCCGCCGCTGGTCACGACGTCGGTACCACGCCGCGCGGTGCCGGCGTGGAAGACGGCGCTCTCGGTCGAGCGCGGCCGATCGGCGACGCCGGCGATGACGTCACCCTTGGCGGGATCGCCGGGATAGCCTTCGGCGGCGAGGACGACGCCGGCGCTCGGGCGCGGGTCCCACACCGGCCGACAGCCGACGAGCGTGCCGTCGAGCGTCGCCTCGACCAGGTCGATCAGGTCCGAGCGCAGGCGCATCATCAGCACTTGGCACTCGGGATCCCCGAATCGGACGTTGAACTCGGGACCCTTCGGCTTCCCGTTGGCGATCATGAGGCCGGCGTAGAGCACGCCGCGATAGACGATGCCGTCGGCGGCGAGCGCCTCGACGACCGGGTGCATGATCGTCTCCATGACCTCGTCCGCGAGCGCCGGCGTCAGCACCGGCGCCGGCGAATACGCGCCCATGCCGCCCGTGTTGGGACCCGTGTCGCCGTCACCGACCCGCTTGTGATCCTGCGACGACGCGAGCGGCACGACGGTGCGCCCGTCGGTCAGCGCCATGAACGAGAGCTCCTCGCCGGGCAGGAACTCTTCGATGACGACCTGCTCGCCGGCGGCGCCGAAGGCGCGTCGCACCATGATCTCGTCGAGGCCCGCGCGCGCGGTCGCGAGATCCTCGCAGACGAGCACGCCCTTCCCCGCCGCGAGCCCGTCGGCTTTGAGGACCACCGGCGCGCCGATCTCGTCGAGCCAACGGCGTGCCGCCGCAGGATCGTGAAACGCCCGATGGGCGGCCGTCGGCACGCCGGCGCGCGCGAGCACCGTCTTCATGAAGACCTTGCTGCCCTCGAGCTCGGCGGCGCGCCGGTTCGGTCCGAAGATCCGCAGACCCTCGGCCTGGAACGTGTCGACGATGCCGGCCGTGAGGGGCAGCTCGGGACCGACGATGGTGAGGTCGACGCGGCGGTCGCGCGCGAGCGCGAGCAGCCCCGCGACGTCGTCGGCCGCGACCGCGCAGCTCTCGGCGAGCTCGGCGGTTCCGGCGTTGCCCGGCGCGCAGAGCAGCTCGGGCCGCCGCACGCTTTGCGCCAGCTTCCACAGGAGCGCGTGCTCGCGCCCCCCGCCTCCGACGACCAGGATCCGCATCGTGGCCCTAGTGCCGGAAGTGGCGCTGCCCGGTCAGGATCATCGTGATGCCGTGCTCGTTGGCGGCTGCGACCACCTCGGGATCGCGCACGCTGCCGCCGGGCTGGATGACGGCACGGACGCCGGCCGCGGCCAGCACCTCGAGGCCGTCGCGG
>CAZWAX010000036.1:0-22226 GCA_964631985.1 uncultured Polyangiaceae bacterium | reverse complement strand
AAATCGTGATCGACGTGCGGTCCATTTTTCCGCGCTTCGTCAGGTCCGCCAACACTCGCGCGCGGCATCAGGAACGACGACGCGAATTGATCGGCTTCCCACTCGGCCTGCCGCGTGCCGCGCGGTCCTCCGTCGCGATGCAGAACCAAGTGTCCCAGCTCGTGACAAGCATCGAAGCGTCCGTGCTCACCCGACTTGAGCGGATTGAGGAAGATGTACGGGATGCCTCGGGCCCACAATGAGAACGCATCGAATTCCACGCACTCGGCGGGAAGCGAAAAGACCCGGACACCGTGCGCCTCCAGCAAGTGACTTCCGCTTTCCCGTGCCGTCCGCCGCGGGACCCGGTCGCCATAATCTTGACACGTCATCATGTTTTGTGATCGAAGATCCCTGTATCCGCAGCCTCAGGCGCCTAGGGGCTTGACACCGTGTCAAGTTGCGACTACGGGAGAAGAAACGTGGATGAACGGCTGGACTTTGAGACGCAGGTGGTGCGGGAAGCGTTTAAGCGGGGGGATCATGTTTTGTACTCGCAGTTCGACGTCCCCAAGGCCCTCTATGAAGCGCGTATCGAAGCAGATGAATTCGAACGCTTGTTCGAGACGAGTACTACGACGGAGGTGACTCATGATGATTTTGGACAGCGTCGGCATACATGTGAAGCGAGAGCCACAGACGGCGCGACGATTACCGCCGCGATTCAGCTCATTGAGGTGTGTGGCCACCCGCGCATCTTGGTTCTCTCGATTGCCGTAACGACCAATGACCCAGGGAAAGACAATGAAGCCGCCCGTAACGTTGCAGTCCAATCTGATGATGCCGCTCGGTCCGAAGGCGCAGGCATCGAAGACCCCCCCGCCATCAAACTTCCGGTGCCCGTCGTGTCGGAGCGAGTCCGTAAACGCGAGGGACATTGGGCCATTCAACGTAACTCAGTACGTGGGCTTGCCTGACGTGTTCGTATTGAACGGGGCAACCGCCTACGAATGCGGAGGATGCAAGAGTGTGTTCGGCGTCGCGATCACGGACGTTGCAGGTTTGAAGATTGCGGCGGCCGTCGAGCGCACGATGCTGCCGGCGCCGCTTGATGGACGCGAGGTTCGAGTGTTTCGGAAACTGCTCGGTCTCAGCGGTGTCGAATTTGCGCGGAAGCTCCAGGTGACCCCCGAGACCGTTTCGCGATGGGAGAACGGCAAAGAGTCGCTGAAACCGCACACGGAAAAGGTCTTGCGCGGGATGGTGGGGAAGGAGTTGCATCAGTCGGCGCCCGGCGTCTTCTTCGACATCGGACGTGTCTTCGATCTGCAGATTGACGCCGAGGTGGAACGTACCGAAATGCGGTTCGCTCGAGTGTTGCACGTCGGCGGCCAGCATACGGAGAGTTGGGCCAACGCCGCTTAGGAGGGAGTACCCCATTACGTCGAAAGCCACGGTGGCTAGACCGTGGCTTTCGAAGGGTTTCACCCGTCATCCCAGACCCTAGAGCGGGCACGATAGGACGTCAGGTCGAACGCACAACCAGCAGTGTCGTACTAGTTCGACCCTACCCAACGCAAGCTACAGTCGCTCTCGTCATGCGGGATGGCCATCACGAACGCCTCGAAAGGGGGTGAAGGTCTTGGCAAATCTCGTAATCCGGCGCGGATTTTCGACCGTAACACGTCCGGTCGTAATCCCTCGGCCGGTGTTCCGACCTGTGCGGCTGACCGTGCAGGCGGAGGTGCGGGCGGTGGTAGTCACCCGCACCGTGCGCATCTTCCCGACCCGCTAAATGAACGCGACTACGCGCGAGCGTAGTCCCAACACAGCCACAAGGGCGGTCTCCGTTCACTCATGGCGGAGACCGCCTCACCCCCCACCTCCGCTTTCGTGCGCCACCCTGAGACGACGTCAGCGAATTCAATTGACTCCACGATGCGGCCGCTGTCATGCCTGGGTGCGCGTGACTATCGCCGCCTGCTACCTTTCGACTGGTGCCGTGATCCTGGGCGCAGACAGCACCACCACCATCCAGGTCAACAACCTGACGCAGACCGCAGGCACCGCGAGGCACTTCAACTATGGTCAGAAGATCTTCGAAGTGGGTCACTCCGAACTCGGCCGGCCGGGGGACGTCGCCGTTCTGACGTGGGGGTTAGCGACCCTTCAGAACGTGAGCTACCGCTCCCTCATCGCTCGCTTGGCCGACCTCATCGCCGCAACGTCGCCGTCCTCCCTGATGGAGGTCGCCCAATTGTGGCGAGACGGATTCAACGTCACGTACCAAGAAGATGCCGCGGTCCAGTATGCTCAGCTTTTGGAAGCACAGGCGGTGCGATCACCGGATGAGCAAAAGATGCTCACGGATCTTGGCGATGGCCTGCAGGGCGGCTTCTGTGTGGCGGGGTCGCTTCCGGCCGACCGTACACCGGCGGCAGCCGAGATCACGTTTCATCCAACGGCGGGGGTTAGCGCACCCGTTCCGATCCCGGTTGGTCCCGCGAAATTTTGGGGCGTCCCGAGCATCATGCGGAGGCTGGTCTACGGAATGGACGACCGCATCTTCGAAGACATCGTTGCCTCCGGGAGATGGACCGCCGATCGACAAGCGCTCATCGACCTCGTGCGCCCGCACATCCTCGGACAGGCGATCAATCTGCCACTGCGGGAAGCAATTGACTTCGTATACACCTCAATTTACACAACAATTAAGGCGTTGAAGTTTTCGCACTACCCGCCCGTGTGCGGGGGGCCCATTGAAATTGCCGCGATTACCTCGGATCGCCCGTTTCGGTGGATTCGCCACAAGCGGCTACCTGAGGCGATACTGTTCGCCTAGATTGGGAGAGGCCATGAGCCAAGCAAAACGGCCTCGTTCGCTGTCGCAGGAACTGGAGGGTGCAGACCCGCCCCAGTGGGTGCGAGAGGCCAGCGAGTACTACCAACGCACGGGTGTTTACCGCATCGAAGATTTAGCCCGTGTCATGGGAGACCAAACAACGGGAGTTTCGGTGAGCGAACCTGGCCCAGCTCCGGCCAAGCGCGAAGACCCGAGCGAGTGAAGGGCTCGCTACGGCGCCATTGCCGCCCGGTTGGCGGCGCTGTCGCCGCGATCCCGACCGGCACCCCGAGCTGCCGCACCCGTCGCAGCACGTCGTCGATGCCGACGACCATCGGGAGCACTTCAGCTAGGCGTTCGATGGAGAGGCGTTCAAGGCGTGAGCGAGGCCGGCTAGCTGTATGACGCGCCGGTCGCGTTCGTGAGAGAGCTTGGCGTCCAGGTCGTCCACAAGGCCGGTCTAGACGCCGTGCCCGAACGACGCAAGGTCCCTCAGGTCGCCTTCGACGCGCATATGATCGGCAAATAGCGCGCCGACCTAGCCCTTGTCGTGCAGCACCGGATTCTTGCTCGACCCACCGCAGTGCTCGCACACGCGAACCGGCTCCGGGGGCGGTTCGCTCCACTGCAGGTATCGAGCCCCGAGAATAGCTGCGAGCGCGGCCCACAGTTGTGCCGCCAGCGCTTGCGACTGCTGATACGATGCGAACGCGGTGCCGTTTTCTACGAGGGCGCACGGAAGCAGGCACCACTCAACAAAGAAAAAAATTGGTGGCAGGAGGACCCATGCGATTGCGATGTTCCGTTGATACGGGCGGGACCATCGGCTCGAGAGGACGGCCAGGGCTAGCCCGGCGACAAGCATGGCCGCTGTGAGGCCCCGCCACCAGAGCCTGTGTGTGAGAATCTCTTCGGTCGGAATATCCTTGCAGAGGCTAACGAACTGGTGAGCGAACGATGTCAGAAGGGTGCCGGGATTCACGGGGCTGATTGCCTATCGGACTTTTGTGGGGGACGCCTTGCCCGCGCGGTCGCGCTTCCACTCGGCCTCGCGCTTGTCCACTTCGCTTTTCGGGACGCGCACCACACGCTTGGTCAGCTCTTGGAACTTCTCCCAAGGGGTGCGCTCGCGGGGGCTGGGTGGGCCGTCTTTCATGGCCTCACCGTACCCCAAGCTCGCGCCCGAGTACCAGCAGCGGCGCGATGATCGCTGCGGCCTCTGCGAGCATGCGGAGTCGTCCGATGTGGGCAAGGGGCAGGATCACGCAGGACGCAAACGCCCATTGAACCGCCATCTTCGCGGCTGCTACGTCCTTCATGGCGGTGTCGATGCGCGCGATGATATTCGCTGCGAAACGCACGCAGTCGATGCACGTGCGAGGCTCTTCCGGGTGAGGATGGGAGTAACGGTAGTCGGCCTTGATGCGGCACGCGTAGAGCTGATTCAGCAAGCCCCCGGCCGTCTTGAGGGATGGGTCGCTTGAGCCCGTGAGGATGTCCCGCACGAGCTGATGACCCGTCGCCGTCTGCGGGATCTCGCACTCAAGGAGATCGAGCGCCTGATGGGCGACACCGTAGGCGGCGTAGTAGGCGCGGTTGATGGCGCTCCGTTTGTACTCGACCGGAGCGCAGGCCGCGAGTTCGCTCGCGAGGGTCAAGTAGGTTCTGGGGTCCATGAACGAGCGATCTAGCTGCGCACGCTATACGACAAGCGAATCTTGTTGGCATCTTCGGGCGGCGCGATGGTGTGGAGCTGTTCCACGAACGCGATGAACCGTTCGGCGGTGTGATCGTCGGCGATGTCGATCTCGATGTCGAGCCACCGCTCCTCTGATTCCGGGTCCGTTTCGATTGCCATGCGAAGATTACGAGGCTGAAGAAAGGTTTCGAGGATGATCGGGCGTACCGCGATCGTCATCGTTGCGGCGAGGTCTTCGCGGATACAAAACTCGACCACGTCCTTGGGGGTCTCCTGCAGTTGCCCGAACCAGACTGGAATGAACCGGACAGCGCCGTTGATTGCCTCCCGCGGAGAGATCGCTGGAAGAGTGCCATCGCTGGCCGCCTGGATGAATTGATCCGACCGCCGCAGGATGTCTCGACCTCTTCGGTACACGTGATCGCCCCAGACACGGAGCATCCTCGGCTGGATGCGGAGATGGTCGTCTCGGGAGTCCAAGAGTCGGCGCAGAATGGCGATCCGCTCGGTAAGCATCGCGAGCCGCGCTCGGCTGATCTCGTGAGAGGGGTCTAGCGGAACCGAGGTTGAATCAATCTGCAATTCCATCTCGGCATCGGTAAGTAGCCAGTCGATCAGTCCGCCGAGCTGATCGACCTCCGCCTCGGTGAGATGTCGCGACGGGATCCCCGACGGACCTTCGAGGAGGTTGGTGGTGAGAGCCGCCGCGTTGGTGAACTGCTCGTAGAGGTCCGGGTACGCGCTGTGGACGTCCACGAGCGAAACCCTAGCGCGCGACAGTGGACGCCACCAAGCCGCGAAGGGCACAAGCGCCTGCCGCAGGCGGGCCAGCAGCCCCACGCTCAGCTCAGCCCGCGAGACGGGCGGTCAGAGGTGGCACGGGCCATGGCCGCACTTTACTCATCTGACCAGCATCGCCACATAGGGAATCGGGCGCTCGGCCTAAAGAGCGCCGAAAAAGGAGCAGGAAAATCAAACTACTGTTGCAAGTGTGTTATCCCCGAAACCTCTCACGAAGACCGGCCCCGCGAAGGAACCCCCCGCGCCGACCGGCATCTCCCACGCACCAAATCCCGCAGCGCCTCGTGCGCCGCATCGGGACCCACACCGCGGTCAAGTCCCCGCTGCGATAGCTCCGCGCCAGCTTGGTCGCTTCGCGGCGGTCCGTCAGTGAACATTGCGGTGGGCCGGCACAGCAACGTTCGCGAAGTAGGTCTCTAGGTCTTCCACGTTGAGAAGGTGCCGAAGCTCGATGCCTTCGGACCCCGAACCTCGTTCAACCAGTTCTGCCCAGAAAACATCTCTGCCGTATAGCTCCTCTAGCGCCGTCCGAAGATCCTCGAAAACCCCCTCGGGCATCGGACGACCTGCCGCCCGCCCGATGCAGAGCAACGCCGCGAGAACGTCCGCTGACGTCTGGAGTTCTGGCAAGTACAGCGAGCCGTACTCGCTTACGAGCTTGCCTTGTCCTCGGTCGAACAACCAGAACACTTTCCGGGGCCCCATCTCTTCTCGGTCTTGATCAAGCATTGGTTTTCCTTTGGCACGGTTTCGTTGGCGTCAGAGTTAGTTCCGTGGCTTGCCGTTCTGGAGTTAAGGAGCTCGCGTGAGCGGACCCACCACGAACCACGAGTTGCCGCCACGCTTGCGGATGGCCACATCAAGGTTGATCCAAGGACGAGTCCACATTCTCAGTAAGGCTGACGCTCGGTGAACGAACGGGAACCGTTCCCGTTTTCGCGGGCTCTCGCGGGAATTCGAGGGCGAATGCGGGAGGTGCAGGAATCTCTCATGCGCGTGGAATTACTGGTTTCTCCTGCGCCGCCGTGCACTTGGCTCAGCGGTCTTCCGTAGCTTCCCAAGCTGGACGTCGCCGGTTCGACCCCGGTCGCCCGCTCTCTTCCAACTGCGCGGTCTGGCGCGCGTTTCTGATGCTGCCTAGAAGCGAAGCAGCTTGAGGTCCAGTCTTCGAGACTGGACCTCACAAAGCCGTCGCCCGGTAGGCGTCGCCGCGCAGGCCTTCACGCAGCCGCGAGCTGAGGTGAAGAGGTGAAGAACTCGGTCGCGGACAAAACCCGTGGGGTGGTTCTTCCGATCCCGATAGAAGCCGCATCCTATCGGGCAACACCCGTCCGGAAGGTCGATCTGCCGCGCGCGATGATCACACCGTCGGCGACTGCGCTGGCTTCGGCGAAGCACAGCGTCTTGCCCGTCTTGACGAAGTGCGGCTCAAAGGTCAGCCACTGCCCCAGCTTCGCCATGCCGAGATATTCGACGCCGAGCGATACAGTAATCACGGCCGCAGCGTCCGGTCTCTCTGCCAGCAGGGCCTTGCTGCACGCGAGCCCCATGACGTTGTCGAGCAGCGCAGCAACAAGTCCGCCATGCACCAAGCCCCGAGAGTTTGTGTGCGGCGCGCGGATCTCGATACCCAACACAACCGAGATGCCTTGGGCTTTACAGTAGATCGGCTCCCACGGCGCAGTCAGCGGGCTCTTGCGGTCGTGCGGCGCAAAACCGACGGGCGGTACGTCAGCCACCGATGTAACTCATCTCGATCTTGTGCTCGCCGGCGCTGCCGGCGCCACGGAGTTCCGAATAGCGATCATCACGCGCGCCCCATACCGTGCGGATCATCGCGGCGAGGTCGCTGTCGGAGGCGCCGCCCCGAATCGGCGCGCGGAAATCCGTTCCGCGGGTCGCGAAGAGACAGGTGTAGACTTGCCCTTCCGCCGACAACCGCGTGCGCGTGCAGCTGCGACAGAACGTCTGCGTCACCGACGAGATGAACCCAATCTCGCCGCCCCCGTCGGTGTACCGCCATCGTTCCGCCACCTCGCCGGGATACTCCGCATCGATCGGCTCGATCGGCAGTTCGGCGGCGATGCTTGCCGCGACCTCCCGCGATGGCACTATGTCCTCGCGCTTCCATCTGTTGGTGGCGCCGACGTCCATGAATTCGATGATGCGCAGGATGTGGCCCTCAGCCTTCATAAACCGCGCCATGGGCAAGACGCTGTCCTCGTTCACGCCGCGTTGGACCACCATGTTGATCTTGATCGGGGCGAGGCCGGCAGCGGCCGCCGCCTCGATACCTTGAAGCACGTTCGCCACCGAAAAGTTGACGTCGTTCATCCGTCTGAAAACGCCGTCATCGAGCGAATCGAGACTGACCGTCACGCGCCGCAATCCGGCCGCCTGCAGATCGCGCGCCTTCTCCTTTAGTAGGGAGCCGTTGGTTGTGAGCGTCAGATCGAGATCCTCCCAGTACGCCAGCATCTCGACCAGGCGTTCGAGGTGTCTGCGCAAAAGCGGCTCGCCGCCGGTGAGGCGAACTTTCTGCACCCCGTGGTCCCGGAACAACCGCACCAAGCGATGGATCTCGCCGAACGACAACAATTCGGCGCGCTCGAGAAACTGGAAGCGCTTCCCGAAAACTTCCTTCGGCATGCAGTAGCGACACCGGAAGTTGCAACGGTCGGTCACCGACACCCGTAGGTCGCGCAGCGCGCGGCCGCGGAGATCGCGCACGGGTGCGGGCGCGGCCGGAGCCAAAGGTCTGCTCGGACGCGAACGGGGCGGTGAGTCCTCGTTCATCATGGCCAGAATCCAGCTGGCATGCGGGGATCTTCACCGAGACGGAGCGTCACACCAGACCGAGTCGAGCCGATGGCGCTGTCAGCCCAGCGGCGTAGCCGCGTCGGACATCTACATCCTCCGAGCAGCATGAAATTCTCTCGTGCCCCAAATCGACGCTCAGCTCTGTGTGCGAGGCGGACGTTCGCCGCGTCGTCCGACCGCATCTCTGGAGCTTCTGCCGTGGCAGTATGGCTATGCTGCAATTGGCAAGTCAAAGCGCAATGTGTTGATTCGGTTGCGGGTAGCACGGCGGCATCGGCATCTGACCGGCGCTCACGACCCCGGGCTCTACCTTGAGCGCGCGCGTGTCTGCGCGAAGCGCTATTTGGCCATCTCGCCATCGCCGCGGCCGGTACGCGACTCTGAAAGTACAATTGATCCGTGGGCACGCGGTGCGGTACTCCCGTGGACTATCGTCCGCGCGGTCTTGCGGGTGGCGGCCGATGGTCGTCAATGGGCGCGAGCCGGAGCGCGGCGCGAACACCAGCCCCGAGGATGGCATCGGATGCAGCGCGGTCTGGGGTCGCGCGGGCGAGCTGCAGCGTCCCGATCAAGAGTCCGAGAAAAGCCGCTGCATCTGCCCGGTCTACCCGCTTCCCTCGCCGTTTTGATAGCCCCTCTGCGAGCACCTCAAGGCTCGGCTCTGTGTGCGACGCGAAGGTTTGTCGTGTCGCGCGGGGATGGCGCGCCAACTCTGATGCCAAGGCCGCGGTCGGGCATCCGATGCCGGGCGCATCGCGGTGCTCAGGGCTCAAGTAGGCGCGAATCGCCACCTCCAACTCACCGCTGCGGAGCGCCTGCGCGGGCTCCGCACGTCGGGATTCCAGTGCTCGACGAAGGGTTTCCCGGACGAGCACCTCCTTGGACTTGAAGTGGGTGTAGAACGTGCCGACCGTCAAGTCGGCCTCGGCCATGATCTTCGTGAGGCCGACGGCGGCGATACCGTGCTCTCGGAAGAGGCGCGACGCCGCTCCTAAGATCCGTTCACGCGTCTCTTTATTGTGTTCGGGGGCGTATCGCATCGGTGCCTCTGCGGTTTCGAGCGACCTTCGCTCGATGCTTGCGTCAGTATTGCAGTGTACCCATACTGCCATGACTGAACAAGCGCCGTGTCACGACGTTCACTGAGGGAGACGCGACAAATGGCTCAACCCCACGAACACACCACCGACACTTCACGAGACGTTGCACTCATCATCGGGGGCGGCCCCGGCATCAGCTCGAGTTGTGCCAGGCTGTTCGCGGAACGCGGCATGCGTGTCGCCATCGCCGCCAGGAATCCGGACAAAGAGGCGTTGCAGACGCTGGAGAAGACGCACGGCGTGCGCCGCTATGGGTGCGATGCGAGTGAACCAGCGGCCGTGGATCTGCTGTTCCAGAACGTCGTGCGAGATCTCGGAGCTCCCACCCTCGTCGTGCACAACATCGACGGCCGGATGGCCGGCATTTTTCGCAAAGGAATCGCCGATGCCGACGCGGCCATGGCCCTCGAGACACTTCGGAACTCGGCGTTCAGTGCGTTTCTGGTCGGTCAGCAGGCAGCGAGGCTCATGCGCGAGAACGTACCCAACGCCAACGGCGCGAAAGGAACGATCATCTTCACGAACGCCAGCGCAGCGCTGAAAGGCTTCCCGACGAGCGGTGCCTTTGCGATGGCGTGTCAGGCCAAGTCGGGACTCGCCCAGAGCATGGCGCGGGAGTTGATGCCGCAGGGTATCCACGTCGCCAATGTGCCGATCGACGCCGCGATTGGCTGGACGCAGCCAGACGGGACCCGCGCTCACCGACTGGCGGGAACCACCGTCGACGACAACATGGCCGACCCGGATCACATCGCGGAAACCTATTTGCATCTGCACCGTCAGCATCGGTCGACGTGGGCGTTCGAAGTGGTCCTACGACCGTGGGTCGAGAAATGGTGACCCGCGCTCTGCACTGACAGTCGTCGAAGCATGAGGAGGGCGCGAGCCATGCCCGATCAGATCTGGAAACAAACCTTCTGCAACCTCTGTTACGTCAACTGCGGCCTCGAGGTCGCAACGGAGGGTCGAAAGATCATCCGCGTGCGTGGCGATCGTGCGAACGAGCGCTCGCAGGGATACCTGTGCCAGAAGCCGCAACGCCTGCAGTGGTACGGCGACCACGCCGATCGCCTGACGACACCGCTCCGCCGGCGCCCCGACGGCACGCACGAGCCAATCTCGTGGGACACGGCGTTTTCCGAGATCGCCGCCCGCCTGAACGCGATCCGCGCCGAGCACGGCAGCGAGGCCTTCGCGTTCTACGGTGGCGGCGGGCAGGGCAACCATCTCGGCGGCACCGGCTTCTTGGCGCTCCGCGACGTGCTCGGCGCGAACAAGTGCTTCAACGCGCTCTCGCAGGAGAAGACCGGGGACTTCTGGGTGAACGGGCGGCTCTACGGCGACCAGCTCTGCCACACGGCGGAAGACGTCGAGCACACGGAGCTCCTCGTGGTGCTCGGGTGCAACCCTTGGCTGGCGAACGGCTTTCAAGGGGCGCGGCACGAAGTGAACGAGATCAAGAAGGCGGCCGGGCGCCGCATGATCGTGATCGATCCGCGGCGCACGGAGGTCGCGGACATTGCCGATCTCCACCTGCCACTTCGTCCCGGCACGGACGCCTTCCTGCTTGGTGCGATGCTGGCGATCATCCTGAGGCGGGGTGGCGAGGCGGCGGAGTTTCTTTCCCGGCACACCGTCGGCTGGGAGGAAGTGCGATCCGTGCTCGCGCGCACACCGATCGAGGCATGGGTGGCGCACGCCGACGTCCCGCTCGCCGACGTCGAGCGCGCGGTCGACATGATTCTCGCGGCGCGGTCGATGGTCATACGCGTCGAGCTCGGCATCCAGCAGAGCCGCCATTCGACGCTGAATTCCTACCTCGAGAAGCTGCTCTACCTCGTCACAGGAAACTTCGGCCGACCTGGGACGAACGGTATCCACACGTGGCTGCTGCCGCTCTATCGCGACTCGCAGGGCGAACGCTCGAGCGTGACGGGCCAGGAGATCATCGGCGGCCTCCTGCCGACGAACCGCTTCGCCGACGAGGTCCTGAGCGACGACCCGCGGCGCGTGCGGGCACTCTGGGTCGAGTCGAGCAACCCGGCGAACACGACGGCCGATACCGTCCGGTTCGAGGCTGCGGTTCGCGCGCTCGACCTCTCGGTCGTGGTCGACGTCGCCTACACGGAGACGGCCGAGCTAGCCGACTACGTGCTACCGGCCGCGGCGCAGTACGAGAAGTGGGAGACGACGCTCTTCAACTTGGAATGGCCGCGGAACTTCTTCCACCTCCGCGCGCCGCTCTTCGAACCGCTTCCAGGCACGCTGCCGGAGCCGGAGATCTACGCGCGCCTACTGCGTGAGATGGGCGATCTGCCCGGCGACGACGCGCTCGCCGAGCTGCGCGAGCTGGCCGCCGAGGACCGCGGGAAGATGATGGAGCGCGCGTTCCAGATGTTCGCCGAGAACCCGAAACTCATACCGGTCGCGCCGATGCTCCTCTACCGGACTCTCGGTCCGACGCTGCCAGGCGGTGCTGCCGCGGCCGCGCCGCTCTACGCAGGCTGCCATCAGACCGCAATGGCGCACACTGTGGCGGTCCAGCGTGCCCTCGAAACCACGGCTGCTCCGCCGCTCCTCGGCGATGCGCTCTTCGAGAAGCTGCTCGCCAGTCGCTCGGGCTTCGTCTTCACCGCGCATGAGTACGACGAGATTTTCGAGCTCGTGAAACACCGGGACGGCAAGATTCACCTCGCCGTCCCGGAGTTGCTCGACTGGCTCGCACGCCTCGATCCCGCCGCGGAGCAGGACGATCCGGCGTACCCGTTCACACTCGTCGCCGGCCAACGCCGGATGTACAACGCCAACCAGATCTTCCGCACCCCCGCCTGGCGGAAGAGCGATCACGACGGAGCGCTCCGTATCCATCCCGACGACATCGCCGCGCTCGGAGGGACGGATGGAGGCTGGATGGCCGTTGCGACGCGGACGGGGCGCCTTGTCTGTCGGGTCGAGAGTGATCCGTCGATGCGACACGGTCTCGTCGCTCTGCCGCACGGGTACGGCCAGTCGTATCCCGACGGTCGGGGCGGTCGCATCGTCGACGGCCCTCGCCTGAACCTCATCACCGCCCATGACGACTGCGACCCGATCGCGGCCACGCCGTACCATAAGAACGTCGCCGTCCACTTGGCGCCGGTCGTCGGTGTGGAGGCGGAGGCCGCGGAGTCGGCGTCCGCACGCGTCCGCGCGGTGGCGGCGGCACACGTGAGCGCGGCATGAGTCAGCGACGAGCTCGACGTCAGGAGGAGAGCCGATGATGGAGCAGAATGCCCCGGAAGTGAGAATGACCGTGGACGGTCACATCTGCGTCATCTCGCTGGACAACACCACGAAGAAGAACGCCATCACTCCGGACTTGATGGCGCAACTGTCGACGCACTTGACGACCTTCGAGGAGAACGACGACCTCTGGGTCGCCATCCTCGATCCGGCCGGCGAGCACACGACCGCGGGCCTCGACATGCCGAAGTTCTTCGGCCCCACCGCCACGGCGAAGCCGATCCCAGAGGATCAGGTCGACCCGTTCGCCCTGCACAGACGGACCACCAAGCCGGTGATTTCCGTGGTGCACGGCATCACCTACACGATCGGTATCGAGATGATGCTCGCGGGCGACATCGTCATCGCGGCCGACACCGCACGGTTCTGTCAGCTCGAGTCGAAGCGGGGGATCGCGCCGCTGGGCGGCGCCCACTTTCGCTACTTGACCCGTACGGGCTGGGGCAACGCGATGTACCACCTGTTCCTCTGCGATGAGTTCGGCGCGGAAGAAGCGCTGCGTATCGGGTTCGTGCAGGAGGTTCATCCGTACGGCAAGCACCGCGAGCGCGCGATGGAGATCGCAAGACGGATCTGCCAGTGCGCTCCCCTCGGCCTGCGCGCGACGAAGACGGCGGCGCTGGTCTACCTCCAGCAGGGCGAGCGGGCCGCCATCGAAGCCATTCCGGCGATAGAGAAGGCAGTCTTTGCTTCCGAGGATTTCAAGGAAGGCATCCAATCCTTCGTGGAGCGTCGCGAAGCGCGCTTCCAGGGGCGGTGAACGTGCTCGTTTCGAAAGGAGGAGCAATGACGAGAACACTTCCCGTCGCGCTCGTGAGCGGCGTCGGTCCCGGAACCGGAGCGGCGATCGCGCGCCGTTTCGCGCGAGGCGGCTACGCCGTGGCAATGCTCGCCCGCAACAAAAAGAGACTCGACGAGCTCGAGCACGAGATCGAGCACGCGCGCGGATACCCGTGCGACGTGACGGACGAGGCGCAGCTCGACGCGACCATCGAGCGGGTGCGCGCCGACCTCGGGGCGCCGAAGGTGCTCGTTCACAATGCCGTCGGCGGGGCGTTCGCCACGTTCCTCGAGATCGATCCCGAGGTGCTGAACGGCAATTTCCAGGTCAATACGATGGCGCTCCTCCACCTCGCTCGACGACTCGCGCCAGCCATGATCGAGGCGGGAGAAGGAGCGATCGTCGTGACGGGAAACACATCGGCGCTCCGGGGTAGGGCGAAGTTCGCGGGCTTCGCGCCAACGAAGGCGGCACAGCGGATCCTGGCCGAGGCCATCGCTCGTGAAGTCGGGCCGAAGGGGGTGCACGTCGCCTACGTCGTCATCGATGCCGTCATCGACCTCGAATGGACCCGTGGGATGTTCTCGAAACCCGCGGGAGACCCATTCTTCATCAAACCGTCAGCGATCGCCGATGAGGTGTGGCACGTCGTCAATCAGGAGCGCTCCGCATGGTCGTTCAACGTCGAAATCCGACCTTTCGCCGAGAATTGGTGAGCATGTCATGGGTCAGCTCCGGCTCTTCTTCGACCAGGCAGGAACCTCAAAGCCTCAACGCGCCTAGCGCTCCCGCGGGCCTTGCTCGCGCGGCACGAAACGGGACATCTTTGGACCGCGACGTCGGATCAGACATGGAGACGCGGCGCGACCACGACCGGAACGAGCTCTCGTGAACTGGGACGACCTGCGGATGTTCGTCGTCCTCGCTCGCGAGAAGACGTTGGCCGCGGCTTCGCGCCGCCTGGGCGTCGATCAGACCACCGTTGCCCGCCGCTTGTACGCGTTCGAGCAATCGCTCGGCGCCGCTCTCTTCGAACGTGGCGAAGGTCGATGGCGGCTGACCTCGTTCGGCCTCCGTGCGCTAGAGCGAGCCGAGCGTATCGAGGAGGACGTCGCGGGCATCGTGCGCTGCGCTGAAGCCGACGCTGAGGGCGTGACGGGCTTGGTGCGCGTCACCTGCGTCGCAGCGATGAGCTCCGAGTACCTGGTCCACCGCTTGCCGGACCTCTATGCCAGGCACCCGGACCTCGTCGTCGACCTGATCGACAGCGACGAGAACCTCAACCTCGCGCCCCGGGGTTTTCCAACGTCTCGAGGCGCCAACAATTACCCTGAGCGATCGAAGGAGTCTCGGTGTGATCCTTTCCCGAGCTGGACGTCGCCGGTTCGACCCCGGTCGCCCGCTCTCGAAAGTGAATGACCGCAGGCGTTTCTCTCGCTGCTAGAAGCGAATCAGCGCGAAGTTCAGTCTGACAGGCCGTCTACGCCAGGTCGTTCAGCAACGTCTTGGCGTCCTGAAGATCCTGCAGCTCGAAACCCTCGGTGAACGACGCGTGGAGCGGCGCGAGGAGGGCGCGTGCCGCGTCGCCTTTCCCCTGGCGCTGCCAGAGCCGCGCGATGTCCATGGCCGTGCGCAGCCCGAAGAGGTTGTTCTCCTGTCGCCGGGCGATTTCGAGGGACTGCAGGAGGCGCGCCTCCGCCTCCTCTCCTCCCGCCTCGTCTCGGTCCAGGAGCGTGCGCGCATGGATGCGGTGGAGCTCGGCGTCGACCCAGTGTGAGTCCTGACTCTCGGCGCGCATCAGGCCGAGGGCGACGACGCGGAGGGCGTCGTCGTGACGGCCGACTCGCCGGAGCCGCTCGGCAAACAACGTGAGGAAGCCGGGTGCTCCGATCCCAACGGCGACTTGCGCCAGCTCGGCCAGGGCGTGCTCCATCTCGGCGATTCCTTTCTCGAGGTTGCCCGCATCGGCCCGTGCGCAGCCCCGGAAAAACCTTCCCGCACCTGCGTACAGGGGGAAGCCGAGTGGCTCGGCGAGCCCCACGAGCTCTTCGCCGAATGCCAGAGCCCGGTCGGGCTCGCGGCGCTCGATGTGGTGAATCCCCACGTGCAGGAGCACGTTCGCCAAGGTGAGCGGATGGTCGATGCGCTTCGCCAACTGCACCGCTTTGCCGCTCAGGGCGAGGGCCCGATCGTGGTGGCCGAGGTAGAGATGACACCATGCCAGGTACGCGTGCCCGTTGACGCCGCGGTCCCACCCGAGCGTGCGCGCGAAGGACGCATGCTCGCGGGGATCGTAGAGCGCGGTGGCCCGCGCGTAGTGCTCCGCCGCGCGAGCGAAGCTGCCCCGATAGAAATGAGGGAAGCCCACCACGACGTGCCCCAGCAAGAGGTCGAGCGAATCGTCCGTGCGCTCGGCCGCCGCCAGGGCATCCCGGCCGATCGCCTCGCCGGTGGCGAGGTCGCCTTGCACGAAGTAGGCGGTTGCGAGCCCCGTGAGTACGCGCGCCAACTGCGGCGACGCGCCGATCCGGGTCGCCAACGCACGCGCCCGGGCGTACACCGCCTCGCAGTCCGGATGGGAAAATCCGACGGCCGCACCGAGCGGCGTCGCGATGGCCATCTGGATCCCGAGCTCCTGCTGGTCCCGCTCGCGATCATCCGGGAGCGTCGCGAGCAGTGCGAGCGCGCGGCGCAGGTGCCCGATCGCTTCCTCGTTCGCCGACCGCTCCGCCGCGCGCTCGCCGGCCCGCCGATAGTACGCGCTCGCCGGCGCGACGAGGCCCGCCTGCTCGTAGTGCCGCGCGATCACCTCGGGCTCCGACTCGACGCGCTCCGGAAAGCGTGTCTCCAGAACCTCGCCGATCCGAGCGTGGAGTTGCTGGCGCGTGCGCTTCAAGAGCGATTGATACGCCGCCTCCTGGATCAGTGCATGCCTGAAGGCGTACGTGGCGTGCGGCGGCTCGCCGCGCGCGAACAGGATGCTCGCCTCGACCAAGCGCGTCAGGTCTCGCCGCAGCGCTGCATCGTCTCGACCGACCAGCGCGGCGAGCAGCGGGTACGAGATTTCGCGCCCCATGACCGCCGCACGCTGCGCCAGCTCCTTCGCGGTGGACAGACGATCGAGGCGCCCCATCAGCGCGTCGGCGAGGGTGGCGGGGATCGCGTCCACGCTCCGCGTCGTATCGGGCTCGAGCACCGACCGCGTCAGCTCCTCGACGTAGAGCGGCATGCCATCGGAGCGGGCCACGAGCGCGTCCACCGTGCGCGCGGGCAGCGCTTCCGGGGCAAGCGCGATGATCATGTCGCGCGTTTCGTCCTCGCTCAGGCGGGCGAGCGTGAGCGTCGTCATGTGGTCGCTCGCGGGCCACGGCGATGTGAACTCGGCGCGCGCCGTGAGCACGACCAGGAGCGGCTCCCTGGCACTCCGCGCCACCAGGTGACCCAGCAGCTCGAGCGACGACGGGTCGCACCACTGGACGTCGTCGACCAACAGCACCGTCGGTTGCGTCGCGCTGATCACCAGCGTCCAACGCGCGAGCAGCTCGATCGTCTTCCGCCGCTGCAAGTCGGAGCTCAGCTCGAGTCGCGTCGGGGAGGGCAGTCCGAGGAGGCCGGCCGTGAGCGCCACGGCTTCCGGCGACGCCAGCTCCGCGAGTCCGCGCTCGATCTTCACGAGCTTCTCGGCCGCGGTGTCATCGGCCTCGAAGCCCAGCCTTTGGACGACGAGCGCGATCACGGGATGGAACGGCGTCCCGGTGGTGTAGGGCGTCGCACCAATCTCGATCCACGTGTGCGGAACGGCCGCCAGAATCTCGCGCAGCTGGAGTGCCAAGCGCGACTTACCGATCCCGGCCTCGCCGAGCACGAGCACGCTTCGCCCCGCCCCTTGCCGCGCTGCCTCCCAGTACCCGGAGAGCTCCGCCAGCTCGGCCTCACGACCGGCGAAGGAGGTTAGCCGCCCGGGCGCGACGGCGAGGCGGCCGCGCAAGCCGCTCGCGCTCACCACGCGGACCAGCGCGAGCAGCTCGCGCTCGTCCGCGACCACCTGGGTGCCGGCGTCCTCGACCACGAACGTCCCCGATACGAGACGCTGGGTCGCGCGGGTGATGACGAGCGTATCGGGTGCGGCGGCGCTCCGCGCTCGCGCCGCCAGGTGGGGCACGTCGCCGAGCGCAATCATGCCGTGGGTGGCGCCACCGCCCACGTCGCCGATCACGACCTCGCCGGTGTGGATGCCGATGCGCACCGCCAGCCGGATGCCGTATTCACGCTCCAGCGATTCGTTCACGCGTTGGAGCGCGATCAGCATCTCCAGGCCGGCGCGCACCGCGCGCTCCGCGTCGTCCTCGTGCGCCTGCGGATAGCAGAAGTAGGCGAGCCACCCGTCGACCAGGTACTGCGCGACGTACCCTTCCCAGCGCTGGATGACGGCCGACGCCGACTCCTGAACCGCGCGCACGACGCTGCGCAGGTCCTCGGGATCGAGGCGTTGCGCGAGGGCGCTCGCGCCGACCAGGTCGCACGACATGACGGTGAGCTGGCGCCGCTCGGCGGCTCGGCTCGGCGGATCGAAGCCGCCGGCAGGCGGCTCCGGATCGACGTGCTCCTCGCCCGCCGTCCCGGAAGCCGGGCCTTCGAGGTGCCACGTGCCGTCGCGCACCAGGAGTCGATGTTGGTCGAGCAGCCGATCGACCGTCGCTGCCAGGCGCGTCGGGTGACCGCCGCTCGCGTCGTGCAGCGCCCGGGCGACGCCGTCGCCGAGCGGCTGCGGCGCGAGGCGGCGAGCGAGATAGGCCTCGACCTGTTCCACCGGAAGTCGGCCGAGCCGCATCTCCGCGCACCGCTCACTCTCGAGCAGGCGCGGCCGCGTCGCGAGGAATGGGTGGCCGTCGGTGAGCGCCTCCGGCCGATACGAGGCGACGACGAGGAGCTGGGCACAGGCCGTGCGTCGGGTGAGCTGGACGAGCGCGTCGATCGTCGAGGCGTCGCTCCATTGAAGATCCTCGAGCACCAGGACGAGGGGCTGCTCGGCGGCGAGCGTCTCCACGGCTTCGCTGAGCTCGAGTAGCCGACCTTCCCAGCTCGGGATGGTCGCCCGCCCGCGGAGGCGCTCGGCGGTGGCGTCGTCCACCCGGCCGGGGAGCTGGAGGAGCCAGCCAGGTGCGCGGCGCGACAGCGTCGACACCACCTCGTCACCCGCCGCCTCGTCGCAGAGCCGGCTCAGGAGGTCGAGGATGGCCGCACAGCCTTCGCCGCCCCCGTGCAGCTCGAGCGCTTGGCCGCGCGCACAACGGATGCCGTCGACCCGCAGCGCCTCCAGAAACTGGTCGAGCAGGGCGGTCTTGCCCGCGCCGGCTTCGCCCGCCACGAGGACGACCTGGCGCCGACCGCTGCATGCCCGCGCTAGTGCCTCGTGCAGTCCTGCCTGCTCGGCGTCGCGCCCGACGAAGATCGGTGTCGCGACGCCGGTCTCGAGCGTAAAGCGGTAGCCGCGGCGTGGGACGGTGGTGAGGAAGCGATCGGCCTCGGTCCCGAGCGCCGCTCGAATCTCACTGATGGACACGCGCATGACGCTCGGGCTGACCGCCGTCCCGGGCCAGACGGCGCGCTGCAGCTCGGCGTGCGTGACCAATCGGTTCGGATGCTCGGCGAGATACAGCAGGACGGCCGACGACTTCGCCCGCAGCGGGCGCTCGCTGCCACGGCGGCGGAGCCGACGGGTGCCTCGATCGAGCCGGAAGTCACCGAACGAGATCATTGGTCATCAGAGGACGGCTTGCGGTGCACGATGGCCTCGACGCGCGACGACCCGGGAGGTTCTACAACCAGACGGAACTGCCAGGAAAGCCTCGAGATCGGGCCCGTGGCCGACTGGCCGGCAAGCGATCCGACCGCCCGGGGGGATCCAGCCGCCGCAAAAATTGAACGTGAAATTGAACGCATGGAGCAACTGCGCGCCTTGTGCCCCGCGCCCCGCAGCCCGTACCGTGTCCCCTCGTTCGCTCTCGCGAGAACGACATTCCGCAGGAAGACGATGAGGCACGCACGGCGAAACTCACGAACCACCCTGCCCGGCACCAACGTGGGGGGAAGCCCTGGAGCCTCCCCCCGGTGAAGCACGAGTGCGTGGCCGCCCAACGATGAGTCCGCGCTTCGCACCATGCTGATCTCCCCCGAAGCCGCCGCCCGATTGGTGAAGAGCGGCGACTGGGTCGAGTACAGCGGCGCCCTCGCGCAACCCGACCTCTTCGACCGCGCGCTCGCTGCACGAAAGAGCGAGCTCCGGGACGTCAAGATCCGCACGGTCGTGTCGGCGAGCCCCCGGGCGGTCCTCGAGTGCGACCCGACCGGCGAGCACTTCCTCTGGTTCAACTGGCACCTCTCCGCCTACGACCGCGCGAAGAACCTCGACGGTCGGGTCAACTACATCCCGATGAACTTCGGTGAGCTCCCCGAGTACTACCGCCGCTTCATCGATCCGCCCGCTGTCGCCTGCCTCCGGACCTGCCCGATGGACGCCCATGGCTACTTCAACTTCGGGCCGACCGTCGGTGCGGCGAAGGCGATCACCGAGCGCGCGAAGGTCGTGATCGTCGAAACCTGCGAAGCGATGCCGTACGTCTACGGCGAGCAGGAGTCGATTCACGTGAGCGATGTCACGCACGTGATCGACGGCGGCCGCGGCTCGCTCCCCGAGCTCGCGAACCCACCCGTCACCGAGGTGGACCGCACCGTCGCCAAGATCATCGCCGCCGAGATCGAGGACGGCTCGTGCCTGCAAATCGGCATCGGCGGCATGCCGAACGCGGTCTGCAGCGTTCTGAAAGACGCTGGCCTGCGAGACCTCGGGATCCACACCGAAATGTTCGTCGACGGCATGGTCGATCTCCTCGAGGCGGGCATCGTGACCGGCGCGCGCAAGCAGATGAACCCGTACCAATCGGTCTACACGTTCGCGCTCGGTTCACGGCGTATGTACGACTTCTTGGACCGCAACCCGCGCGTGCAGTGCTTCCCGGTCGACCACACGAACCTGCCGCACCAGATCGCCCGCAACGATCGCGTCGTATCGATCAACAACACGACGCAGATCGATCTCCAGGGTCAGGCCGCGTCGGAGTCGGACGGCTTCCGCCACCTCACCGGAACGGGCGGCCAACTCCAGTTCGTGCGCGGCGCCTTCGCGTCGAAGGGCGGAAAGTCGTTCATCTGCCTCGCCTCGACGTACGAAAGGCGCGGCGAACGAAGGAGCCGCATCGTCACGACGCTCACGGCGGGCAACATCGTGACGACACCGCGCACCGACGTCATGTACGTCGTCACCGAGTACGGGATGGTGTGTTTGAAAGGGAAGTCAGTCGCCGAGCGCGTGAAGGCGATGATCTCGATCGCGCACCCGGACTTTCGGGAAGGGCTCGCGCGCGAGGCGCGAGAGAACTGTCTCGTGCCGCGCACGTTCTGGTGAATGCGTGCGAATTGAGACCCCCCTCACCAACTTGAAAAAGGTCCCCCTCATGAATCCTTTCTTCTCCGTCCTGTTCGCGTTGGCCGCGACACTCACCATCGCCGACGAGGCTCGAGCCGGGTGTAACCTCATTCCCGGTACCGCCAAGAGCTTCGGCGCCGCACTCGGGGCGACCAATCGTCCCTACGCGGCGCCCGGCGAGCGCGTCGAGATCCGTCTCCGATCGTGCGACCCGTCACCAGGATTTCTTTCCGGCGGCGACGATCACGTCGTGACCTTGGTCTTCCAGGCGAGCGCGGGCGGCACCCGTCACGCGGTCGTGCTGGCGGCGGATTGCAGCGCGGTCGATCTCGCGCCGTGCAGCGCGGCGCCGGGGGTGGTGTCGGCGACCTGCCGGGAGGTGGCGGCGGGCGAGTTGCAAACGCGCATCGACCTCGACGAGCACGATCGTCGTTTGAACTTCGTCTTCCCCGATACCGACGGGGTGCTGGCCCCCGACGGCGACGACGTCACGCTCGCCGGTCCGGTCGCGATCGGCGTGACGGCGGCGGGGGCACCCGTTGCCTGCGGTCTCGCCACCGCCCCGTGTTCGGGCCAGGCCGGTCTCTTGGCGTGCATAGACGCGCTCTACGCCAACGACGGCGCGTGCGGCACGGCGGTCCCGGACGCGCGCTTCGCGTCCTTCACCGCGCTGCCGACGCCGAACGATTTCCAGGCCGACTGTTTCAAAGAGGGGCCGCCGTGCACCGCGACGGCGACCGCGACGCGAATGGCGGTCGACGCCGCCGGGAATCTCCTCATGCCGCTCGGCTGGGGCGGCATCCTGGTGCGCGATGCCGGCGTGCCGGTGCCGCGCCTCATCCGGACGCGCTTCCAGTCGCCGTTCGCGTTCACGGTGCCGGCGCAGGCGTTCCTGCATTCGTTCACGCCCGAGGGCGGGCTCTTGCCGCCCATCTTCGAGCCGCAGATCGACCCGACGGTGGCGTCGCCGAACGTGGTGACGCTCTTCGGCTCGATCGATGCACCTTACACGATCCTCAGCGTCGCGCGCCGTCACGGCACCTGCGTCGGCGGCGACGAGGACGGCGCGCGCTGCACGATCGACCTCGATTGCAAGGGCGGCACGTGCGAGACCTCCTGCGTCGACGACCCGGCGACGCTCTGCGCGATCGACGGTGATTGTACGACGGGCGTCTGCGGCCGACTCTTCGACTTCGGCCCCGCGGTGACCGGCGGCGGGCCGGTCGTATTGCAACGCGCGACGCCGCACTTCTGCCAGCTGCCGCCGCACGCGGCCTGCACCGGCCCCGGCGATTGCCCGACCGTCGGCGATGCCTGCGTCGGCTACGCGTTCGAGGCCAATACGCCCGTGCCGCTCGAGGGCCTCGCCGCGAGCAGCACCGCGCGCACCTTCTCGATCCGCGAGTCGATCGACGGCGTCGACCGCAACGGCGACG
>CAZWAX010000035.1:0-22426 GCA_964631985.1 uncultured Polyangiaceae bacterium | reverse complement strand
CATCGACGTCGGCATCGCCTGCGGCGTCGAGGTGATGAGCCACGTCGGCCTCGGCGCCAACGTCATGCACGGCCCCGGTTTCTTCCAGCCCGCCGACTGGCCGTGGGACTCCACGCTCGATCAGTTCGCGTCGGCCGAGCGGATCGCCAAGAAGCGCGGCATCACCCGCCAGGAATGCGACGCCCTCGCGTTGCGCTCGCAGCAGCTCGCCATCAGGGCGACCGAGGAAGGCCGCTTCAAGCGCGAGATCCTGCCGATCGACGCCCCGGTCCTCGGCGACGACGGCCAGCCCACCGGGTCGACGCGCACGATCATCGCCGACCAGGGCATCCGCCCCAGCACCGCCGAAGGTCTTGCCACCCTTCCCACGCTCGTCGACGGCGGCGTGCACACCGCGGGCAGCTCATCGCAGATCTCGGACGGCGCGGCCGCCATCCTCTGGATGACCGCCGACCGCGCCAAGGAGCTCGGCTTGAAGCCGCGCGCCCGCATCCTCCACGACGTCGTCGTCGGCAGCGACCCGTACTACCTGCTCGACGGCCCGATCGATGCCACCGAGCGCATGATGAAGAAGTGGAAGATGAAGCTCTCCGACATCGACCTCTACGAGGTCAACGAGGCGTTCGCCGCCGTCGTGCTCTCGTGGGTGAAGGTGTTCAACGCCGACATGGACAGGCTGAACGTCAACGGCGGTGCCATCGCGCTCGGTCACCCCGTCGGCGCCACCGGCTGCCGCCTGCTCGTCACCGCCCTCCACGAGCTCGAGCGTCGCGACAAGACCACCGCCTACATCAGTATGTGCTGCGGCTCGTCGATCGGTACCGGCACCATCTTGGAACGACTGTGAGCGGATCCATGACGAACACCAAGACTCCGCTCGAAGGTAAGGTCGCCGTCGTCACGGGTGCCGCGCGTGGCCTCGGCCGCGTCGAGGCGCTCGAGCTCGCGCGGCTCGGGGCGCGCGTCGTCGTGAACGACCTCGGCACCAAGGGCGACGGCAGCGGCCGCGACGAAACGGCGGCCAACACGGTCGTCGACGAGATCAAGGCGTTCGGGGGCGAGGCCGTCCCGCACTTCGGCGACGTCGCCGTGTGGGACGACGCCCGGGCCATGATCGGCACCGCGGTCGAGACGTTTGGCGACCTCCACATCCTCGTGAACAACGCCGGCTTCTGTCGCGACCGCATGATCTTCAACATGAGCGAAGAAGAGTTCGACAGCGTGATCCGCGTGCACCTGAAGGGCCACTTTTGCGGCATGCGCTTCGCGAGCGAGCACTGGCGGAACCGCGCCAAGGACAGCGGGGGCACCGTCTACGGGCGCATCATCAACACCTCGTCCGAGGCGTTCATCTTCGGGTCGCCGGGTCAGCCGAACTATGCCGCCGCCAAGGCGGGCATCGTCGCCATGACCATGTCGGCAGCGCAGGTGCTCGAGAAGTACGGCATCACCGCCAACGCGATCATGCCGCGCGCCCGCACGCGCATGAACGACTCCGGCATGCTCGCCTCGATGTTCGCCAAGCCGGAGACCGGATTCGACCTGTACGCGCCGGAACACGTCGGCCCGCTGGTCGGGTTCCTCGCGTCGCCCGACGCCGCCAACGTCTCCGGCCACGTCCTGATCGTGTACGGCAAGGAGATCACGCTGATCCGGGCCCCGAAGCTCGAGCCCACGTTCGCGACCGAAGAAGCGTGGACGACCGAGCGGGTCGCGGCAACGCTCGGTCCGTGGTTCGCCAAGCACCGGCCGATCACGGACGGCTTCACCGTGATGCCGTAGCGCCGACCAGCGGAGCCCCGCAGCGCTCTCCAGCGCTGCCCCAGAAACACGAACGGCCCGAAGCACCCTCGAGAGTGCTTCGGGCCGTCGCTTCAGTAGCGCGGCGCGATACTAGTCGTCGTTCACGACCGTCGTCGGCACGCAGAGCTCACGCGGCCCGAAGACCTTGAACTCGTTCGAGCCGAACTGATTGGTCGTAAAGGCCACTGGGCCCTTGAAGCGTGGCGAGCCGGTGACGGGTCGCACTTGATAGCAGACCAGATGGGCGTTGGGATCGATGATCCCTTCGCCGTTCTTGTCCGCCGCGGCACAGAACCGAACCGGGCGCTTGATGTCCACGTTCAACGTGCCGAACTGATCGTCGATCTTGATGCCGGAGGCCCGGAACCGCGAACGAACGATCTGGTAGCACTTGTAGTGATTGATCGCGGACGGCTGCGCCGGCGGCGTCGCCGCGAGGCTCTTCTGCGTCGGCACCATCATGTAGTCGGGCCGTGACAGATTGATCGGGCCGTTCTGGAACTGATTCTGGATGACCAGGCCCTTCACCGGCACGAACCCGCTCTGCGACGCTTCGTAGCTCACGAGATGGTTCGGATCGGCCGGAGCATCGGGATCCTCGTCACGCTTGTCGGCCGGGGCGCAGATGCGCTTGGCGCGTCCGACCGTGACGCTGCCGTCACCAATGAAGTCGTCGAGGGTGACCTGCTGACGGCTTGCCCGCCCCTGGTGCACTTCGTAGCACTGGAAATGGCGGCCCGGCGGCGGCGTCGAGGCCGTCGGAGTAGGCGTCGGCGTCCGGGTGCTCGTCGGGGTCTCCGTCGCGGTGATCGTCGGCGTGACGGTGGGCGTCGCCGTTTCCGTCGGCGTGGCCGTTTCCGTCGGCGTGGCGGTCGGCGTCGCGGTTTCCGTCGGCGTCGGCGTGGGCGTCGGCGTGGCAGTTTCCGTCGGCGTCGGCGTGGGCGTCGGGGTGGCGGTTTCCGTCGGCGTCGGCGTCGGGGTGGCGGTCGCGGTCGCCTGCGGGAGGAAGAGGTTGGTGCTGCCCTGGGCGCCGCCGGTCGCGAGCGCGTCGCATTGGGCATCGGTGGTCACGATCGAGTTGCCCGACGTATCGGCACGCGTGCCGAACAAGCCGCAGGGGTTCATCACGGAGAACGGCACCTCGGCTGTCGCCTGGGCCCGGATGGTCGCAATCGCGACGTTCGAGTTCGCGGACAGCGGGACACCCGCCGCGTTGACCACGATGTCGACCTTGTTGCCGGTCGGGTCGTCCACGTTCAGCTTGCATTCCGAGACCTGCGCCGCGTTGCTGACGCACCCGTTGGCGCCTACCGACACGAACGAGAGCGTGCCGGGAAGCTCGGCCGAGCAGGTGGTGTCGGTGCACGCCAGCGTGTAGACGATCGCCGCTCCGCAGACCAGGCTGTTGCAATCGGTCGAGATCGTGCAGGCGGCGCCATTGTTGGTGCCGCCGACGCAAACGTTCACCAGCTTCGCGGTGACAGGCGTGCCGGGCGGCACGGACGACGAGGTGTTCTGCGCGGTGATGAGGATGTCGACGAGGTCACCGAGCTTGAGCGCGGTCGGGCAGGTCGTGCCCTTGTCCGGAAAGATCGGCAACGAGCCGCTCGCCTGGCAGCCGAAGCCGTACGCACGGGGCGCCCATGCGAGTCCCAGGCTCAGGGTGAACAGCATACTGACGGCGACGATCCCTTTGACACGCATAATCTCTCCTTGTGACCAGGTTGAACGGGGGCTTTCTTGTCAGAGAGAGTGCCGACCGCATCCGGTCCACGACCCTTCCCCTCCACATGATGCGACCACATCCGCTGCGAGCAGCGTGCCAAAGCGTTTAGCACTGCGAGCCATGTGTCGCAAGAAATTTCCCCCCAATCTCCACGACTCTCTTCGCGATTCTCATGGCCGCGAAGCGTGTGGGGCGAACCGCACATGCCACGATTCTGCGGCATCTCGCATGGGTGCGCGAAACGCTGCCGGTCGATACGCCTCGTAGGCGCACGGCTTGATCGCCCGACGACCTAGCAACTATGCGAGTTACCGGCGGCGACCCAGCGCCGTCGCGTGCTCGTGCCGAACCGAGCACGCCGCAACGTGGCTCTCATTTGGAGAAGGAGAACGATCGTGAGCACTTCCATCGCCGAGCGCACCGACCCTCTGAACCCGCGCGTAGCAACGCTCGAACGACGGGCGCTGATCGCAACCGGCGTCGCGGCCCTCGCGCTCGCGCTGGCGAGCGTTGCCGTCGCGGCGTCGGCCGTCGCCTTCGTGCGGCTGGCGCGCCTCGAGAACCCGGGGGGCGCGCGGATGGTCGAGGCGAGCGAGATCGTCCTCCGGAACGAGCAAGGCGACCTGCGCGGGCGGTGGACCGTTCAAGGTCTCAGCCTGGTCGACGAAACGGGCCGCCTGCGTGCCGGCTTGAGCATCGGCTCCGACGGCACGCCGCTCCTCGCGTTCTTCGGCAACGACGGTCGCACCCGCGCCGTGCTCGGCCTCGGCGCCGAGGACGCGCCGGCCATGACGCTCCACGACGCTCAGAGCGGAGTGCGGGCGCGGGTCGCGGTGAACCGCGACGCCGCGCCAACATTCACCCTTTCGAGCGCGAACGGAGACGTACTGACCCAGCTCCCCGCGCCGCTGGTCACGGCGCCGCGAAAAGGTCGATGACGCTCACGCCGGCCGCCGAATCCGCCGCCACCGCCCGCCCGCCGGCGAGCGTGACGTCGGTCGCATTGCCGACGGTGTAGCCCGAACCGAGCAACAGCGGAGCACTCGGCGTCGCCAGGCTGTAGACCCTCACGCCCTGGGCGCCGTTGGCGACGTAAGCGCGGCCGCCTGCAGTTGCGAGCGCCTTGATGGCACCGCTCGCGTCGACCCCGACCTGCCCCAGCATCACCGGGCTTGCCGGCGCGCTGACGTCGATCACGTCGAGATAGGCCGTCGTGTCGGACGAATGCGTCACGGCGAGCGTGCCGTAGACGGCGACATTGAAGGTGTAGCGACCGATGACCAACACCCCCAGCTGGCGCGGCGCCGTCGGCGTCGCGACGTCCACGGTCACCAGACGGCCCATCTGATCGGCGAGGTAGACCACCCCGCCCTGGACCGCGATGTCGCGCTGGATGCCGCTGATGGCGACGTTGCCGATCTGCGTCGGCGCGCTCGGATTGCTGAGGCTCACGATCTTGAGGCCGCCGCTTCCATCGGCGACGTAGGCCAGGGTTCCGCTCGCGTCGAGCGCAACGGCGAAAGCCACGCCCGCGGTGTCGAAGACGCTGCGACGAACCGGCGCCGTGGGATTGCCGAGATCGACGATCCAGATGCCGCTGGCGCCCATCGCCGTCACCGCCAGGGTGCCGGCGTCGTTCACCGCGACGTCGAGGATGCCCGCCGCCGTCACGGTCGTCGGCAGCTCGCCCACGACCTCGGGCAGGGTCGGATCGCTGGTGTCGACCACTCGCAAGCGTGCGGTATTGGTCGGCACGTGTCCGCCGGTCACGACCGCGAGACCGTCCGTCGCGGCGACCCGCGTCGCAGAGAAATCGTCCTTCATCGCGCCGCTCAGGGTCGGCGCCCCGGACAACGCGTAGATCTTGAGTCCCTGGCTGCCGACGGCCACGTAGGCACGCCCGAGGGCGAACGCGATGCCCTTCACGGCACCGGCCGCATCGACCGCGACGTTGCCGATCACGACGGGGGCCGTGAGCGAGCTCACGTCGACGACCTCGAGGTACGAGATGCTGTCGGCCGTGTGCACGATGGCGCGGTCGCCTTCCACCGCCACGTTGAAGGTGTAGCGACCGATCACGACCGCCCCGAGCTGCTGCGGCGCGCTCGGGGTGGTGACGTCCACGGTCACCAGCCGGCCCATCTGGTCGGCGAGATAGGCGACGGAGCCTTGGATGGCGACGTCGCGCTGAATGCCGCTGATGGCGAGATGACCGATCTGCGTCGGCGTACTCGGGTTGCTCAGGCTCAGCACCTTGAGGCCGCCGCTCCCGTCCGCGACGTAGGCGATCGTACCGGCCCCATTCAGCGCCACCGCGAAGGCCACGCCCGCGGTGTCGAAGACGCTCCGGCGCACGGGGGCCGCCGGATCGCCGAGATCGATCACCCAGAGACCCGCGGCGCCCATCGCGGTCACCGCTACCGTCCCGGCATCGTTCAGCGCGACGTCGAGGATCGACGTCGCCGTCGTCACGAGCTCTCCGAGCACGACCGGCTGCGGCTCGCTGACGTCGAGCACCCAGAGGCGCGCTTGACCGTTCTCGACACCCGTCACGACGGCACGCGAGCCGCGCACGGCCGTTCGCCCGCCGTTGAACGGCTGCTGCGGGGTCCCCTCCATCACGGGCGCGCTCGGCGTCACCGCGGACACGACCGACAAGCCGAAGGGGTCCGAGGCGACGAACGCGGTCGTTCCCGCGGCCGCCACGTCCTGCGCCGTCCCGACGCCGGGCAAGAAGCCCACGAGCACGGGATCGAAGGTCGGCACCGGGCTCGGCGTCGCAGTCACGGTCGGAATGGGCGTCGCCGTTCGGGTCGCACTTGGGACCGGCGTAGCGGTGCGGGTGGCAGTCGGGATCGGCGTGGCGGTGCGGGTCGCGGTGGGAACCGCCGTCGCCGTCCGCGTCGCGGTTGCCACGATCGTCGGGGTGCTGGTGGCGGTCGCGATCGGCGTCGCCGTCGCGGTTGGCGTGACGGTCGGCACCGAGGTGATGGTCGCCACCGGGGTGCTGGTTGCGGTGGCGACCGGCGTGGCCGTGCGCGTCACCGTCGTGGTCGGGAGCGGCGTGCTCGTCCGGGTCGCGGTCGGGACCGCGGTCGCCGTGCGCGTGCTGGTGGGCACCACCGTCGCGGTCCGCGTCACGGTCGGCAGCGGCGTGGACGTGCGCGTGGCCGTCGGCACGGCGGTGGGGGTCGCGGTCGGCAGCGGGTCCGTCGACCACGTGATCGCGCTCGCGACGCTCGATCGTCGCGACTGCGTCGACCCGTAGTACGCACGCACACGATAGTAGTACGCCGTCGCCGGCGTCAGGCCGCTGTCCTGATAGCTGCGCCCGCCGTTCCCCACCGTGGCGACCACCTTGAAGCCGGTCGAGGGCTTCAAGCTGCGCTCGATCTTGAACCCGGTCAGCGAGAGGTTGGAGTCGTTCCACGCGAACGTGATGCGCGTGCTGGCCGTCGCGATGGCGTAGACGTCGCTCGGTGTCCGGAGCGCGGCTCCGGCTTCGGTGCTCGCGCCCGCGACTCCGACCAGGACTCCGACGGCCATCAGCATTCGCATCCGCATGGTGAATCTCCCTCGCATTGGTTTGGTGACCAGCGGGCGGAGGAGACTCGGTGCGCGTTGGACGGAGGCGGTCACGTTGCTGGGCGCAAATGCAGAAAGCGCGCCGCACGGCGAACGCCATCGAGGATCCGAGGCTTTTCGCGGCTGCGCTTGCGCCAGTCGTCGCGCGCGCCTCCCAAGCGCGCAGTACAAACGAGGCGCTCGTCACAATCGTCTGCGACGAGCGCGCCGAACGCTAGTCAGACGCGCAGTACAAAACGATCGCGCGTCACACCGGGCGACGATGGCGTCGCGTGCCCTCGCGACGAGGCCCGATCTCTCACGGCTTCTCGGACGCGCCTCGCCACTGTCCTCGGCAGATGCGCAGTACAAAACCACCGTGCGCCCCGCCAACCGGGCGGGTGGCACGGCGCACGCCATGCGAGGCGTCGCGGCGACCGCTCAGGGGGCGAAGAGATCGATGATGCTGATGATGGCGGCCGAGTCGGCGGCCTGCGCGAGAGCCCCGCCCAACACCACGTCGGTCGCGTCGCCGACGGTGTAGCCCGAGCCGAGCAACGTCGGAGCGGCGGGGTTCGTCAGCTCGTAGATCCTGAGGCCCGCCGTGCCACTTGCCACGTAGGCGCGACTCGCGCCGAGGGCGATCCCTTTCACCGCGCCGCTCGCATCCACCGCGACGGAGCTCCGGATCACCGGGCTCGCCGGCGTGGTCACGTCCACGACGTCGAGGTACGCCGCGCTGCCCTGGGTGTGCATGATGGCCAGGGTGCCCGACACGGCGACGTTGTACGCATAGCGTCCCATGGTCAGCGCGCCCAGCTGCTGCGGGGCGCTCGCGTTGGCGACGTCCACGGTCACGAGGCGTCCCATCTGATCCACCACGTAGGCGACACTCCCTTGCACGGCGACGTCACGCTGGATTCCGGAGAGGGCGATGCTGCCGACCTGGCTCGGGGCGCTCGGGTTGGCGAGGCTGACGACCTTGAGTCCGCCGCTGCCGTCCGCGACGTAGGCGAGCGATCCGCTCGCGTTCAGCGCCACGGCGAACGCCACCCCCGAGGTGTCGTACACGCCGCGCCGCACCGGGGCCGAGGGATTCGCGAGATCGACCACCCAGATGCCCGCCGTACCCATCGCCGTGACCGCCAGGGTGCCGCTGCCGTTCATCGCGACGTCGAGGATGCCCGCGGCGGTCACCGTCGTCGGCAACTCGCCCAGGACCTCGGGGACCGTCGGGTCGGTAGTGTCGAGAACGCGGAGCCGCGCGCTGGCAGTCGGCAGATGGGCACCCGTGACCACCGAGCGCCCGCCCGCCATCGCGATGCGGGTCGCGGAGAACGGGTCGTTCATGCCACCGCTCAGGGTCGGAACCGACCCGACGCTGTAGATCTTGAGCCCGAGATCACCGTTGGCGACGTAGGCGCGTCCTCCCGCGATCGCGACGCCCTTGATGCCGCCGGCGGCATCCACGGCGACGCTGCCGAGCACGACCGGTGCGGTCAACGACGTCACGTCGATCACGTCGAGATAGGAGACGCTGTCGGCGGAGTGCAACACCGCGCGGGTACCTTCGACGGCGAGGTGGAAGGTGTAGCGACCGATCACGAGCGCACCGAGCTGGCGCGGCGCGCTCGGCGTCGCGACGTCCGCCGTCAGGAGGCGCCCCGTCTGATCCGCCAGGTAGACCACGTTGCTCTGCACCGCGATGTCGCGTTGGATTCCGCTGAGCGCGAGCGCCCCGACTTGTGTGGGCGCGCTCGGATTCGCGAGGCTGAGGACTTTGAGCCCGCCGGTCCCGTCGGCCACGTAGGCGAGCGAGCCGGTCCCGTTGAGCGCGACCGCGAAGGCCACGCCCGCCGTGTCGAAGATGCTGCGTCGCACCGGCGCGGCGGGATTGGCGAGGTCGACGACCCAGACGCCGGTCGCACCCATCGCCATCACCGCCAGGGTTCCGGCGTCGTTCATGGCGACGTCGAGAACGGAGCTGGCCGTGGTCGCGAGCTCACCGAGGACGGCGGGCTGCGGCGCGCTGACGTCCAGCACCCAGAGACGTGCGACACCACCCGCGGCGCCCGTGACCACGGCGCGCGTGCCACGCACGGCCGATCGTGCACCAGCGAAGGACTGCAAGGGCGTCCCATCGACGACTGGAAGGCTCGGCGTTGCCGCATCCACGGCCGAGAGGCCGAAGGGATCCGACGCGACGAAAGCCGTCGTGCCCACCACCGATACGTCCTGCGCCGATCCGACGCCGGGCACGAAGCCGATCAGGAGCGGGTCGAACGTCGGTGGCGGCGTCGGTGTCGGCGTCGCGGTGCGCACCGGCGTCGCAGTCCTGGTGGCCGTCGGCACCGGCGTAGCCGTTCTGGTCGCGGTCGATGCCGCCGTGGCGGTGCGGGTCGGCGTGGCCGTGCGCATCGGCGTGGCCGTGCGCGTCGGCGTTCGCGTGACGGTCGCAACCGGGGTGGGAGTGCGCGTCGCCGTCCGCGTGGCGGTCGGGGTCACGGTCGCCCCACCGCCGCATGCCGGCGTCGTCGCGCTCACCATGACGCGCGCCGACTCGTTGCCGGCGTTGTCGAGCGCCGACACCCCATAGCTGTAGCTCGCGGAGGCCGCCACGGTGAGGTCGGTGGTCGAGGCCGACGGCGCGAGCACTTCCCGGAGGTACACGTTGTTGCGGTACACCCGGTAGCCGCGAAGTCCGGACCCGCCGGAATCGGTCACCGGCGTCCAGAAAACGTCGACGCGCCCACAGGTAATGGTTCCGGTGCGCAGACCAGTCGGCACCGGCGGCGCCACCGCGTCGCCCGCGACCACCGTCACGCCGACCGTGTCCGACAACGTCGAAACCGTTCCATTCAGCTTGGTGCGCAGTCGGTAGTAGTACGTCTCGCCCGTCGTGAGGCCGGCATCGAGATAGCTTCGCGCCGCGGCCGACGTGGTCACGATCGTCTTGAAGCCGTTCTCGGGCTTGACGCTCCGCTGAATGACGAACCCCGTGACGTCCGGGTTGGAATCGCTCCAAGTGATGGTGAGCGTAGAGCTCGACGTCGGGTGCGCCGCCACGTCGTACGGCGGTGACAACGACGCCGCTTCGGCGCCGGCAAGCGCCAACCCGAAGGAGAGGCCAATCGCGACCACGAACGTCGTCAGACGAGACAAAGTCATCGTGTTCAAAGACTCCCAGTCGCGCTTTCGAGGGCGCGAAAACACGACCATTGATTTTTTGGAGGGCGAAACGTTGGCTTGAGTATTTTCGATCACCGCCGCCACCCCACCCCACGTCCGCGGCACCTGGGCAGCGCCGCACGACCCCGACCTGGATACGGGAGATCGCGCGACGGCGCAATAAACTATTTTTGAGGTTTCCTTGGGGTTCTGCCTCAGCAGGCTCCGTGCCGGCCGCCATGGCGCTCCATAGCGTCAGATCGCCGCCGCGGTCCCGTCCTTCGAGATCAAGGATCACCGTAGATCAATACCTTACGAAGCCGCCCCTCGAGCATCGCGATTCCGGATGGCGGCGATGACGGCAGGAGCACCGTGCGCGTATGCCGCATCATGCAGCCAGGGCGCGGATCGGGGGCGGCGAGAGCCCGGAAACCGACCGTGGCGGCGTCGCCATCGTGACCTCGGCCGCGCCCGCGCTGCGATGAGCCTCGGCGATGGCGTCTTTTCGGGCCCTTGGAGCTGATCACCACACGAGCTCGGAGACGTGCAACCTTGCAGTCCCCATCCCGACCGAGCTGCACCGTTGCGAACAACCGCGTCCGCGTTCGACGAGCGACGACGTCTCAGCGTGCGGCCCTGATCTCCCACCGCATCGGCGCACGCTTGATGCCGCCGACGAAGCTCGAACGCACCCGCTCGACCGGGCCTGTCAGCTCACATCGGACCAGCCGCTCGCGCAGCTGGGCGAACGCGTGCCGCAGCTCGAGCCGCGCGAGATGGGCTCCGAGACAGACGTGCTCACCCATGCCGAAACCGATGTGCGGATTGGGATCGCGATCGACACGGAACGCCTCCGGCTCGGCGAAAACTTCCTCGTCGCGATTGCCGGACCCGTAGAAGAGGCAGACCGACTGCCCCGTGCGAATGAGCTTCCCGCGCAGCTCGTAGTCCCGGGTCGCGGTGCGCGCGAACTGGATCACCGGCGTCGTCCAGCGCACGATCTCCTCGACCGCACTTTCCACGAGCGCGGGATTGCGCTGGAGCTTCTCCCATTCACCGGGATTCTCGAGCAACGCGAGCATGCCGCCCGTCATCGCATTCCTGGTGGTCTCGTTCCCGGCCACCACCAACAGCAGAAAATAGGAGAGCAGCTCGACCGGCGGCAATTGTGCACCATCCACCTGCCCGTTCGCGACGACGCTCACGATGTCGTCGGTCGGCTGCGTGCGGCGTTGGTTCGCGAGCTCGTTGAAGTAGACGAAAAGCTCGATGCGCGCCTGGTCGAGGGTCTCCTTCGGCGTCGACGCATGATGAAACTCCGGATCCTGCGGCGCGATGATTTCGTTCGTCCACCGAAAGAGCTTGTCCCAATCCTGCCGCGGCACACCGAGCATCTCGGCGATCACGGCGATCGTGATCTTCGCCGAGATGTCGCGCACGAAATCGCCCGTGGTGGTCTGCGAGGCCTCGTCGAGGACATCGCGCGTCACGCGCGCCACCTTGTCGCTCATCCCCCGGATCGCTCGCGGCGTGAACCAGTGGCTCGTCACCTTGCGATAGCGCCCATGATCGGGCGGATCCATGTTGAGGAGGTGGCGCGACGTGCCCTCCTCGGGCGGTGGAAGGTCATGGGTGAAGACCGCCATCCGCGGCGCGTTCAGGAAGAGCTCGGGCTGCTTCCCGATCTTGATGATGTCGGCATGCTTGGTGATCGCCCAGAACGGGTCGACGTTCGGCCGGTCGTACCAGAACACGGGATCGTGCCGGCGGACCCATGCCCACTCGGGGTGCGGATAGCCATGGCGCTCGTAGTGCTCGGAAGTCGCGAGATCGAGCGTCGCGGGGTCGATGGCACGGTCGGTCACGTTGGCTCTCCTCGAGAGTATTCGCCCCAGCGGGCGGCCGGACCTTAGCGGGTCCGCCAACGTGGTGCCATGGGAGCGCAGCGCTCCCCGGCCCGTCTACGCCACGATCACGCCGCGGCGGCGGCTGCTCGCTTCGCCCATTCGTAGTCGGGCTTGCCGTTCGGGCTGCGCACGACCTCGGGCACGACGACGATGCCCTTCGGCAGCTTGTAATCCGCGAGGTGCGGCGCGCAATGGGCCCGCAGCTCCTCGAGCGCGGGGGCGGAGCTCCCGGGCGCGAGCGCCATCACGGCGGTGACCTGTTGCCCCCAGCGCTCGTTCGGGACGCCGACGACCAGCGCATCGTAGACGGCCGGATGGCTCTTCACGATCCGCTCGACCTCTTCGGCGTAGATCTTCTCGCCCCCGCTGTTGATGCAGGACGAGTCGCGCCCGAGGAACAGCACGCGCCCGTCGGGCAGGAACCGGCCGCGGTCGCCGCCGATGGCGTAGCGCTTGCCGTTGATGGTCTGGAAGGTCGCCTCGGTCTTCTCGCGATCGCCCATGTACCCGAGGCAGAGGTCGCCGGTGCTCGTGATCCAGCCGGTTTCCTCGCTGCCGGGCGCGAGCTCGCCGCTCCGGTCCTGTTTCAAGAGCACGGTGCCTTCGCGGAGCTGATACGCCGGAACGCCCTTCTGTCCCGATTCGGTATCGTTGCTCATCGCCTGCATGCCGAGCTCGGAGGCGCCGATGCTCTCGATCACCATGACGGGTGGCAGCTCCGCCAGGAGCTCCTGCTTCACCGTCGGCGACAGCACGGCCGCCGTGCTCACCAGCACGCGCAGCGACGAGAGGTCGTACTTGCCCTCGCGTTGCGCCGTGATGAGCGGACGCGCGAACGCGTCGCCGATGATGCCGATCTGGTCGGCCTTGTGCTTTTCGACGGCGCGCCACACCGCGTGCGCATCGAGGCGACGCGTCTCGTCGGGCAGGATGATCGTGCCGCCGCGGTGGAACGAGTTGAACGAGTTCCACTGCCCCGCGCCGTGCATGAACGGCAAGCAGATCAGCGCGCGGCCGCCGATCCCCATCGTCACGTGGTTCCGGAGCTTCTCCTCGGTGTCGAGGCGCGAAAAGTGCGGCAGGTTGCCGCCGAGCCCGTTGAAGAAGACGTCTTCCTGGCGCCAGAGCACGCCCTTGGGCATGCCCGTCGTGCCCCCGGTGTAGAGGACGTACAGGTCGTCGGAGCTGAACGGGAGATCGAGCATCGTCGGCGGCTCGGATGCGAGCGCGGTTTCGTAGTCGATCGCGCCCGGGAGGAGCGCGTTCTCCGAATCGTCGGGAATCTGAAACAGATGCTTGAGATGCGGCAGACGATCGCGCACCTCGGCGAGCAGCGGCGCGAACACCGCGTGATAGACGATCGCCCGCGCGCTGCTGTTGTCGAGGAGATAGTGCAGCTCGTCGGCCTTGTAGCGATAGTTGATGTTCACCGACGCGGCGCGCGCCTTGTAGCTGCCGTACATCGCCTCGAGGTACTCGGGGCAGTTGTAGAGATAGATCGCGACGTGGTCGTGTCCCGATTCCCACGGCTGCAGCGCGGCGCGCTCCTTCCGGCAGCCGAGACCGCGGGCGGCGAGCACGCGCGCGAAGCGCCGACTGCGCTCGCCGAGCTGGCCGTGGGTGACGACCCGATCCTTGGTGATGATCGCCTCGTGGTCGGGCAGGAGGCTCGCGACGAGCTCTTGGATGAGGCCGAGATGGATCTGCATCATTGTCCCTGGAAGTCGGGGACGCGCTTCTCTTTGAAGGCGCGCGTTCCCTCTTTGGCGTCTTGTGACATCGAGACGGGAATGCCGAACTGCTGCTCGAGATCGAGCGCATCGGCGGTCGGCCGGCCGAGCCCCGCGAGCACCGAGCGCTTCACGGCCTGCACGGCGAGTGGCCCATTCCTCGCGATCACGTCAGCGCATCGCTTGGCTTCGGCCATCACGTCGGAAGCCCGCACCACCCGATTGATGAGCCCGATGCGCAGCGCCTCCGCAGCGGAGAACTGCTCGCCCATCAGCAGGATCTCCATCGCGTTGCAGAACGGGATCTGTCGCGCCAGGCGGACGGTCGACCCGCCCATCGGAAAGAGGCCGTGCTTCACCTCGGCGATCGCGAAGCGCGCGTCCTCCGCCGCGATCCGGATGTCGGTGGTCTGGAGGATCTCGCTGCCGCCCGCGACGCAGAAACCCTTCACGGCCGCGACGATGGGCTTGATCACCTCGTAGTTGCGCAGCAGCCCCTTATAAATGATGGGCACGTCCTCGATGATGCGACGGTCGTAGTCGGTCTCCGGCGGCCGTTGTCCCTGCATCATGCGGACGAGCCGGTCGAGATCGGCACCGGCGCAGAACGCCTGCTCGCCGGCACCGGTCAGGATCGCGACCCGGACGTTCGGATCCTCGTTCACGTCTTGCCACGCATCGGCGAGCCGGCAGAGCATCTCGGCGTTCAGTGCGTTCCGCACCTCGGGCCGATTCATCGTGAGGGTCGCGACGTGACCCTCCTTGGCGTAGAGCAGCGCCGGCTCGCTCATGGCTCGACACCGAACATGTCACAAACTCGAGTGCGCACGGTGCGCTCCTTGGTGAAGAGGTGGGTTCGCGGAAACTATAACGGGTTTCATTTTTGTGAAAGGGTCGTCGCGCGCGGAAGGGCCGGCGCCGTCCGTGGCGGCGCGCGGCGCGTAGCGCGTCCAGCGCCTCTAGCGCATCGTGGCGATGACGTCGTTGGCGTAGGTCTCGAGGTAGCGCCGTTTGTCGTCCATCGACGCCTGCGGCCCGACCGTAAAGAGGAGCGGCCAGCTGACGAGCGACGTCACGCCGGCGTCCTCGAAGCGCCGGAGGTCGTCGACGTTCGGCGGCCCGCTCAAGACCAGGATGGCGTCGAACGGCTGGCGCTCGCGGCCGGCCTCGCGGCGGAGCTCGCTCAACCGCTGCATCACGCCCAACACCTGGTCCGGGGCGTGTCCGGAGCCGACCCAACCGTCGCCGATACGCGCTGCTCGCTTGAACGCGGCGTCGCTCTGTCCGCCGATCAGGATCGGCGGCAGGCGCCGCGGCGCCGGCGACATCTGCAGACGGGGGAAGTCGTAGTAGGTGCCGTGGTGCTCGACCATGCCGCCCGCCCATACCTTGCGGAGGACCTCGATCTGCTCGTCCATGCGCTTGCCGCGCGCCGTGAACTCGCGGCCGAGCACGTCGAACTCCTCGCGCATCCAGCCGGCCCCGACGCCGAGAGCGACGCGGTCGTGCGACATGACGGCCGCGCTGGCAACCGCCTTGGCGACCTCGAGAGGATGGCGCAGCGGGAGGATGTAGACGCCGGTGACGAAGCGCAGCGTCGTCGTCACGGCCGCCATGGCTCCGATCTGAACCCACGGATCGAGCCACGGGGTCTCGGCCGTGAAGAGCGGCGTCCCGTCGGCCGAGTACGGGTACTTCGACGCCAGCGTCTCGGGCACGAACACGTGCTCGGAGACGAAGACACCGTCGAAGCCCACGCCTTCAGACAGCTGCGCGATCTGGAGGAGCTCGTCCGGATCCGAGAACGTGACGGACTGCCAGAACCTCATCGGCGGACAGACCTCACGGCCGCTCGCTCCCCACCACCCACATCGCGAAGAACTGCGAGCCTCCGCCGTACGCGTGCCCGAGCGCTCGCTTGGCGCCCGGCACCTGATGCGCACCGGCGAGCCCGCGCACCTGCAGGGCAGCCTCGGCGAAGCGGATCATTCCCGACGCGCCGATGGGATTCGACGAGAGCACCCCACCCGACGGGTTGATCGGCATGTCGCCGTCGAGCGCCGTGGCACCCTCCTGCGTCATCTTCCAACCTTCGCCTTCAGGCGCGAAGCCGAGGTTTTCCATCCACATCGGCTCGAACCAGCTGAACGGCACGTAGATCTCGGCGGCGTCGAACTCCTTCCGCGGATTGGTGATGCCGGCCTTCTTGTAGAGCTCCTTCGCGCAATCGCGACCTGCCTGGGGGTTCACGAGGTCGCGCCCCGCGAACATGGTGGGCTCGCTCTTCATGGCGGTGCCCTGCACCCAGGCCGGCTTGTGCGGTGCCTTCTTGGCGGCCGCGTCGCTCGCCAGCACCATGGCGCACGCGCCGTCCGACGACGGGCACGTCTCCATGTAGCGAATCGGATCCCACAACATCGGCGATCCCTCGATCATCTCGTAGGTCACGTCGGGGAAGACGAGGTGCGAATACGGATTCTTGGCGGCGTTGATGCGATCCTTGAGCGCGACCTTGATGCCGGTGTCCTCGGGGGCCTTCGACCGCATCATGTAGGCCCGAATCAACGGCGCGAAGTAACCGCCGGCGCCGGCGACAATCGCCTGCTGGAAGGGGATGCGAACGGTGAGGGCCCACATCGCGTTGCCCTCGCTCTGCTTCTCGTAGGCGACGGTGAGGACACGCTCGTGGATGCCGGCCTGGATGAGGCTCGCCGCGACGATCGCCGTCGAACCGCCCACGCTGCCCGCGGTGTGCACCCGCAGCATCGGCTTCCCGGCGGCGCCGAGCGCATCCGCCAGGTAGAGCTCGGGCATCATCGTGCCCTCGAACATGTCGGGTGCCTTGCCGATCACGACCGCGTCGATGTCGCGCCAGGTGACGTCCGCGTCCACGAAGGCGCGCTCGACGGCCTCACGAAGGAGACCCGGCAACGACACGTCGGTCCGTTTGACGTCGTGCTTGGTCTGACCGATCCCGATGACTGCGCAACGCTCCGCCATTAGTCGGCCTCCAGGACACAGACGAGGTTCTGCTGCAGGCACGGACCCGAGGTCGCGTGCGCGACGGCGCGCTTGCCGGCGCCGGCGGCGATCCGGCTCGCCGCCTCGCCGATGCGGAGCAGGCCCGCGACCATCATGGGATTCGCGGCCAGCGCGCCGCCTGACGGATTGACGTCGACGTCGGGGCCGAGACCGAGCGCCTCGCGCAGGATGAGCTCCTGGTGCGTGAACGGCGCGTGCAGCTCGGCGAGGTCGACCCGACCCCGACCGACCCCGGCCCGCTCGCCCGCGAGCTTCGTCGACGACGAGCGGGTGAGGTCGCGCACGCCGAGCGCGTGCGCCTCGATGCGGTGGTCGATGCCGCGGATCCACGCCGGCTTCATCTGGCTCTTCTTCACCAGGTCGCCGCAGGCGAGGACGATGGCTGCGCAGCCATCGGAGATCGGCGGACAATCGTGGGTACGGAGCGGCGACACGAGGTACGGGGTCGCGAGCAACGTCGCCGCGTCCGCCGAGGTCCGGACCTGGGCCTTGGGATTCTTGGCGGCCGCCCGCCGACTGCGCACCGCCACCTCGGCGAGATCCCCCTCGGTCTTGCCGCTCGCCTCGAGATAGGCCCGCGCCTGGAGCGCCGCCAGCGAGATCGCGTCGGGCCAGAGCGGCGCCGTGCAGTACGGATCGAGCTGGATCGTCAAGACGTCCGGCAGATCGCCCATCGACGACTTCCCGAAGGCGTAGACGAGCGCCGAGTCGGCCTCGCCGGTCTGCAGCTTCACCCATGCTTCGTAGAGCGCCCAGGCGCCGTCCATCTCGACGTGCGACTCGACGATCGGCGGCCAGGCGCCGACCGCATCGAGCGCGCTCACGAACGCGAAGGGCTGGCCCGCGAGATAGTCGCAGCTGCCCGACACCGTGATGCCGATCTCCTGCCCGCGGAGCCCCGCCTGCTGCTTGGCCTCCAGCAGGATCGGCATCAGCATCTCGACCTCGTTCCCCGAGGTCTCACGCCGAACGCTCGGAGACTGCGCGAATCCCACGACCGCGACATCACGCATCTTAGGTATGCTCCTTGTAGCTCTCGAACGACGCGTCGGGCTCGTCGAGCGGCCGGAAGTACCGGATGCTCTCGAAGGTCGCGGCGAGCTCCTCCCGCGGCGCCCACACCGCCTCGACCCGCATGCCCATCCGGACCTGATCGAACGGGCACTCTTGGATCAGGGCGAAGAACGGCAGATCGGCGCCGTCCAGCAACACGTGCGCGCAGGTGAACGGTGGCGGCACCGAGAGCACGTCGGACGGGATCCGGACGATGCAGTAGGTCGTGACCGTCCCCCTCCCCGTCACCTCGACCTCGTCGGTGGTCGGGACGCCGCACTTGGGACACGCGCCGCGCGGCGGCACATAGACCTTGCGGCACTCGGGACAGCGTTGACCCAGAATCCGGCCCTCGGCCATGCCGAGCAGGAACCGCTGCGTCGCCCGGCCGGCCGTGTAGGTGTAGTCGAGGCGGATTGGGGTCATGATGCTGGTGACGTCGCTCATCTATTTTGACTCCGGCTCGAAGCAGACGATGTCGTGGATGTTGCCCTCCGGCGTCGGGTTCCAGCGCGGGCGGACGCGCATGCCCGTCCGCATGGCCGCCGCGCTGCCGGCGTCGACGGCGTGCAGCATCGCGCTCGTGGCACCGTCGGGCTTGACCAGCGCCCACGCGAACGGGCGATCGAGCGGGTGCTTCGGACGGGGCTTCTCGACCCAGGCCCAGGTGGTGACGACGCCGCCGGGACCGACCGGGACGATCTCGTCGATCGCCTCGCCGCTCTCCGGGTCGTACTCGACGGGAGGAACGAGCACGCGGCCGTCCCGCGTGCGCACACCAACCAACTGCTGGTCGCGAAGTCCCGTGAAGAACGCGCCCATCACCGGCCCGACCGACCGTCGATACGGATACTCCAAGACGTGCGCCGCCGTGAGGCGCCTCGACTCGTTCTCTGCCATGCCTGTCACTCCTCGGTGGAGTTGGTGTGCATGAGCGCGGCGGCCGTCCGCACGCGCTCGGAGATGTCCTTGGTGGGATGCAAGCCGCCGGCCCAGCCAACCAGCGCCGAAAACCACACGTTCTGCAGGATGAACGCGACCTGTCGCTCGCGCTCCGTGCTGGTCGCGGGCGAGATGTCGCGGCTGAGATCCACCGGCTTTCCGCGCAGCGCCGCGACAATCAGCCGCGTCATGCGCGAGTGGAAGCCCGCGACCTTCGACGCGACCTGCTCGTCGCCCGACGCCATCGCACGAAGCATCGCGCGCGCGAACTGCGCCCGATACGTCATGCCGCGCGTGGCACGCTCGAAGAAGCGCGTCACGCGCGCCAGCGCCGAGCGGCCCTCGACGGGATGCGCCGCCATCGCGTGCTCGAGCTTCTCGAGCTCCTCGGTGAGCGCGAAGAGCAGGATGTCTTCCTTGCTGTGGAAGTATTTGTAGAGCGTGCCGAGCGCGACCTCGGAGACCTCCGCGACGTCGCGCAGGCGGACACCTTCGAAACCGCCCTTTTCCGCGAGCTCGATCACCGCGTCGACGATGCGCCGATGGCGGCGGAGCTGGCTCGCCGCGAGGCGCGCTTTCGGCACGCCGTCGTCGGTACGCAAGCGCGAGACGTCGAGCCGTGGCCGCGAGCCCATCGTTGATATTTGAAACATGTTTCAATAATGATGTCCAGCGTTCCATGGCCTACACGCTCGCCGATCTGAACGAAGCCATCGCTGCCGCCGTGCCCGAGCGCGAGGCGATCGTCACCGCGACGCGGCGCCTCACCTGGGGCGAGCTTCGCGACCGCACGCGTCGCCTCGCGCATCTGCTCGCCGAGGCCGGGCTCGGCTGCCATCGCGAACGCGCCACGCTGGCGCCCTGGGAGTCCGGCCAGGACCACGTCGCGCTCTATATGTACAACGGCCACGAGTACCTCGAGGCCATGATCGGCGTCGCCAAGGCGCGGGCCGTCCCCTTCAACGTCAACTATCGCTACGTCGAGGACGAGCTCGTCTATCTGCTCCGCGACGCCGGCACCCGCGCCATCATCTACCACGCGAGCTTCGCTCCGACGCTGGCGCGTGTGCTCCCGAAGCTCCCGCCGCCGGCGCTGCTCCTCCAGGTCGCCGACGACAGCGGGGAGCCGTTGCTCCCGGGGGCGCGCGACTACGAAGCGGCGCTCGCGGCGAGCACCGACGCGCCCGTGCCGATCACCACCAGCGACGACGACCTCTACATCGTCTACACCGGCGGCACGACGGGCATGCCCAAGGGCGTGCTCTGGCGCCAATCCGACATCTTCTTCGCCGCCATGGGGGGACGCATTCCGGGCCAGCAGTCGGTCGGCAGCCTCGACGAGGTCGTGGCACGCACCGCGTACGGCGACCTGAACCGTACGCTGCCCTCCCCGCCCTTCATGCACGGCGCCGGCCACTGGACCGCGTTCATCACGTTGCACCAGGGCGGCACCGTCATCGTCCAGAGCCAGACGCGGCGTCTCGATCCCGACGACATCTGGCGCACCGTCGAGCGTGAGCGCGCCGTCTCGCTGACGATCGTCGGCGACGCGTTCGCGCGGCCCCTGCTCGATCAGCTGCGCGCGGGCTCCTACGACCTCGCGTCGTTGAAGGTCATCGGCTCGGGCGGCGCCGTCTTCTCCTTGGCACTGAAACAGGCGTTCCTCGAGCATCTTCCCAGCATCATGATCGCAGACGGGTTCGGCGCCTCGGAGACCGGCGCCCAGGGCGCGAGCTTCATGGCCGCAGGTCACACACCCGCGGCGAGCAACAGTCTGGGTGGCGGTTTCAATTTGGACCAGCAGCACACGTTCGTCGCCGACGAGAGCCTGACCCGGCGGATGCCTCCCGGCGACGCGACGATCGGCTGGCTCGCGCGCAGCGGCCACATTCCCCTCGGCTACCTCGGCGACGAGGCGAAGACGCGAAAAACCTACCCCGTGATCGAGGGCGTGCGCTGCGCCATCCCCGGCGACCGCGCCCACCTGAACGACGACGGCACCATCAAGGTGCTCGGCCGCGAGTCCGTTTGCATCAACAGCGGCGGCGAGAAGATCTTCGCCGAAGAGGTCGAGCAGGCCTTGAAGCGCCACCCCGCCGTCTACGACGTGCTGGTCACGGGCACCCCGAGCGAACGCTGGGGGGAGCAGGTCACGGCCGTCGTCGCGCTCCGCCCTGGCGCCACCGCCAGCGACGACGAGCTACGCGACGCCGCCGGCACCGAGCTCGCACGCTACAAGCTGCCCCGCGCCTTCGTCTTCGTGGAGGCGGTGCGACGCGCGCCGACCGGCAAACCGGATTACGCGTGGGCCAAGGACACTGCCGTCCGCGCCCTCGCGCCCGCGTCCTGATACCCGCTCAGCGGGCAGCCGGTTGACCCTCGCGACGCCCGGAGCGTAGAGCGGATTGGGGGTTCCATGGCTACTCGCGGCACGTCGCTGCTCGTGGCGCTCGTCCTCGTCCTCGTCGGCGCTGCCCGTGCCGACGTCGAGCCGGGCGACGTCATCACCAAGGCCAACGCCGAGAAGGTCCGAGACCTCACCTCGCCCGGACTCTATTGGTGCGTGCAGCACGGGCTCCCCATGCGGATCGTCGCGCCGCGGCAGCTCACGTGGCCACCCGCGTATCGCGAGGCGACCGAGAAGTACTGGGCCCAGGTGAAGCTCAGCGAGGACGGGCGCCGCCTCGAGGGCTACGTCGCCGGCGCGCCGTTCCCGCGCATCGACCCGGCTGATCCGCTCGTCGCGACCAAGCTCGTCTGGAACTACAACTTCAAGTCGATCAACAACGACGACTTCGACCTCCGGAACTTCGACGCCGACACCGGCGCGATCAGCGACGACCGGGCCATGACGATCGATCGCCATTTCCTGATCGAGCACTTCCGGCGGCTCTGGTACGTGAACCGGCTCTACGTCGACCCCAAGCCCGAGCGGGCCCCGAACCCGGAAGGCGTCGCGTACAAGGAGACGCTCCATCCGCTGATCGAGCCCTTCGACTTGAAGGGCGTCGGCTTCCTCTACTACCGCTACATCGACCCCGGCCGGCACGACGACAGCTGGCTGTATCTGCCGTCGCTCCGCCGCGTCCGTCGGCTCTCGACCGCGCAGCGCTCGGACGCCCTCTTCGGCCAGGACACCGACATCGACAGCTACTACGGCTTCAGCGGCCAGCCCGCCTGGACCGACTGGAAATACCTCGGCGAGAAGACCGTGCTCGCCATCACGCACGCCCAGCACTTCCCGGTGAAATGGGCCGCGCCGCCGAACGACTGGGCCTTCGACGAGGCGTGGGAGAAGGTCGACGTCTACGTCGTCGAGGGGGTGTCGCGCCTGCCGCAGTACGCGTACTCGAAGCGCGTGCTCTACATCGACAAGCACATCTTCGCGATCCCGTACTCCGACATGTACGACAAGGCCGGCGAGCTCTGGAAGATCTGGATCAACGACGTGAACTTCGCGCAGAAGCCCTTTCCCGCCGCGACCGTCGCCG
>CAZWAX010000034.1:0-22598 GCA_964631985.1 uncultured Polyangiaceae bacterium | reverse complement strand
CCACATGTTCCTAGTCGGGGGGAAGGTCAAGGGCGCCGTCTACGGCAACGATCCACGCATCAGCCCGGCGGAGCTCGACGTCGAAGGCAACACCCGCTACCGCCAGGCCGGAAGCAACTTGGGCTTCGAGTCGACCGATTTTCGCGACGTCTACGGCACCATCCTGAACAAGTGGATGGCGGTGAACCCGTTCTCGGTGCTGACGGTCGACTCCGGCGACCCGACCCGCAACTGGACGGCACCCAACTTCAACATGCCGCTCTTCTTGCCTTAGAAGCGGATCCGCGACACGGGAAGCGTCGAGTGCCCTCGATGCTTCCCGTCTTGCTCGGCGCCGGCGCCGGCTTCCTGCTCGCGGTGCTGTGGTTCGACCTGATGTTCGACGTGCAGGCGCGCCGCCTGGACGCCCCCGACGGCGACGCCCGACTCGCGTCGATCGCCGACTACTACCGGCGGGTGACGATCGAGGCCTTTCCCGCCAACCAGCTGGTGGGGTTCGTGATGCTGCTCACCTTCGCCGGCAGCGCGCTTCAGCTCTGGCGCACCCCGTCGTGGCGAACGCTCACGGCGCTCGTCCTGGTAGGCGCACCCGTCGCGCTCGCCGGTCGGCGCGTCTTCCCGAACGCCGTGCGCCTCGGCACTCGCCGCGACCCGCTCCCAGTCCAGCGCCACCTCGCCCGCACCATCTGGCGCGACCACCTCCTATGCTTCGCCGCGATCCTCGCTTTCCTCGCCTTGCAGCTCTAGCCAACGAACGCAGCGACGTGGGTCGGCTCCATCCGGCGCTGCGCGCGGGGACGGTGTGGGGGGTCGTCGCCGGGTTCGGCAACGTGCGGAAGCGCGGCTGCGGCCCCCAACCGAGGTCAGCCCGAACCACGCGCGGCGAGCGCGGAGGACCCGGCGACGACCCCCCACACCGTCCCCGCACACCCGCCCCCACCGCGCGCCGACCCACGACGCGAAAGGGAGCGATTTGAAGTGCCAAGCCCGAGAGCATAGGACTGCCCGTTCGACCATGGCCGACGAGCTCACAGCCCCGGTGGCGTCACGCCGGACCTTCGCCATCATCTCGCACCCCGACGCCGGCAAGACGACGCTGACCGAGAAGCTGCTTCTGTACGGCGGGGCGATCTGGGCGGCGGGGTCGGTGAAACGGTCGGCCGGGCGGTCGCGCACGACGAGCGACTGGATGGACATGGAGCGCGAGCGCGGCATCTCGATCTCGACCAGCGTCCTGCAGTTCGACTACGCGGGGCGCCGCATGAACCTGCTCGACACCCCCGGCCACAACGACTTCAGCGAGGACACCTATCGCACCCTCGCGGCCGCGGATGCGGCGGTCATGCTCATCGACAGCGTGAAGGGCGTCGAGCCGCAAACCATCAAGCTCTTCGAGGTCTGTCGCCTCCGCGGCGTGCCGATCACGACCTTCATCAACAAGATGGACTGCCACGGCCGGCCACCGCTCGAGGTGGTCGACGAGATCGAGCAGGTGCTCGGCATTCCCTGTTGTCCGCTCAATTGGCCGATCGGGTCGGGACCGGACTTCCTCGGCGTGTACGATCGCGAGCGCCGGCAGGTGCTGCGCTTCGAGCGCCGGGACTCGGGCGAGCGCCCGGCACTCATGTCCACGTGCCAGCTCGACGATCCCGCGATCCGCGCGTCGCTCGGCGACGGGCGATACGCCGAGCTCCTGGACGAGCTCGCGTTGCTCGACACCGCGGGGAACACGTTCGACGTCGAGCGCTTCCTCGCGGGGCAGGTTTCGCCGGTGTTCTTCGGGAGCGCGATGACGAACTTCGGGATCGAGCCGTTCCTCGACCGCTTCGTCGACTTGGCGCCGTCTCCGCGTCCGCGTCAGAGCTCGCTCGGTCCGATCGCGCCGACCCTGCCGCGCTTCTCGGGATTCGTCTTCAAGATCCAGGCGAACATGGACCCGCACCACCGCGACCGGATCGCGTTCATGCGCGTCTGCTCGGGCCGCTTCGAGAAGGGCATGGAGGTCACGCACGTGCGGACCGGGAAGCCGTTCCCGATGATCCGCACGGTGCAGCTGCTGGCGCAGGAGCGGATCGCCGTCGACGAGGCCTATGCCGGCGACATCCTCGGCGTGTGGGATACCGGGACGCTCCGCATCGGCGACACCATCGTCCAGACCACCGGGGACGAACCGTTCGCGTTCGAGGCGGTGCCGCGCTTCTCGCCCGAGCATTTCGTCGAGGTCGCGCTCGCCGACCCGATGAAGCGGAAGCAGTTGAAGAAGGGCCTCGACCAACTCTCGGAAGAAGGCGCCGTCCAGCTCTTCTTCGTCCCCGAGCGGCTCGAGCGCGATCCCATCCTCGGCGCGGTCGGCGTGCTGCAGTTCGAGGTCATCCAGCATCGCCTGATGTCCGAGTACAAAGTGGCGGTCCGGTTGCGGCCACTCCCCTACAAGCGCGCCCGCTGGGTCGAGGGCGAGTCGTTCGACCCGAAGCGCTTCGTCCGCCAGGACGTCAGCACGTCGGTCGTCGACGCGGAGGGCCGTCCGCTCGTGCTCTTCCAGAACGACTGGGCGATGCGGACGACGATCGAGAATCATCCGGAGCTGCGCTTTCTCACCGCCGTGCAGCCGGCGCGCGGCGGCTCGCGCGCCGCGGCCTGAGCCGCGTCAGAACCGGTCGCTCCGGTACGCCCGCAGCTCCGGGATCTTCGCCGCGACGATCGCCAGCACCACGAGCGAGGCGACCCCGCCGCTCACGACCGCGAAGGTCGCGCTGGTCGCGGCGGCGACGAACCCCGACTCGGCGGCACCGAGCTGGTTCGACGCCCCGATGAACAGGAGATTCACGGCGCTCACCCGGCCGCGGAGCTCGTCGGGGGTCGAGAGCTGGATGGCGGTGCTGCGCATGACGACGCTCACCTGATCGGCCACGCCGACCAGCATGTAGGCGGCGAGCGACAGCGGAAACGAGCGCGACAGGCCGAAGACGATGGTGGCGAGGCCGTAGACCCCGACCGCGAACAGCAGCGCGCGGCCGGAGTTCCGGATCGGCGGCAGCGCGATCAGCGCCAGCGAGGTGCCGAGCGCGCCGATCTCGAGCGCCGAGGAGAGCAGGCCGTAGCCGCGCGGGCCGACGTGCAGGATCTCGGTGGCGTAGATCGGGAGGAGCGCGCTCGCGCCGCCGAAGATGACCGCGAACATGTCGAGCGTCATGCAGCCGAGGATCACCGGCCGGTGGCGGACGAAGGCGAGGCCCTCACGAATGACGGCGACGCTGACGCCACGCCCGGTCGGTGCCGCCGGGGGCGAGGGCAGGAACGCGAGGAGGACGAGCGCCGTCAGGATCAACACCGTGAACGCCGCGTAGGCGGCGGCGATCCCGAGGTCGGCGATCAGCAGGCCTCCGAGCGCCGGCCCGGTCGCGAAGGCGAGCGCCTGGTTGGTGGACGCGATCGTCGCTACCCGCGGGAACGCGGCGCGACCGACGAGGCTCGGGAGGAAGGCCATGCGGGCCGGACTGTCGAACGCGGTCGCGATCGCGGCCACGACGACGAGTCCGTAGAGCAGCGGGAGCGTCACGGTGCCCTTGGCCGTCGCGACGAACAGGACCAGCCCGCTCGCGAGGGCGACGAGCTGTGCCGTCATCATGATGCGGCGGCGGTCGGCGGTGTCGGCGAGGGCACCCGCGACGAGCGTCAAAGCGAACGCCGGCACGAACTGGACCAACCCGATCAAGCCGAGGTGGAAGGGCGAGCCGGTGAGGGCGTAGACGTGCCACGCGATCGCCGCCCGTAGCATCATCATCGCGGTGCCGACCGCGAAACGGCTCCCGAGGTAGACGACGATCGTACGGGTCAGGACCTCGACCAATCGCATCGTCAGTGACGGACGCGGAAGCCGGCGAGATCCTCGCCGGCGGGCTCGGGATGGGTGGTGACGTCCGAGACGTGGGCTCCCGGCGGGCCCGTGCGGCACCAGGCGACGAGCGCATCGACGGCCGCCGGCTCGCCTTCGATCAGCGCCTCGACGCTGCCGTCCGGGAGGTTCCGCACCCACCCGTCGACGCCGAGTTTCCGGGCCGCGGCCTCGGTGGCGCCGCGGTACCAGACCCCCTGGACGCGGCCGGTGATGTGGAGGCGAAAGCGGATGCGCACGTCAGCACACGTCCCGCTGTTGTGCCCGTCGTCGCCTCACGGCCGCAGGGTAGCGTCTGCGCTTCCGTTCGTCACTCGACGTCTTGAACTCGTAGGTCAGCGTGGCCTCGAGCGGGTCGGCGAGCGAGAGCGGGATGGCTGGGGCAACTTGGTGCCGAGCAGCTTCGGCGATTGTGTTTCTCCCACGTGATGTACGTCTCATGGCCGAGGTACTTTCGAACCCTTCCGTTTGACAGAGCGCAACCGCCTCGACTAGCGCACGGGAAGGAGGATTCGAGTCATGGCATATGCCCCCCGTGCCGGTTGGTGTGCGGCTGCCGTCGCTTTCGCCCTGTCGTCCGTGACCACCGCCCACGCCGGCGGGCTGTCGTTCGTCGAGTACGAGCCCGTGCCCGGCGGCAACACCAACAACGCCCTCCGCGCCGCCGAGGAGTTGGTCGTGAGCTGGCCCGATGGCGCAAACGTCTACACGGCGAGCGTCAACGAGGACTCGCTCGGCGTCTTCACCCGCGATCCCGGCACCGGCGCGCTCACGTTCCTCGAGGTCGAAGAGGATGGCGTCGGCGGGGTCGACGGGCTCCGCCGCACCTCCGGTGTCGCGGTGAGCTCCGACGGCAACTGCGTCTACGGCACCGGCGAGCAAGACAACGCGGTAGCGGTCTTCTCGCGCAGCCTGATCGACGGCTCACTCACGTTTGTCGGCACGGCTGCCGTCGACAGCCCCCAGAGCGTAGTGATCAGCCCCGACAGCCTGCACGTCTACGTGATCGGCACCGACGGCACGACCGCGGGCGCGGTTCATGTCTTCAGTCGCACCCCGCCGGCGTGCGCGCTCAGCTTCGTCGAACAGGAGACGGGTGACGGCGACGGTCTCGGCAAGGCCCCGGAAGCGCTCGCCATCACCGGCGACGGCGCGCATGTCTACGTCGCTGGGAGCTTCTTTGACGGGGGGGACACGCAAGGCGCGGTCATCGTACTGAGTCGAAACGCCGGGACCGGTGCGCTCACCTTCGTCGAGCGTCAGGTCGACGGCGTCGGCGGCGTGGCGAATCTCGGCCCGACCCTTTCCGCCATCACGGCCAGCCTGGACTTGGGAACGGTATACGTGACGAGCCGCGGCGACAGCTCGCTGGTCGTGTTCGACCGCGATGCCGGAACGGGTGAGCTCACCTTCCTCGAGTCACAGCGCGACGGCGGCGGGAACGACGGCCTGAAGGGCGCCAACGCGGTCGTCGTCGACCCAACCAACGAATACGTTTACGTGGTCGGGCGCGGCGACGCGGCGGTGGGCGTCTTTCGCCGCGACGTCCCGGGCGGCACGTTGCGCTTCCTCGAGGTCCAGCGCGACCTCCTGATCGATCCACCGAACGAGGTGCTGCCCGCCCCGATCGGCCTCGCGGTGAGCCCGCTCGGCGAGAGCCTGTACGCCGGCGGCAAAGGCGTGACGGTGTTCGCGATCGACGACTGCGGCAACGGGACACGCGGCATCGACGAGCAGTGCGACGACGGGAACGTCATGATCGGCGACGGGTGCGCCTCTTCATGCCAACTGGAGCTCTGCGGCCCGGCTCCCGCGGCCGGCTGCCGCGACACCGCGCTCCTCGGCGCTCAGCTGCAGATCACGAATACGTCGCCCGACAAGAACGATAAGCTACAGTGGAAGTGGAACAAGGGCGACGCCACGACCCTCGCCGATTTCGGGAATCCGCTGACGACCGCCTCGTATCTGCTGTGCGTCTACGACGGATCGGGCAACCCGCAGCCGCTCACGACCGCGGCCGCCCCGGCCGGCGGCACCTGCAAGTCCGGCAAGCCGTGCTGGAAGATCGCCGGGACGGGCTTCAAGTACAACGACGGCCTCTACACGCCCAACGGCCTACAGGCCGTGCAGCTGAAGGAAGGCCTGGTCGACGGAAAGGGCAAGATCCAGGTGAAGGGACGCGGCGTGAACCTGCCGACGCCGAGCCTGCCTCTGACCGGTCCCGTGACCGTCCAGCTCCACAACACGGAGACGTCGGTCTGCTGGGAAGCGGTCTTCACGACGCTCACCACCAACGACGGCGTGAAGGTCAAAGCCAAGGGCGACTGACGCGTCGCGATCGGGAGGCCGCGTCGTTCTCGGGGCGGCCTCCCTGACCTGCGCCGCGCACGGCGCGCGTTGTCCTGACGCAGGGCCGCGTGGTGCGGCGTCGGGCCACGCCCGCGCGCCGCACGGATTTGTCTACGAACGAAGCGGTCACTAACGTCGACGCATGCTCGTGCGCCGGTTGGTGAAGCGGGCCGCCATCTTCACGACGTTCGTCCTGCTGACAGCGTCCGGCACGTCCGCCGGCGCACAGCCGATCCTCGACGACCCCGGCCTCGGCGTCACGACCGTCGCGACCGGGCTCACGTACCCGACCACGATGGCGTTCCTGGCGCCGGACGACATCCTGGTACTGCAGAAGGACGACGGGAACGTGCGACGGGTGCTGAACGGGGTGCTGCTGCCCGAGCCCGTACTCGACCTCGCGACCCAGCCGACCGGCGAGCGCGGGCTCCTCGGCATCGCCATCAACACCGAGTCGCCGCCCGGCGTCTTCCTCTACTTCACCGAGGTCGACGACCCGGAGGGTGACGGCGTGCCCGACAGCGGCCCGCTCCTCGGCAACCGCGTCTATCGTTGGGACTGGAACGCGACGACCGGCCGGCTCGAGAACCGCGCGCTGGTGCTCGACCTTCCGGTTGGGACGGCGGCGATCCACAACGGCGGGGTCGTCGTGCTCGGCCCGCCCAATCCCGGCCCGGGGCAGATCGGTGACGGGGCGTTGCTCTACGCGGTGATCGGCGACCTCACGCGGAACGGCCAGACCGCGAACTTCGTCGACGGCGCGCCGCCCGACGACACCGCCGTCATCGTGCGCGTGAACCAGGACGGGACCCCGGCGGCGGGCAACCCCTTCGTGCCGTACTGCAGCGTCACCACGTCGGCCACGTGCCCGGGCGGCACGGGATGCCCGGGCGGCGAGACCTGCCTCACCGGCGTCGCGCACTACCTCGCGTACGGCATCCGCAACAGCTTCGGCCTGGCGCTCGATCCCGTGACCGGAGCCCTGTGGCAGACCGAGAACGGCACCAACTTCTACGACGAGCTGAACCGCGTCGGCGTCGGCATGAACGGCGGCTGGCAGCAGATCGCCGGACCCGATGCGCGCGATCCCGAGGGTCCGGCCGATCTCTTCTCGATGCCCGGCGGCGCGGCCGTCTACGACGATCCGGAGTTCTCGTGGGTCGACACGATCGCGCCGACGGCGCTGGTCTTCCCGTTCGGGAGCGCGCTCGGTGCCAACTACGACGAGACCGTGCTCGTCGCCGACTTCAATCTCGGGCAGGTGTATCGCTTCCCGCTGAACGCGGCGCGCGACGCCCTGGACGTCGCGGCGTTTCCGAGCGACGTCCATGATCTCGTCGCCGACACCGCGGCGGAGCGCGATCTCTTCCGGGTGGCGCGCTTCAACCGCATCACCGATCTGAAGATCGGCCCCGACGGCGCGCTGTACGTGGTCGATTTCGTCGACGGCGCGATCCATCGGATCGCCGCCCTCGGGCCGCAGCCGACGCCGACGCCGCTGCTGACGCCGGTGTGCGGCGCGACGCCCGCGCTCTGCCGCACGCCCGCCGTCGCGGAGAAGGCGCAAATAACGCTGAAGGACGCCGAGGACGATACCAAGGATCAGATGGTCTGGAAGTGGAGCAAGGGCGCCGCGACGAGCCGCGTCGACTTCGGCGATCCCACGACGGGCGACGGCTACGAGCTCTGTCTCTACGACGGTACCGGCCTGGTCGCGTCGGCGACCGCACCGGCGGCAGGCCTCTGCGAGGGACGGGCCTGCTGGAGCGCGCGCGGCACGGGCTTCGTCTACAAGGATCGCTTGCAGACCCCCGACGGCCTGCAATCGATCACGCTCAAGGCCGGCGATGCCGGCCGCGCCTCGATCCGAGTGAAGGGGCAGGGCGACGCTCTCGCGCTGCCGAGCCTCGTGACGCTCGCGTCGCCGCTGACCGTGCAGCTGATGACGACGGCGGGCGCGTGCTGGGCCGCGCGCTACACGTTCCCGCCGACGCAGAAGCAGGGCCCGACGCTGTTTCGCGACCGCGCCGACTAGCGGCAAATTGCGCCGATCCCGACGGAAGGCGCCGTGGAGTGAGTGGGTGCCGCCGGTCGCGCCCCCCCGCGGAACCGCCGCCAAAACTACCCGCCGAGCAACGCCAGAAACCCCGCCTCGTCGAGGATCGGCACGTCGAGCTTCTTCGCCTTGGCGAGCTTCGAGCCGGGGTCGGCGCCGGCGATGACGTAGCTGGTGTTCTTGCTGACGCTGCCCGCGACCCGGCCGCCGGCGCGGGTGATGCGGTTCTCGGCTTCGCCGCGGGTGAGGCTCTCGAGGCCGCCGGTCAGCACGAAGGTCTTGCCGGCGAGGGCCCCGGTCGGTGCCGCCGGCGCCTGGGGCGCGACGCCCGCCTTCAGGAGATGCGCGACGACCGCGCGGTTCTTGGGATCGTCGGCGAAGGCGCGGACGGCCGCCGCTACCTCGGGGCCGATGCCCTGGACGTCGAGCAGCGTCGCTTCGTCGGCCGCGAGGAGCGTGTGGATGTCGCGAAAATGCTGCGCCAGCACCCGCGCCAGATGTTCGCCGACGTGGCGGATGCCGAGGGCGTAGAGGAAGCGGTCGAGGTCGGGGCGCGTGCTCGCGGCGATCGCGTTGCTGAGATTGGTCGCCGACTTCTCCGCCATGCGCTCGAGCCCGGCCAGGGTGGCGGCGTCGACGCGATAGAGGTCGGCGAAGTCGCGCACCAGGCCGCGCTCGACCAGTTGGTCGACGAGCTTCTCGCCGAGTCCGTCGATGTCCATCGCGCCGCGCGACGCGAAGTGGCGGATGCGGGATTTCAGCTGCGCCGGACAGGCGGCGTTGATGCAGCGATAGGCGGCCTCGTCCTCCTCACGGACCACGTGACCGCCGCAGCCGGCGACCGGACAGCGCGTCGGCATCTTGAACTTGCGCGGGCGGCCGACGCGCTTCTCCTTCACGACCCGCACGACGTAGGGGATGACGTCGCCGGCGCGCTCGATCACCACGGTGTCGGTCTTGCGAACGTCCTTCCGCTCGATCTCGTCCATGTTGTGGAGCGAGGCGTTCCGCACCGTGACGCCGCCGACGACCACCGGCTCGAGCTCCGCCACCGGCGTGATCGTGCCGAGGCGGCCGACCGACGCGACGATGTCGTTCACGCGGGTCTCGGCCTGCTGGGCTTTGAATTTGTAGGCGATCGCCCAGCGCGGCGAGCGCGACACCTGGCCGAGGATCTCCTGCAGGTGGAGATCGTCGACCTTCAGCACCATGCCGTCGATCTCGTAGGGCAGGGTGTCGCGCGCCGCGACGAGCGTCGCGTACTGCGCGAGCGCGCGCGCGAGATTCGGGCAGCGCCGGTTCAGGGGATTGGTCTGCAGTCCCCACTGCTCGAGGGTCGCGAGGAACTCGGTGTGGGTCGCGAAGGTCGCGCCGTCGATCGCGCCGGCGCTGTGACAGAAGAGCTCGAGCGGGCGGCTGGCGGTGATCGCCGGGTCGAGCTGGCGGAGCGAGCCGGCGGCGGCGTTGCGCGGGTTGGCGAAGACCGGCTCGCCGCGCTCGGCGCGCTCGGCGTTGAGCTTCTGGAAGCCGGCGCGTTGGAGGATGATCTCGCCGCGCACCTCCAGACGCTCCGGGATCTTGGGTGCCGAGGCCGAGCCGACCTTCAGCCGGTGCGGGACGGTCTTGATGGTCTTCAAGTTGACCGTCACGTCCTCGCCGGTCGTGCCGTCGCCGCGGGTCGAGCCGACGACCAGCCGGCCGTGCTCGTAGACGAGCTCGATCGCGAGCCCGTCGAGCTTCGGCTCGGCCACGTAGACGACGTCGGCGTCGTCCTTCAGCTCGAGGATGCGCCGGAGGCGGCCCTCGAACTCGCGCACCTCGTCCTCCGCCATGGCATTCGCGAGCGAGAGCATCGGGAGGGTGTGGCGGACGCTCCGGAAGCGCTCGACCGGCCCCGTTCCCACGCGTTGGGTCGGGGAGTCGGTGGTCTCGAGGTCGGGATGGGCGGCCTCCAGCTCCTGCAGGCGCCGGAAGAGCGCGTCGTAGTCGGCGTCGGTGATTTCGGGCGCGTCGTGGGCGTAATAGAGGCGGTTGTGTCGCTCGATTTCGGCGCGGAGCGCCGCGACTTCTTCGGCGGGCGTCACGGGGGTCCGGGGCATGGGCGGGCGGAGTCTATGGTCGGCCCCGTCGGCTCGCAACGCACACGGGCGGCGAAACGAAATTGAAGACCAATTTCATCCCGTATACGCTCCAACGATGACCCTCGCGCACGCCCGCATCGGAGAACGCGTGACCGTCGAACGGATCGGCGGCGAGCGCTCGTTTCGGCGGCGTCTGATGGAGCTCGGCCTCGTGCCCGGGACGCCCGTCGAGATGGTCGGCGTGGCGCCGCTCGGCGACCCGATCGAGCTCCTGGTGCGCGGGTGCAGCCTGTCGATCCGACGCGGCGAGGCTCTCTGGGTCTCGGTGCAGCGGAACGGTGGTGTCCCGGGCCGTGCGACCGGCTGCTGCGACGCCCCCGCGCCGGCCGCGCTGCCGTGCCAGTCCTGCGGAAGCCGATGACCGAGGCGGAAGCCGCCGAGCGTGCCGTGAGCGGCACGGGGGCGGAGCGGGCGGGGTCCGGAGCGGCCGGCGGGGTGGCGGTCGGGACGCGTCCGCTGGTGGTGGTGGTCGGCAACCCCAACGTCGGCAAGACCACGCTCTTCAACCGCTTGGCCGGCACCAACGCGCGGGTGGGCAACTACGCCGGCGTCACCGTCGAGCGGCGCCCGGGAACGCTTCACCTCGGCACGGGCGCCGATGCCATCGAGGTCGAGCTGCTCGACCTTCCGGGCTGCTACTCCCTGAGCGCGCGCTCGGCCGAGGAGCAGATCGCCATCAATGCCGTCCTCGGGCTCGCCGGCAACCCGCCGCCGAGCCTGGCGCTCGTCGTCGTCGACGCCGGTCAGCTGATCCGCAACCTCTATCTCGTGCTGCAGCTGGTGGAGCTCGAGGTGCCGTTGATCGTCGCCCTCAACATGATGGACGAGGTCGACGACGAGCCGCCGTCGGCGGCCGCGATCGCGGAGCTGTTCGGCGTCCCGGTGATTCCCACCAGCGCGCGGCAGGGGGTCGGGCTCGCCGAGGTCGAAGCCAGGCTGCGCGCGGGGCTCCGCCATCCGCCGCGTGGCCGCCTCCCGCTCAGGTATCCGCCGGCGCTCGAGCGCGACCTCGCGACGGTGGCCGCGGCGCTCCCGTCCGAGCTGCGGGCGACGCCGGGACGCGACCGCGCGCTCGCCCTGTGGGCGCTCACCAGCATCGATGCCCACGATGAGCTCGACGTCGATCCCGGCCTCCGCGCGGCGTGCCTCGGCGTCCAGGCCGCCGCGGGCGACCGTGATCTCGACGACGAGGTCATCGCCACCCGCTACGCCTTCCTCGATCGCCACGCGCCGGTGCTGCACGCCCGCGTCGATCAGCACCTGCGGAAGCGTCGCGCCTCCGAGCGCATCGACCGCGTGCTGCTGCATCCGGTCTGGGGGTTCGCGGTCTTCCTCACCGTCATGCTGGTGCTCTTCCAATCGCTCTTCTCGTGGGCCAATCCCGCGATCGCGGTGATCGAGGACGCGACGGCCTGGCTGCAGGGCTGGATGGGAACGCATCTCCCCGAGGGGATCCTCACCGACCTGCTGCGCGAGGGGGTCGTCGGCGGCGTTGGCAACGTCGTCGTGTTCCTGCCGCAGATCCTGTTGCTCTTCTTTTTCATCTCGCTGCTCGAGGACTCGGGCTACATGGCCCGGATCGCCTTCCTGATGGACCGCATCATGAAGGCGCTGGGCCTCCACGGCCGCGCCTTCGTGCCGATGCTCTCCGGCTTCGCCTGCGCGGTGCCGGCGATCCTCGCCACCCGCACCATGGAGCGCCAGCGCGACCGTCTGCTCACCATGATGGTGATCCCGCTCATGACCTGCTCGGCCCGCTTGCCGGTCTACACGCTCATCATCGCGGCGCTCTTTCCGCCGGTCTACGGTTGGGTCCCGGTCCAGGGGCTGCTGATGGTCGCGATGTACGTGTTCTCGATCGTGATCACGCTGCTCGCCGCCGCGGTGCTCGGGCGGACGGTGATCCAAGGCGAGCACGTGCCGCTGATCCTCGAGCTGCCGCCCTATCGCCTCCCCGACCCGCGGAGCACGGTACGCATGATGTTCGAGCGTGCCGGCGTCTTCCTGCGCGAGGCCGGCACCGTGATCCTGGTCTGCACGATGGTGCTGTGGGTGCTGTTGTCGTTTCCGCGCGCGCCCGCGCATCCGCCCGGCGAGCCCGCCGAGGCGACCCGCCAGCACACGCTCGAAAACAGCTACGGCGGTCGGCTCGGGCATGCCATCGAGCCGGCCCTCGCCCCGCTCGGGTTCGACTGGAAGATCGGCGTCGGCATCATCGGCGCCTTTGCGGCCCGCGAGGTCTTCGTCTCGACGCTCGGCCTGGTGTACGGCGTCGGCGAGCAGGACGACGAGGCGATCCCGCTCCGCGAGCGCATCCAGGCCGAGCGCCGTCCGGACGGCAGCCCGGTCTACACCCCGCTCGTCGGCCTCTCGCTCATGGTGTTCTTCGCGCTCGCGTGTCAGTGCATGAGCACGCTCGCCGTCACCAAGCGCGAGACCCGCAGCTGGCGCTGGCCGGCCTTCATGTTCGTCTACATGACGGCGCTCGCCTGGGTGGCGAGCTTCGTCGTCTACCAGGGCGGCCGGCTCGTCGGGTTGTGAGCATGGCCTGGCGTCACCCTCCCGACCGCCGCCGGGCGCGCGGGGTCGGGGCCGGCGCGCCGGTCTCGTGGAGGGCGCGGCGCAACGACAGGGCGAGCCGTCGGACGGCCCAGCCCTCGAAGTCGTCGACCGGATCGAGATCCGCGGGGAACACTTCGAGGACGTTGTCGAGGTACTCCATCGCCCGGCGCCGCCGCGCGAGCGCGCCCCGCGCGCGCACCGAGCCGAGCTCGTCCTCGAGGTGAAAGGCGCCCGTCACCAGATTCTGCCAACGATCGTCGCGGCTCACGGGGTGCGCCTGCCACATGGCGCGCGCCTTCGCCAGGGGGACCTTCGGCGCGGCATGGTCCGTCGCGTCGTCGGCGTCTAGAGGTGGTGCTTCCTCATCTTGGTGAAGAGCGTGCGCTCGCCGATGCCGAGCCGCTTGGCGGCGGCCGCCTTGCTGTCCGGACTGGCGGCGAGCGCCTCGACGATGAGGCGCCGTTCGAGCTCGTCGAGCGCCTGCTCGAGCGTCGACGGGGGGCTGCTCGGCGCGGGGGCGTTCCCGAGGAGCGACCGAAGGAAGGCTGCGTCGACGACGGCGGTCTTCGCCAGGACCGCGGCACGCTCCATGACGTTCCGGAGCTCGCGCACGTTGCCGGGCCAGCCGTACCGCTGGAGACACTCGATGCCGTCGGGAGCCAGGCGAAGCGGCGGCTTCCCGAGCTCGCGGGCGAGCTCGGGAAGCAAGCTCTCCGCGAGGGCGCCGACGTCCTCCGGGCGCTCGCGCAGGGGCGGAAGGGTGATGCGGAACACGTTCAGGCGGAAGTAGAGATCCTCGCGAAAGGCGCCGGTCTTCATGGCGGCATCGAGGTCGCGGTTGGTGGAGGAGACGATCCGGACGTCGACGGGAATGCGGCGGTTCGTGCCGAGCGGCTCGATCACGCTCTCTTCGAGGACGCGGAGCAGCTTCGCTTGCAGGCGGACGTCCATGTCGCCGATCTCGTCGAGGAAGAGCGTCCCCTCGTCGGCGGCCTGGAAACGGCCGACGCGATCCGCCTGGGCCCCACTGAAGGCGCCGCGGACGTGGCCGAACAGCTCGCTTTCGAGGAGGTCGGCGGGAATCGCGGTGCAGTTGAGGGCGACGAAGAGCTTCTCGCGTCGCGGGCCGAAGTGGTGGATCGCTCGCGCCACGAGCTCCTTGCCGGTGCCGGTCTCGCCGGTGATCAGGACCGCGCTCTTGGTCGGCGCCACCTGGCGTGCGAGGTCGAAGACCGCGAGCATCGCGGGTGACGTCCCGATCAGCTCGCCGAACCGCTCGGGCGCGTCGGCTTGCGCGCGCAGGAAGCGATGCTCGAGGCGAAATCGCGAGAGCTCGAGCGCACGTCGGATCACGGCCTCGAGCGCGTCCACGTCGAACGGCTTCTGGAGATAGTCGAGGGCGCCGAGCTTCATCGCCTCGACGGCGGTCGGCACGGTCCCGTGGGCGGTCAACACGATCACCGGCACCTCGGCGTCGATGGCGCGCAGCTCGCCGAGAAACTCGAGGCCGGTCTTTCCGGGCATCTTGAGATCGGTGACGACGAGGTCGCTGCGCTCGGCGCGAAAGGCCGCCAGGGCCGCGTCGGCGCCGGTCGCGGCCTCGCAGCCGAGCCCCATCTTGCGGGTCAGGATCTGGAGCACGCGCCGCATGCGCGCGTCGTCGTCGACGATGAGGACGCGCTTCACGTCTCTGCCTCGGCCGTCGGGAGCTCGACCCGGAAGACCGCGCCCCCGCCGGGGTTGTCCTCGACGACGACGCGCCCGTGGTGCTCGAGCACGACGCGCTGCACGAACGTCAACCCCAAGCCACAGCCGCCCTCCCGGCCGGTGACGAACGGCTCGAAGAGGCGGGCGCGCAACTCGACGGGGATGCCCGGACCGTCGTCGCGCACCTCGAAGCCGGCGTGGCTCGCAGCGCTCGGGAGAATCACCACGTCGATGGCGTGATCACGGGTCAGCATCTGCACGGCATTCACCAGAAGGTTCAGGGCCACTTGATAGACGAGCTCGGGGTCGCAACGCCCGCTCGGGTCCGGCGTGATCGGGTGCCGCCGGATGGCGATGCCGGCGGCGCGGGCCTGCGCCTCGACGAAGTCCGCGGCGCGCAGCACGATCGCGCCGAGGGGCGCGATCTCGAGGCGAAGCGCATGCGGGCGCCCGAGATCCAGCAGCCCGGACACCACCCGTTCGACCCGGTCGACCTCGTCGCGCATGATCTGCAGGAGCTCTCGCGACTCGTCGTCGAGGTCGACGAGCGAGCGCGCGAGGAGCTGCGTCGAGCTGCGGAGGACCCCGAGGGGCGTCCGCACTTCGTGCGCGACGCCGGCCGCGAGCTCGCCGACGAATGCAAACTTGGCGGCCTCGACGAGCCGGTGCTCGGCGCGGGACAAGTCCTCTGCCATCCGGTTGAACGCCGCCGTCAACGTGCCGATCTCGTCACCGGTGCGGACGGGCAGGAACGGGATCGTGGCGCCGCGTCCCATCTGATGGGCAGCGGCGGTGAGCTCGGTGAGCGGTCGTGTCGCCCGGCGCGCCGCGACGACCGCGACCAGCAGTGCCCCGAGCAGGGTCGCGCTCAGCACCCCGGCGAGCAGGCGGGCCATGTGCGTGACCGGTGCGAACGCCTCGGCCAGCGGGGCGGTGACGAGAATCGTCCAGCGCGGGAGATCGTCGGGAAGCGTGCGCGTGCCGTATATGACGCCCGCGTCGGGTGCGATCCGTGCGTCGTCGGCCGACGCGCCGAGGGCGAATGCGACGACGTCACCGCGTCGCCACGTTCCGTTCTGGCGCGGTGCTCCCCCGATCACGCGGGCGGCGGCGTCCAGCACGAGGACGTCGGCGTTCACGCCGGCTCCCGCGAGGTTGTCAGGCACACCGGCGAGGGTTTCGGTCGCCCCGTCCCAATCCACGAGCGCCACCAAGGTACCGAGCGCCTCGGTCGGCGCATCCGGGTCAGGGATCACGTGAAAGAATTGGAGGATCGGCCGCTCGTACGACGAGGCGAACGGTCCGGCGATCGCCCCGCCGGCGCGTCCTTCGGCCGGGATGCGATCGATCCGGGTGCCGATCCGCGCCGCATCGCTCGCGGCGACGACGCGCCCCGTGCGATCGAGGGCCACGAGATCGAGACAGCTCGCACAGCCGGCTCGCACGGAGGTCAGGAACGACGAGATCCGCTTGTCGAGGTCCCCGATGCGAATCTCCCGCATGACGTCTTGGCGCGCGTACGAGGCGAGGTTCTCGCGGTGCGAGCGGAGCACGGTCGCGAGCCGATCGGCCGCGTTGCGCGTCTCACCCGTGAGTTGGCGGCCGACGAGCCGCGCCAAGGCGGCGCGCGAGCTCGAGATCGCGATGGCGCCGCCGATCGCGCCGGGCACGAGCAGGATGCTCGCGACGAACACGAGCAGCTTGGTGCGAATCGAGAAAATCGGTAGGGTGCCCGCGCTCACGTGATCGGCATCTCCATTGCTTACCCGCGCCTGGGGCGGGAGAGGTCGCGACGCCGAGCGGCGGGGTGGAGACGCCGTCTCGGAGCGCTTCTCCTAGCGATCCTCGCGTGGACGATCCACCCGCCGGGCTCGGCGGCCGGCGACGTCGAGTCGCAACCGCAGGCCGAGGGTGCCGCGGTCCTCTCGCTCGTCAGTCCGCTCGGGCCGATCGAGTATCGCGCCGGCCGCGGCCTACGCGTCGGCGACACCGGGCTCACGATCGGTGGCTTCGCCACCGCCGCCGCCGAGCGGCTCGAGGAGGGGGACAGCCAGGGCGGCATCGACCACGTCAACTTCCTCGTCTTCTACGATCCGTTGCCGTTCCTCCACCTCTTCACCGAGATCGAGGTCAACGACATCCTCGACTGGGAAACCGGCAAGCGCGGAGCGCGGTCGGATCCCGGCACGAAGGTCGAGCGGCTCTACGCCGACCTCGGCTGGAGCGACCTCGCCAACGTCCGTGTCGGCAAGTTTCTGACGCCTTTCGGGCGCTGGAATCAGGTACTGGCCGAGCCGCTCCTGTGGACGACCTCGGAGCCGCTCATCGTCGAGGAGGTTTTCGACGAGACCCAGAGCGGCGCCATGCTGTGGGGCACCGTCTTCCCGCGCGGTCAGGCGCTCTCGTACGCCTTCTACGGCACGTTCCTCGACCACATCGCCCCGGATCGCGAGGCCCCGCCGGCGGAGTACAGCCTCGGCGGACGACTCGAATGGACGGGCCGGGGCGGGTCGTCGCTCGGCGCGTCGTACGTGGCGGCATCGCGGCCGCGCGGCCAGTGGAACCATCTGGGCGGCGTGGATGCGCTGTGGCGTCCGCACGACCGGGTGGAGCTGAGCGGCGAGCTCTTGTTCGGGGAGGGCAGCCACGAGGAGGGCGGGCAGTGGGGGCTCTACGCGCAGGCGGTCGTGGAAACGCTGCCGCGCGTCTACCTGATCGGGCGTTACGATCGCTACGAGCTTCCGGCCAGCGATCGCGGCATCGACCTCTTTACCGTCGGCGCCACCTGGGTCCCCAAGCCCTATCTCCGCCTCAAGGTCGACTACCGGTTCGCCGACCACATGGACGAGCTCGCGGCCCCCGGGCTGTACGCGTCGTTCTCGCTGCTCTTCTGACATGGGGCGCCGCCTGCTCAGCGTGGTGCTGTTGCTCCTGGTGCTGGCGGCGCCGAGCGCGGGAGAGCCGGTCCGGATCGCCGTCATCGTGCATCCGAGCCGCGGCGTCGACCTCACCGCCGATCTCGTCGGGCAGATCTATCTCCGTCGCAAGCGCTTCTGGGACGACGGCACCGCGATCGTGCCGCTGAACCTTCCCGCCGGCACCGCGCTCCGCGAGACCTTCACGCGCTCGGTGCTGGGACAGAGCGAGACGCGTCTCGCGGAGTATTGGAACCGGCAGTATTTCTACGGGGTGCTGCCGCCCGCGACGCTGGCATCGCCGCGGGCGGTGGTGCGCTACGTCGCGGCCGAGGCCAACGCGCTCGGCTACGTCCCGGAAGCGGAGATCGACCCGTCGGTGCGGGTCGTGCTGCGGCTAGAGTGATCCTGGGACGAACGAGACCAGCTCGGTCCGCGCGCCGCTCTCGGGATCGACCTCGAGGATGAGCCCGATGCCGGGCGCGTAGAATTTGTTCTCCTCGCCGCCGGGCTCGAGCAGATTGAAGTCGCGCGTGACGACGCACGTCGCCGTGCAGCTGCCGCCCGGCGCGCTCTCGGTGCCCGTGATGCTGAGCACCTCGGCGCCATCCTCGGCCTCGTCGAGCGCGAACTCCTGGCGGTACACGGTGCCGACGGCCGGCGCGGCCAGCATGATGATGCCCGCCTTCGCGCCGTCGACCCCGGCCCGGAACGAGCCGTCGATGCTCACGAGCTCGCCGTCCTCGAAGTCGCGCGAGAGCTCGCCGAAGTACCAGACCGTTCCGTCGCTGTGCTGCGCGAAGTAGTCGTCGGTGTCCTCCTGCGGCTGACCGCCGACGCTGACCACGTCCCGGACGACGATCGTGGTCACGCCCTGGATCACCTTGGTCTGGTCGGTGACGGTGACGACGATGGTCTCGGCGCCTTTCTGATAGGTCCAGACCGAGCCCACCACGAGCGGGAAGTACGGGTTCGGGTCGGCGGCGGTCGCCGCCGGGGAGAGGAACGCCGCCGGAACGATCTGGGGATCGTAGGGCTCCTTGCCGACGGCCTCGCAGAAGTCCTTCCGGCCATCGAGCTGGTCGGCGCAATCGTCCTTGGCTTCCGCGAACTCCGCTTTCGCCGCCGCCTTGCACGCTTTCTGGGCCTCTTTGGTCGGAAGGTTGAAGCAGTAGCCGAACGCGATCGACTGCTCGGCGTTCGCGTCGTCCTTGCAGGCGTCCACCACCGCCTTGCCGGTTGCCTTGCAGGCGTCTACGGCCGCGGCCGCGATGCCCGAGCCGAACAGGAAGAATGCCGCCATCAGAATGCCTCTCGTCGTCGTCCTCATCGGTGCGCTCCTCTCTCGTTGGCGAAAGTGCCGAGGAACGAGAGAGCAAGAGGCGCACCGTCCGTTCGGGTGCCGGTGGCGCGGATTCTCGGGGGAAGAGGAGCCGAGTCCCGCCGATTCCGGCGGACCGCCTGCCGGAATCGGCAGGATCGGCGCTCCCGGCGTCTACGCCTCCTCGAGGCTTCGGATCGCCACCGCGAACCCGGCCAGCGTGAACAGCACGAACGCGCCCGCCTCGAGCGCGATCGTCGACGGGTCGCCGAGGCCGACCGTCAGGTAGCGCAGCACGTCGACGTGCCACGTGATCGGGTTCGCGATGCCGAGGACGCGGAACCAGGTGGGCAGCGGGTCGAGCGGGTAGAACATCGAGCTCGCGAACAGGAACACGAAGTAGAAGATCGACGTGACGGTGTTGAACGCGTCGTTCCGACGGATGCGGAGCGCGAAGATCGCGTAGAAGAAGAACCACCCCGCCGTGCCGACGATCACCGCCGCGAGCAGCAGCGGCGTCAGGTCGAGCCGGACGGGTACGTCGAGCAACCAGGCCGCGAGCGCCACCGTGATCACGGCCTGACCGATCGCGATCAGCACGTTGAAGAGCACCTTGCCGAGGAGGTACTGCGCCCGGCTCATCGGGTAGGTCAGCATCTCGTAGAAGATGCCGTTGTCGCGATCGAGGAAGAACGACCACGAGGTGTTGGACGCGATCCCGAAGCTCGCCATGCCGAGCACGCCGGCGAGGAAGAAGGCGTTGTAGTCGATCCCGGACGCCAACGGTGCCGTGAAGCCGAGGGTGTGGTCGATGCCGACCCCGAACACGAGCAGATAGCCGAGCGGGTAGAAGAGATCCCAGAAGATGAAGGTGACGTTGGTCGCCCGGATCTTGCCCTCGCGGTACATGACGGCGAGCAGCGCGTGCAGGGTCTGGCTCACGCGACCGACTCGTCCGCCGGCCGCGTCAGCTCGACGAACACGTCCTCGAGGCTCGCGCCGCCGAGCTCGACCCGGAGCACTCGCCCGCGCTTGGCGAGCTCGCTCACGAGGGCCAGCACCTGCTGCTCGTCCTCCTTCAGCGCGAGCTCGACGGTGTTGCCGCTCACATGCACGCGAATGGCGCCGCGCGCCGCCATCTCGGCCTCCAGCCCGTCCGGCACGCGGTCGAAGGTGAGGGCGACCTCGTAGACGCCCTGCGAGAGCAGCTTCAGCGAGTGCAGGTCGCCGCGCGCGACCTCGCGGCCGTGATTGATGATGAGGATGTCGTCGCAGAGCTCCTCGGCCTCGCTGAGGATCTGGGTGGTGAGGACGATGGTGCGGCCGCGTTTCGACTCCGCCCGCAGCAGCTCCATCACCGCGCGCTTCAGGATCGGGTCCATGCCGGTCGAGAACTCGTCGAGGAAGAGCACCGGCGTGTCGACCATCAGGGTCTTCGCGACCTGCACCCGGCGCCGGAAGCCGCCACTCAAGTCCTGCACCTTCTGACCGACGTACTCGCCGAGGCCGAAGAGCTCGATCACGCGATCGGCGCGTCGGGCGGCTTCCATACGATCGATGCCGTGGAAACGCGCAAAGGTGAGCAGATTGTCGCGGGCGGAGAGAAACAGCTCGACGGCGGTCTCCTGGATCACCACCGAGATGCGCCGGCGGACTTCCAGCGGCGCCGCGACGACGTCGTGGCCGAGGATGTGCACGCGCCCCGACGACGGGCGGGCGAGCGTCGTGAGGATGCGGAGCGTGGTCGTCTTTCCCGCGCCGTTCGGGCCGAGGAGGCCGAAGATCGTGCCGGGCGCGACCGTGAACGCCAGGCCGTCGACGGCGCGGAGCGGCGCTTGCCCGCGGCGCGGGAAGACCTTCACGAGATCGACGACGTCGATGGCGGGCGACATGGCGGCGGACCGAAAGCCCGGGACCCTAGGGGTTCCCCCACGGTGGTGCGAGATGACGGAGTCGCACGTCTTCGCGGCGCGCGCCGACGAGAGCCTCGGTTTCCCCTGCGTGGTTCCGGCCCGGCGCTGACGGGGCGGGAAACTACACGCGCGCGCTTGGCGGATTTACACGTCCTCGGCGGCGGGCCCAGCTCCGGAACGTGAACGCGGCGGCCTCGCCCTTGCTAGTCGAGAGCCATGCCCGCGCCGACGTCATCCTCGCCACCCGTGTCCGATCTCTTCCGCCGCGTCGCGTGCCGGAGCGCCGAGGCGCTCGGCTCGAGCTGGGCCTTCGTCGGAGCTTTCCTGGTCGTGATGGTCTGGGCTGCCACCGGACCCCTGTTCGCCTTCTCGGATACCTGGCAGCTGATCATCAACACCGGCACCACCATCGTCACGTTCCTGATGGTGTTCCTCATTCAGAACGCCCAGAACCGCGACGCGAAGGCGTTGCACCTGAAGCTCGACGAGCTCATTCACGCCGTGAAGGACGCGCGGAACGAGCTGATCGACGTCGAGGATCTGAGCGACGAGGAGCTGGGGCGGTTGCAGCGTGAGTTCTCCCGCCTGCGAGAAGAAGGAACGGCCGGGGCATCCGCTGCCGACGCGGCGATCGCCGTCGATGTAACTTCGAGGAACCCGGGATCTACAAACGGGAGTCGCATGCGGCCGCGCTGAGGCCGCGATCCGCTGCCAACTCGCTGATATCGGTCGCCGCGAATCCCGTGCCGTGGGGCATGTGTCTTGCTCTATGCGCGGCATGCCGAAATCGACACGCAGCGACAAGCCCAGCAAACCTCTCTCCGGACCGCAGGCGACGGCATGGGCCAAGGCCAGCGTCGCTGGACCGTCCGTTCCTCCGGCCGCCGCGCCGAAGCCGCCGCGCGCGCGCTCCGGCGACGCCGAACGTGACGCCGCGACCGGCGGCGCCGAACTCGCCGCCAAGATGACCGCCGGCGATGTGTTCGCCGGCTCGGTGGCGCACAACGCTCTGAAGCCGACCGAATACGGCGAACGCGCCGAGCGCGGACCGGAGACCGGCAAGCCGGTCCCTGCGCCGACCGCCGCCGTCACCGGCAGTACGCTCACCGAGACGATCCCGTCCGCGAAGCTCGGGAACGGCGCGCCGCCGCTCGGCGAAAATCCGACCAGCGGCCCCCTCGACCGGGTGCGCGCCGACGCGGGCGGACAGATGCTCACGACCAACCAGGGCGTACCGGTCGGCCAGAACCAGGATTCGCTGAAAGTGGGGCTCCGCGGGCCGACCCTGCTCGAAGACTTCATCCTGCGCGAGAAGATCACCCACTTCGACCACGAGCGCATTCCCGAGCGCGTCGTCCACGCGCGCGGCTCCGCGGCGCACGGCTTCTTCGAGTGCACGAAGGCGCTCGGCCGCCATACCCGCGCCACGCCGTTCGCCGAGGTCGGCAAGCGGACGCCGGTGTTCGTGCGCTTCTCCACGGTCGCCGGCGAGCGCGGCTCGACCGACACGGCACGCGACGTCCGCGGCTTCGCCGTCAAGTTCTACACCGAGGAGGGGAACTGGGACCTGGTGGGCAACAACATCCCGGTCTTCTTCATCCAGGACGCGATGAAGTTCCCGGATCTCGTTCATGCGGCCAAGCCCGAACCGCATTTCGGCCTGCCGCAGGCCGGCACCGCGCACGACACCTTCTGGGACCTCGCGCCGCTGATGCCGGAAATCATGGCGAAGCCCATGT
>CAZWAX010000033.1:0-23080 GCA_964631985.1 uncultured Polyangiaceae bacterium | reverse complement strand
GCACCACCATCGTTTCGGTGCGCACGACTCCCTCGATCGACCGGATTCGGCTGATCAACTCCTCCAATGACGACGTGTTCCGGGTCTTCGCCTTCAAGATGAGCGTGTGCATGCCGGTGACGTGATGGCACTCGAGCACGTCGTCGAACGACTCGATCTCCCGCTCGAAGGTGTCGATCGCGTGCGGGTGACCGGTCGATACGCCGATGAAGGCGGTGATGTCCTTGCCGAGCAGGCGAGCGTTCACGACCGCCCGGTAGGCGGTGATGATGCCGCCGTCCTCGAGCTTCTTGACGCGCTCCATCACCGACGGCGCCGAGAGCCCCACCCGCTCGCCGATCTTGGCCAACGGGAGGCGGCAGTTCTCTTGCATCAGGGCCAGAATCTGCCGGTCGATGTCATCGAGATCTGCGTGCTGTTCACCTAATTTCATGAGGTGTCACCCCTTGTCGGCCGAACGGACGTATAGGCAGAAGTACATTATGTCAAGTTTCATTAGGTTGGTGCCGCAACGCGTGATGGGCTCGATCAGGGCCGCGAATGGGCCCGTGCGCGGCGGCACGGATCGGCTCGCGTAGTTCCCGACGCGCCGCTACAGTCCGCGCGCGAGGAGGCTGCCGAGTGATTCTGACCCATGACGTGATCCTCAAGGAAATCGCGAGCGGGAGGCTGGTGATCGATCCGTTCGAGCCGGATCAGGTGGGGCCGGCCTCGATCGACCTCCACCTGGGCGACGAGATCCGCGTCATGGAGGGCGGACCCCCGGTGATCGACCTCGACGAGGCCGCGGACTACCGCACCGTGACGAAGGTGCGGCCGCTCACCGAGCCGTACGTTCTGCAACCGGGCGAGACCATCCACGGCATCACCCGCGAGCGCATCCGTCTGCCGCCCGACGTCGGCGGTTGGCTGGAAGGACGGAGTCGCTATGCCCGGCTCGGCCTCATGATCCACGTGACGTCCGGTTTCGTCGCCCCGGGCGTCGACAACCGCCAGGTCCTGGAAATGTCGAACGTCGCCGGCCGGCCCCTCGCGATCCGCGCCGGCATCCGCCTCTTGCAGATCGTCCTGCAGCGGGCGGAAGGGACGGCGGTCTACAAGGGGCGGTTCGCCGATCAACAGAGCATCTGACGCGCATGCCGAAGGAGAGCACCGTGAAGAAAGAGAAAGACAAGGCCAACAAGAAGAAGCCGTTTCTCACCGACATCAAGACGCTGCGTCGGCGCGCGCGTGAGCACATCGAGCGCGGCGCCGTCACCGAGGGCTATCGCGCCGACCCCGAGGTCGTCGTGAAGATACTGAACGAGGCGCTCGCCACGGAGATCGTCTGCGTGCTGCGCTACAAGCGGCACCATTTCATGGCGAACGGCATTCATGCCCAATCGGTCGCGCAGGAGTTTCTGCAGCACGCGAACGAGGAGCAGGCCCACGCCGACGAGATCTCGGTGCGGATCGTCCAGCTCGGTGGTGAGCCGAACCTCAACCCCGAGGGGATGCTGACCCGCAGCCATTCCGAATACGTCGAGGGGCAGAGCCTGATCGACATGATCCGCGAGAACCTGGTCGCGGAGCGGATCGCGATCGACTCGTACAGCGAGATGATCGCCTACGTCTCGGACAAAGACCCGACCACGCGCCGCATGCTGGAGGGCATTCTCGCGATGGAAGAAGAGCACGCCGAGGACCTGGCGAGCCTGCTGCAGACCATGGACGAGGGGAAGTAGCTGCGGTGAGCGCGGCGTCCGAATTTACTTCGGACGCCGCGGGCCATCGGAGGAGGCGTGCGGAGCGCCCCCGCACGGGGCCGAAATGGAAGGACTACTTGGGCGGCATCCGGATGGCGCCGTCGAGTCGGATGGTCTCGCCGTTCAGCATCGAGTTCTCGATGATGTGCTTCGCGAGCGCCGCGAACTCTTCGGGACGGCCGAGGCGCGACGGGAACGGGATGGCGGCGCCGAGCGCGTCGCGATTCTCTTTGGGCAGCAGCGCCAGCATCGGCGTGTCGAAGGTGCCCGGTGCGATCGTGCAGACGCGGATCCCGAGCGAGGCGAGGTCGCGGGCGATTGGCAGCGTCATGCCGACGACGCCACCTTTCGACGCTGAGTAGGCCGCCTGCCCGATCTGACCGTCGAAGGCGGCGACCGAGGCGGTGTTGATGATGACCCCACGCTCTTTCTCTTCGTTCGGCTCGTTGGTGGCCATGGCGGCGGCCGCGAGGCGGAGCGTGTTGAAGGTCCCGAGCAGATTCACCTTGAGCACCATGTGGAACATGTCGAGCGAGTGCGGCCCCTGCTTGCTGATCGTGCGGACGGCGATGCCGACGCCGGCACAGTTCACGCACACGTTGACCTTGCCGAAGGTCGCGACGGTCTTGTCGACGGCGGCCTTCACTTCGTCCTCCGAAGTGACGTCGGCGGGGACGAAGATGGCGGACTTGGCGCCGAGCTCGGCGGCGAGCGCCTCCCCCGGCGACTGCGGACGGTCCAGAATCGCGGCGCGTCCGCCACCGGCTACGATCGTGCGTACCGTCGCTCCGCCGAGACCGGACGCACCACCGGTCACGATTGCCACTGCGCTGTCGAGCTTCATGGGATCCTCCTGAACGTTCGTGGATTGAGCGCGGGAAGCTAGCGCATTGGCTGTGGCTTCGCCACGTCCAGCGGGGCGACGCTCAGGCCGGGAGCAGGAGCACGGCGACCGGGCAGGGGGCTTGCGCGAGCACCGCTTCGACGTGCGTCCCGAAGAACGCCCGCGGCGCATGGGGCCGCGTGGCGGCACCGAGCACCATCAGGTCCGCCTCGGCCGCGGCACGCAGGAGCGCGCGCTCGACGTTGGCGGCCTCGAGCATCTCCGTGCGGATCGTGACGCCGGCGTTCGTGGCGCGCTGGTGGACGCTCGCGAGCATCGCCTCCACGGCGGCGGTCGTCTCGGCGCGCGTCTCGGCGGCGCGGGTTCGTCCGAAGAAGGCGAACGACGACTCGACGACGTGGAGCGCCGTGACCGTGCCGCCGACACGCGCCGCATACAGCATGGTGAACTCGATGGCGGCGCGGCCATAGGCGCTGTCGCGCACGGGCAGCAGGATCCGGGGCGGCTCGTTGCCCGCATTGGCGCGTCCGGGCAGGTGGCGCTCGGTCGGTCCGCTCCGAACGACGAGCAGCGGGCACGGTGTCGCGGCGGCGATGGCACGGACGTACTCGCCGCCAAGGGGATGGCGCCGCGTCGCTTCGGAAGCGCCGAGGACCATGAGGTCGTAGCTGCGCGCGGCCTCGCGCAGAATCACCTCGGCGGCCGGATCCCCGCTGTCGGTTTTGCGCGTGAGGGCCGGCGCGCCGACCTCGCGCGCCACGCGATCGAGCTCGTCGAGGTGGCGGACGAGCGGCTCGCGCCGTCGTTGGCCGGCGAACCAGCTGCGCCGCCGGCGCTCGACGTGGAACGCCACGACGCTGGCGGCCGGGTCGCCGGCGATCAACGGACCGATCAGCTCCATCGCGCGCTCGGCGTTCTGGCCGCCGCTCGTCGGGAGCAGCACCTTCAGGCCCGTCGTCGGCAGAAGCGCTTGCTCGCGCTCGGCCTGTAGCCGGAACCGTTCGGCCTCGTCGGGTGCGACCGGGATGTGCCGCGTCGTCCAGCGCAGGAGCGGCCCCGCGATTGCCGACGTGAAGATCGCGACCATCACGATCGCCGCGTACATCGGTGCCGTCAGGATCCCCAACGACAGGCCGATGAGGGCGACCACGAGCTCCATGGCGCCGCGGGCGTTCATACCGCTGCCGATCGCCAGCGATTCCCAGAACCCGAGCCCGCCCCAATACGCACCCGCGCCCGCGCCGACGAGCTTGCCCGCGCAGGCCACGGCGATGACCGCGAGCGTCGTTCCGAGCTCGAAGCCGTGCGCCAAATCGACCTTCAGGCCCGCGTACGCGAAGAAAATCGGGGCGAAGATGGCGAGGAGCGGTCCCTCGATCTGCTCGAGCGTCGTCTTGCGGAGCCGCGGTGACCGGCCGATCACGAGCCCGGCCACGAACGCGCCGAAGACCGCGTGGATGCCGATCGATTCGGTGATGGCCCCGAAGAGGAGCGCGATCACCATGACGGCGGTCATCATCGCGTGGCGCACCTCGACGCGATCGTCGATCCATTGCAGGAGCGCGTTCACGAGCCGTGCCCCGAACAGGTAGACCGCGGCGACGAACGCCGCCGTGCTGGCGATGGCGAGCGCGACGCTGGTGACGCTGAGCTCGCCGCGCGTGGCGACGCCGGCGATGATCGAGAGCAGCAGCCATCCCGTGGTGTCGTCGGTGACCCCGGCACCGAGGATGACGACCCCGACGTTCCGCCGCATGAGATCGAGGTCCGTCAGGATGCGGGCGATCACCGGGATAGCCGAGATCGAGAGCGCGGTTGCGAGGAAGAGCGCGAAGATCAGGCGGTGGTCGGGCGCCATCAGCAGGCGATCAGGCAGCATCCACCCGAGGGCGAACGCGCTGGCGAACGGCACGACCATGCCGAGTACCGAGGCATAGAAGGCGGCGCGACCCAGATTGCGCAGCACGGCGAGATCGGTTTCGAGCCCCGTCATCAGCAGCAGCCAGATCATGCCGAGCCACGCGATGATCTCGAGGATCTGGAACTGGAGCGGATCACGCGGGAAGATCGCGAGCTGCAGATCCGGAGCGAGCAAGCCGAGGACCGACGGGCCGAGCAGTACACCGGCCGTGAGCTCGCCGATGACCGGGGGCTGACCGAGACGCCGAAAGATCTCGCCGAGCGCGCGGGCGGTCGTCAGCAGAAGCGCGAGCTGCAGGATGAACGTCAGCAGCGTGTGCGGTTGAATCCCCGGGGGCATCGCGCGGTGGGACTCTATGCAAGGCCGTCGGCGGCGTCGAGGCGGTCGGCAGAGGTCAGCGCGGCACGTCTGCTTGGCGCGCGAACCACTCGAGGATCAGCGGATTCTCGCTTCGTGGATAGGTGTGTGAGAGCTCCGGCAGCTCGCGGTATTCGAGGGCCGCGCCGGCGGCCGCGAGCGTGTCGCGCGTGCGGTGCGCGAGGCCGACCGGAAACAGAAAGTCCTGCGCGCCGTGCACGAGGTAGATCGGGATCCCGCGCGCGCGTTCGAGATTGCCGTTGGCGAGGTTGACGGGGTGGAACACCCCGCAGCAGGGCGCGAGGGCGCGAAAGGCCTCGGGATGCGCGAGCCCGTACACCAGCGTGAACGTGCCGCCGTCGGAAAGCCCCGTGAGCAATACGCGATCGGTCGCGACGTGGTAGCGCGAGCGCAGCCAGGCGAGGATCTCGAGGAGCCCGAGCTCGTCGACCTCGCCCCACGTCGAGCCGACGGCGGTCGGCGCGACGAGCAGGTGGCCCGTGCGCTTCGCGTCGCGCACCCAGGTCCACAGGAAGTCGCGTCCGTTGCCCGATCCCCCGTGGAGCGCGACGATCACGGGCCAGCTGCGCTGCGCGTCGTAGGCTTCGGGGACGTACACCGCGAAGCCGCCGTGGTGTCCGCCCGCCGAGACGCGCGTGAGCGCCGGGCGCGGCGTCGGGTCGTCGCCGGCGGCGGTGCTCTGCTCGGGCGACCAGTAATCGCGAAACGGCGGCAGGAGGGAGCGGACGACGTAGAAGTGCTCCTGGGCCTGCGCATGGTGATGCAGCGCGGTCAGGATACGTGGAATGCGTTCGCTCGGTGGCGCAGCCGGAAAGCCGCCAAACAGCCCGGCGCACTCCCGCACGTGCCCAAAGCCTGTCGCGAAGATGCGATCGAAGGCGAGGAGCGACTCGGGCGCGGGTGCCGCCGCGAGGTCGCGCGCGCGCGCGTCCAGCGTCGCCGTGAACCGGCCGTCGATCGCGGCGGCGAGCGCGGCCGAGCGCTCAGGGGCGAGCCGCTCCGCGACGTCTTCCATCGCGGCGAGCAACTCCGCCGCGACGACGCTCGCCGTCAGCACGGCGCGGAGGTAGGCGAGCTCCGCGGGTGAACGCGCGTCGAGGTCGTCGGCCACGCGCGAGAGTGGGTCGCACGGCGCCGCCAAGTCAAATGAAGCGCCCCGCCGATGTTGCGCCGACGCGTCCGATCTGCGACAGCCGAAACATGGCCGGCCCGCACTTGCTGATGCTGCTTCGCCACGCGATCGCCGAAGATTCGAGTCCGAGTGGTCGCGATGAGGACCGTCGTCTGACCTCCGAGGGGAAGCGCAAGCTGCGCGAGGTCGTGGCCGGAATGCGCGCGCTCGAGCTCCCCGTCGATCGCATCCTGACGAGTCCGCTACGCCGCGCAGTCGAGACCGCCGAGATCGTCGCCGAGGCTTGCGGGGCGGCGGAAGATTTCGATCGCATACCCGCGCTCGCTCCGGGCACTGGACCCGACGCCGTCATCGCCGCGCTCGCCGACGTCGGCCGCCCACGGGGCATCGTGCTCGTCGGCCACGAGCCCGATCTCGCCGGTCTCGCGTCCACGCTCCTCACCGGCACGCCCGGTCTCCTCCATATGGCGTTCCGCAAGGCAGGCCTCGCCGGCATCGTCGTCGCGAGCCTGCCACCGCGTTCCGCGGGCGCGCTCGAGTTCTTCATGACGCCCGGGCAGCTGCGACGCGTCGGGCGGGGCGCCTGAGTCGTCAGTTCTGTCGGTTGACGATCATGATGCGGTGCGCATGGTGGCGTGCTCGCTGCATCACCACTACAAATAGCGTTCACGGACGTCGTAATGCCGCTGTCATGTGACTAGGCACGCGACGTCTCCAAATGCTCGACGGGCAACTTGCTTGTGCGCTTGCGTGTGCGCTAAGTTGCCCGCACCCCTCGGAGAAAGTGACCTTCGCGCTTGCGGCGAGTTGTCATTACCGGCCTCGGTTGTATCACCCCTTGCGGTGTTGGCGTTTCAGAGACGTGGGATGCTCTCGTTCGCGGTCGCTCTGGAACGAAACTTCTCAGCTCGTTCGACGTGAGCGCGTGTCATAGTCGAGTGGCTGGCGAGATTCTCGATTTTCGTGCCGAGGAGTTTCTCGCGCGTCGCGAGATTCAGGCGTTCTCTCGGTACCTGCATTTTGGATTCGCGGCGGCGCGGATGGCTTGGGAGGATGCCCGAGCGACGAAGGCGTTGGATCCGGATCGTGTCGGCGTGTGTATAGGCAGCTCGATCGGGGCGAGTAGCCGCAACATCAACGATGGGGTGACGTTTTCGGAACAGGGAATCAGTCGAGTGCATCCGATGTGTCCCTTGCAGTACTGCGGGAGTCTCCCTTCGGAAGTGGCGATCGTGCTCGGTTTGCGCGGGCCAGCGTATTCGATCTCGACGGCATGTACAGCCGGAGCAGATGCCACCGGTCTCGCGCTGGGGCTCATTGCTTCCGGGGTGCTCGATGCGGCCATTGTGGGGGGTAGCGAAGCACCCATCCTTCCGCTGCTCTTTCATGCGTTCGATCGCCTGCAGGTGATTTCTCCTCTCAACGATCCCCCCGAGCAGGCTTCGCGGCCGTTCTCTCGCGACCGGCGCGGGTTCGTGTTGTCCGAGGGCGCCGGCATGGTGGTGCTTGAAGCGGAGGAGATCGCGCGCGAGCGCGGCGCCCGCATCTATGCGGAGCTGGCGGGTTTCGGTGCCACGTCAGACGCGCACCATCATCTCCACCCATCTCCCGATGGCCAGCAGGGGGTGCGGGCGATTCTGCAGGCGCTCGCGCATGCGGGTGTCCGCCCCGCGGACGTCGATTACATCAATGCGCATGGTACGGGCACTGCGAAGAACGATTCGATCGAGACCGCCATCATCAAGAAGGCGTTTGGAGAACGGGCCACTCGGATACCTGTGAGCTCGTCGAAATCAATGCTCGGGCATATGCTCGGTGCGTCGGCGGCGGTCGAGCTTGTCATCGCTACGCTCGCCGTGCACCACGGGATCGTTCCGCCCACGATCAATCTGACCGAGCCCGACCCCGAATGTGATCTGGACTACGTGACGGACGGAGCCCGACGCGCCGATCTCCAAACCGTCGTGTCGACTTCGTTCGGCTTCGGCTCCCGCAACGCAGCGCTCGTGGTTCGTGGGTTCAATGGATAGGGGGGCCGCCATGGATTGGACCTTCGGAATCGTGCCGAGGCTTTGGTGGCGAGCGACAGGCTGCTCACGGCGTCGGGTCAACACGGTGCGCTCGAGTTCGGTTGGCTCGGGCTCCCTTAGCGCACTTATCGCGTTTTGTTTTCTTCGCTAGGAAAGATCGATGACGACGACTGAATCGGTACTGAAAGAGATCATCGCAGCCGAGCTACAAGTTCCCGTTGAGCGCGTCCGGAAAGGCTTGTCGTTCCGGAAGGAGCTTGGAATGGACTCGGTCGCGGCCCTAAACATCCTCTTTGCTGCCGAAGAATGCTTCGCGATCGAGGTCGCCGCGGGAGAGCTCGAAACCGTCGACGAGCTGGAAGGCATTGTGGAACTCGTCGAGCGCCATAGACAGCGCCCGTCCTGACGCTGAGAGAAGTCGGTGGTCACACGCGCCTTCGGCTCTCCGGAAGATCGAGGCTAGAATGGTCGCAGGGGGCTGAAGTACTATCTGTGGCGCGTGCGCTACAGGGGGTCCGATGAAGCAAAGTCGGGGGGCGGGGCTGGTCGCGAGAGCACTGGTCGGTTGGCTCCGTCATGCCGCCTCGACGACCTCAGCCAGAATAGCCCCGACATCTGCGGACATGGGGATTCCCGATCTCGACGCGCTGGCTCGTCGGATCCTGGCAGACGCCGATCGCGGCCACGTCATCATACCCTTCTGGAGCGCACATCAGTTGACCATCGCGCTTCTGACGAACGAGCGGTTCGGACTGGCAGTTCTGCGACAGCGATTCGAAGTCGTCGCCGACGATTCGTTCGGGGGTGAGATGATGCGCGGGGTGGGAGAACGGCTCGGTCTGACGATGCGATCGTTGCATTCGAGGGGCGATCCGGAGCGATTCAACGACGTGGCTGAGTGGCTACGAAAGCCCGGATCGTTCTTGATCGCTGTCGACGGCGCCGGCCCCTATGGGACGATACCTACCGGCATCATCCGGCTGGCGGCTCGGATGAGGTCGACTTTGTGGCCCATAGCCGTGCGGTCTCGGCGATCCTTTCGATTGCCCGGGCTCGTCGCGGAGATTCCCCTTCCTTATGCCCCGATTGCCCTCGGTGTGGCTCCGTCGCTCACCATTGACCGCGCGGTCGCCGTCGGGGCGGTGGCGGAGGATCTTTGTCAGCGTCTAAACGATGCCACCGCGGCTGCGACGGCAATCCTTGGCGCTCGATGACGCAACCTCGGGCCGATCCTATGACCGCGACCGTGGACAGCCAGTACGACGCCCGCCGACGCGCGTTCGTCGACGGAATTGTCTTCAGATTTGTCGCGCTGGCACTCGTGGATTTGATCATCCTCGCGACCGCGATGGTGTCCGACGCCCCGTTCTCGGATTTCATTCCGATCATGCTGATCTCGCCACCGTACGCAGTACTCAATGCGCTTTTTTGGTACGCAGGGAAGCGAAGCAATTTTCCGCTCGGTCATTTCTTCTTCCATTGGTTCGTTGATCTTGTGCTGATTTCGGTCGCCCTCTATTCGATGGGTGGTCTCGACGTCCCGTACGGGCCGTTTGTTTACTCGATGATAGTCATCACCTCGGCGATCTTCATGTCGCGCCGTGGATCGTATCTCGTGGCAAGCGCGGCAGCCGCCTGCCTAATCTTGATGGCTGTCGGAGTTCGATTGCACTTGTTTACTCCGCCGACCGGCGTGTGGGGTCATCACTATTCTCCGGCGGGCGAGCTGACGGTGGTCATCGGTGCGGTCGTATTCTTCTTTCTGAATGCGTATCTCGCTGGAACGTTGTCAGACCAGCTCAAGGTAGCTAAGGCGCAGATCGAGGACCAAAACAGGATGCTTGAAGAGCGTGTCCATGAGCGAACGCGTGCGCTTGAAGCGCGTACGGTGCAATTGCAAGAGCGCAAGGACGAGCTCGAGGAGCTTGTGTACGCCGTGACGCACGATCTGCAGAACGTTGCGGTGGCGAGCGCGGAGACCACCCGCAAGCTCATCGAGGTAGATGGGGCCAAGGTGTCGCCTCGCGGCCAGCGATACGTCGATCGACTGCAAAGGGACTGCCGGTTGATGGCGACGATGCTTCGCAATCTTCTCGAGGTGGTCGCTCAGACCGAGGTCGTTGAACGTAGGGAGGTCGTCGACGTGGCCTCCGTCGTTCGGGAATGTGTTGCCAGAGCTCAGGGGGTGGTCGAGGCCAAGGGAATCGAGATCGTGGTCGGGCAGCTTCCCGCCCTGAGAGCGGATGAGCGAAAGATCCATCACGTCTTCGAGAATCTCTTGAGCAATGCGTGCAAGTACGTCGGCGACAAGCCAAACCCGCGAATAGAGATTGGATCCTCCGCCAGTGACGACGTGGTCGAGTACTACGTGAGCGACAACGGAATAGGTATCGAGCCGAGCCAGATCAGCCGCATCTTTACCCTCTATCATCGGGCGCCCGATCAGACGGTAGCGGGGGTTGTTCAGCAGGGTCATGGGATCGGTCTTGCTGTCGTCAAGCGTATTGTGCAGCGATACGGCGGGCGAATGTGGGTGGAATCAGTTGTGGGCGCGGGGGCGACGTTTCGATTCACCTTTCCGGTCGCGGAATCGGTGCCTCTGGCGGACCATGAAGTGATTCACGAGGAGAGGGACAGCGCATGAGCAATACGGTGCTTCTGGTTGAGGACAACGCCTCGCACGCAGAGATGATCGCGGATGAGCTCGATATGGCACTCCCTGGGTGGGCGTTAGAGTCGGTCACGACGCTGGCCGAGGCGCGACGCAAGATGGCGTCTCGCAAGTTCCAGCTGCTCGTTTTCGATTTCCGTCTTCCCGATGGTGACGGGATCGAGCTGCTTCGGGAGGTCCGCAGCTCCGGGGTCGATACGCCGACGATTTTCGTGACGACCGCATCCTCGGCGAAGCTGGCTGTTGAGGCGATGAAGCTCGGTGCGGATGACTACTTGGTGAAAGAAGAGGGCTATCTGTCGGTCCTGCCGTATCTGGTGCAGGAAGTCCTAAAGCGGCGGCGGTTGGCGGTCGAGCGTCAGGAACTGGAAGAGCGGCTCCAGCGCGCCGAGCGGGCCGCGAGTCTCGGCTATCTCGCCTCGGGCTTGGCACATCACATCAACAATCCACTGGCGACCATTCGAACGTTTCTCCAACTGCTGCCAACCAACATCAATGACGCCGAGTTTCGCACCAAGTATCTGGAGATGGCGCTCGCGGAGAGCGAGCGCATCCGCGACCTCGTACGTGACATCATGCGAGCAGCGACGGTGCCGCAGGCCGGGCGGGAGATTCAACGTCTCGAAGAGATCGTCGCGCGTGCCGAGGATGGGGTCGCGGCAGAGATCAAGAAGAAGCAGATTGTGATTCGCAAGCAGTTCCCGGCGATAGTTCCTCCCGTCGAGGTGCACGGGGAAGCCGCCACGTGTCTCGTGCTCACGCTGCTTCAGAACGCGGTGCGATTCTCTCCAGACGGTTCGATGATCGAAATCGAAGCTTTTGTGAACGAGGGCGAGGGGCTCCTGGTGATGGTGGTCCGTGATCAAGGTCCGGGCGTGCCACAGGATCATCGAGAGAAGATATTCGAGCCGTTCTTTACGACTGCCGTCGATGGGCTAGGTATGGGCCTGTTCGTCGCCTCACGCATTGCCGACTTGCAGCATATTGGACTCTCGTTGGAGGAGGGTACGGCCGGAGGAGCCGCGTTCCGCGTCAGTTTTCGTCTCGCGGCGCAAGCCGAGGGGGCGATGTCGGCGGCGGTCTGATCCGCTGAAGATCTAGGCGATGTCGTGGCGCGAGTGTTGCGAATTCCGAAATCTGCCGCGTGCGACACGTGACGATGCCTAGATCTGCCCTCCTGATCGAAGACAACAGCTCCCACGCGGTTCTTATCGAGGAGGAGCTCGCGGGTGCCCTCCCGGGCTGGATTCTTGATACGGCGGGAACGATGGCGAGCGCGCGCAAGCTGATGGCGCGTCAACGGTACGACCTCGTCGTCGTCGACTACTGGCTTCCGGACGTTGAGGGATTGACCGCTCTTCGTGAGATCCGAGCCACGGCGCCGCGCGTGCCGACGATCTTCGTCACGACCATCGCATCGGCTCGCGTCGCGGTGGAGGCGATGCGCCTAGGTGCCGACGACTATCTCGTCAAGGAAGAGGGATATCTGGATGTTCTCCCCTACCTTGTGCATGAGGTGCTCGAGCGTTACCGGCTCGCGGAGGAGCGCGTTGCCTTGGAGGAGCGCGTTCGACGCGCCGAGCGATCCGCTACTTTAGGCTACCTTGCTTCGGGATTGGCGCATCACATCAACAATCCGCTTGCGACCATTCAGACCTTCCTACAGCTGTTCCCGACGCATCTCGACGACGATGAGTTTGTCGGCAGGTATCGAGCGATGGCGCTTTCCGAAACTGATCGCATCCGGAGTCTCGTTCTTGACATCATGCGTGCCGCGACGGTGCCCGTACCGGGAAACGATGTGAATGATCTACGCGAAATACTTTTGCAGGCGGAGGCTAGTGTTGCCGAGGAATTGAGGGCCAAGCGCTTGACGTGCAGACTCTCGGTGCCGTCTCAGATTCCCGCCGTGCGCGTGCATCGCGAAGCAGCGGCCTGCCTTTTTCAAACGCTGCTTCAAAACGCGGCACGGTTCTCACCAGATGGGGCGGAGATCGAGATGCGGACGAGTGTCGCAGAAGATGGGAAGCGCGTCGTCACCATCGTGCACGACCACGGTCCCGGAGTGCCCGCCGAAGATCGTCAGAGGATTTTCGAGCCCTTCTTCACGACGACCACCAGCGGATTCGGCATGGGTTTGTTCGTGGCATCTCGAATCGCCGATCTGCAGGACATAGAGCTTCACCTTCTGGACGAACCGGTAGGCGCTGCGTTCCATGTGGGGATCCCGGTCGGATAGATCGGCTACCAAACGATGGGCAGGGCGCTCGCGCCGCGAAGCACGAGGGTATCGCGCCAGGAGACGTCCGGTGACTCCAGTTGGAAGGTCGGAAGTCGCTTCAGCAATGTCGTGATTGCGATCTCCGTCTCGGTGCGCGCCAGCATCGACCCGAGGCAGTAGTGGACTCCACCACCGAAGCTTAGGGATGTGTTGTCGGTTCGTTCGAGATCTAGGGTGTCCGGGTTTGCGAATCGAGCCGGGTCGCGATTGGCCGCTCCTAGGATCACCGCGACGACGCTGCCTGCTGGGACGGTGTGTTCTCCCACAACGACGTCCTCGCGCGCGATTCGTCCAGTCATCTGAACGGGCGCGTCGTATCGCAGAAATTCGTCGATCGCTCGCGCTGCAAGAGTCGGATTGCCCTTCAATTTCTGTAACTGCTCGCAATGCTGCACCAAAGCCAGCACCGCGTTGCCGATAAGACATGTCGTTGTTTCATGGCCTGCCCCGAAGAGGAAGATGCTCGTGCCGATGATTTCCTGATCGGTCAGCCGCTGGCCGTCGATCTCCATGGCGATGAGACGGTCGAACAGCCCTTCTTCTGGGTGAGCACGGCGTTTCTTGATGAGCTCTTGGAGGTAGGCACCGGCTTCGATTGCTGCGGTGTTGCCCCTCTCGACGACCTCGGGAGTCAAAACGAACTCAAGTGCGGCTGACAGATCACGAGACCACGCGGGGGCGTGTTCTCGGACATGATCCGGGAGACCGAGAAGCTCGCATATCACCTGCACGGGTAACGGAGCCGCCAGGTCCTCGATGATGTCCATCCTGCGCGCGTTGCCGATGCGGTCGATCAGCCGCGAGGCAGTGAGCTCGATGCGGGAGCGAAGCCTACGGACGGTTGCAGGGGTAAACGCGCCGGTGACGAGCATGCGCAAGCGGGTGTGGTCGGGGGGATCCATGAAGAAGAGAAACGCGTCGAAGAGGTTCCGCAAGGGACCCGACCCCATTTGCAGATCCAGAAACTGGCGGAAATCGCGTCCAAACCGGCGATCCCGCAATACCGCATCGGCCTCGGCGTAGGTCGAGACGAACCAATACCCCAACGAGCTGTGATGCACGGGGTCTGCCTCTCGGATCGCGCGGTAGTGGGGGTAGGGGTTCTTCCGAACGTCAGGATGAAACGGATCGAATTCCACAGCCACGCAATCACCTCCACACCTAGATCACGTCTACGTTAAGCAAGAAATGGGCCGAAGTCTGCGGTGGGGACTGCCGCTGCCGCAATCGGTGCCGACGCTATGAAATCAACCAGCCCTGCGGACGGACGGCGTCGATTCGAGAAAATCGTTGTCGAAGAGGAAGGCCGGGCGTGTCATCAGGACGAGCGCTGGCAGGAGTGTGACGGTTGCAAAGCTCGAGACGACCATCGCAAGGGCAACGAGCATTCCAAGCTCAAGATGGAATACATAGCCGGAAATGCACAGGATCAGATAGCCCCCAGCGATTGCCGACGAAACATAAACGATGGCCTTGCCGGACGTGTGCATCGTGCTCGCAAGCGCGAGGGCGGGCGTCCTGCTGACGGCCAGTTCCTCGCGGAAGCGGAAAAGGAAATAGATCGCGTAATCGGATCCGATTCCCACTGCCATGGCGGCAATCGGCGAAGTGATGATGTCGAGGGGGACACCGAGGAATCCCATCACGCCAAAGTTGACGATCACAGCAACGGCGAGCGGCGTAGCAACGAGCAACCCTCCGAGAACTGACCGCAAAACGAGCGCGGAGACAAAGATGATAATAAATGCAATCTGGGCCATGTTTAAAACTTTTCCATGGACCATCACTTCAGTCAGCGCGGCATTTGAGGCGATCGTGCCCGAGTACCGGACCGTCAATTCGGGTGGGAATGATTCGGCGACATAGCGCCGAACGCGGGCCAGAAGGTCTTCTCCATAGCGGGTCGAATCGTTTCGCAGGAAGACCCGAACTGCCGCACTTCTGTGCTCCGGATCGATCTGGCTGTCGAGGTCCTGAGGCCCGCCGGAGATCGAGTAGAGAAAGAGATATTGACTCGTCAGCTCGCTTGATGCTGGGAGATCGGAATTGCCCATTTCTTTCGTCCGAAGGATCTGGTGCATCGCCTTGACGACATCGACGATGGAGAACGTCTTGCCGACGGCGGAATCGCGTTCCACGAATCGTTGCAAGTCATCGATTGCGCGAAGGGAGTTTGGGCTCGTGAGCGCGCCGTCATGTGTCCCTTCGACCAAGAAAATCAGTGTATTTGTGCCTGCGAACGTGCCGTTGAGTGCCCCATCTGCAATTCGAAGGGGGTGGCTGCGGCCGAACTGCCTCTTGTAGCTAGTGTCGACGTGCAGGCGTGATGCGCCGATCGTCGCGAGTGCTACGAGGGCCAGCGTACAACAAAGAACGGCAGAGGGACGCGTGTTCACCACATCGGAGATGCGCTGCAGCCCTCGACCCAGGAAGCGGCCGCTCCGAGCTTCGCTGGTCAGTTCTTTGATTTGTGGGGACGGCAGCATGACGCGAAGTGCGGGAATCAGGGTCAACTCGACCACGAGAGCGGATAGAATCCCGAAGCCGGTCAGCAGGCCAAAATTACGCATCATCGCGGTGTCGAAGGCGGCGAGCGAGAAAAATGACAGTGCGGCGACGATCCCGGCCGTGATCATGACTGGTCCGACCCGTTCGACGGCCACTCGGACGGCAACCAGCGAATCGCGGTAGCGTTCGAACTCCTCATAATATCGCTTGAGAATCTGGACGGCATGGCCAGCGGCGACCGCCAATACGAGAATCGGAGTCGTTGTGTTGAAGGGATCGAGCGGAATGCGCAGCCATCCCATGAAGCCGAGACTCCAAGTCACGGCCATGATGGCCGTGAGTAGAGGCAGGAGCATCCCTTGCAGAGTTCGGAAGGCCTCGTAGTGGAGGAGGCCGATCATCAACAGTGCGAACGGGAACAAGATGACGGTTCGTTCGGTGATGCGAGCCAGACCAGCATTGAGCGCGACCGGTCCGGCGTAGTGCACAATAAAAGTCCCGTCGTTCTCCTCCGCCATGAGCGCTTCAACGCGGTCTTGAATCTGTACGTAGTCCGGAAGCTCCGGCGTGAGTTTGAAGTTGGCGATGATTGCTGCTGCGGTTCCCTCGGCGGCGGCTATCGTGCCAATGTAGAAGCCGTTGACGTGTAGCCGGCGACGAACTTCACTGATGTCGACCGGAGTGGTCGGGGGCCGTTCGAGTATCGGTCGAACCAGGACTGTGTCATCGGCTCCCTCGATCGCCTTCATCAGCGGAGCCGCTATGCTGGCGTATGTCGAGCCAATGAGGCCGGGGATCTGGCCGATGCGCCGCGTGATGGTGGCGAGCTTCGTCAAGAAGGCGACCGAGTAGATGTTGTTGTCGGTAGGGAACAGGCCGATGACGATGAGATTCTTTTCGCCGAAGCGATGTTCGAGAGTCTGCAGGGCTTGAATATAGGGGTGGCTCTGCGGAAGGTTGGCGTCAGGATCGATCTCTACTCGCAAGGTGGGAAGGCGGTAGGCCCAGAAGGCGGTCACGAGGACGACGGTTGCGACCACGATGCGAGGGTGGGAGACGAGCCACGCAACGTATCGCTCGAACCACCCGCGTGATGCTCGCATGGTGAGGGTAATGCCCGTCCGTGAAGTATCGCGTCAAGGGAAACCAGTCGCAGTATCGCACGGGAAGGGTCGCGTACCGTCATTGGCATCAGTCGAACGATGATGCTACTCGCCGGCCGCGACAAGTCGCAGGGGCGACGACGCGCCAACGCACGGAGGGAGGTATGCACCGAATGCTCATGCTCATGGTGGTGCTCGCCAGCGTATTCGTGGCGGCAATCGCCCACGCCGGGTTCAGTCCCGAGGTCGTGGCATCGCTGAAATCCTCGAAGGAAATCTACGTCGCGACCAAGCGCCCCAACGGGTCGCTCAGCAAGGTCGTCCCCGTGTGGTTCATGTTCGACGGCGACGCGATCTACTTCGCGACCTTGCCGAGCAGCCACAAGGCCAAGCGCATCGGGAAAGGGAGTCCGCTCTACGTCTGGGTCGGGAGCGCCGACGGACCGCACTTCGTCGGTCCCTCCGAGATCCTGACGGACCCCGATCTGGCGGCCCGGATGGCTCCGGTCTATGCCGAAAAATACTGGATCGCGTGGCTCGGCCTCTTCAAACCGAATGCCGAACGCGTTCGGAGCGGCAAGACGGTGATCGTCAAGGTCCGTCCACCGGACTGAGCCACGGCCGCACCGGCGCGCGCGATCGCAACGGCGGGCCGTCACTGGCAGGCCCGCCCCTCAGCCGCTAGAAACGACGCGTGCTCACGATCGCCAACCTCAGCAAGACCTTTGGGGGTCAGCGGATCCTCGACGGCGTGAACTGGTTCGCGCCCGAGCGCACGTGCATCGGCCTCACCGGCCTGAACGGAGCCGGGAAGTCGACCTTGCTGCGGATGATCGCGGGGCAGATGGAGCCGGACAGCGGCGAGATCGTGCTGCCGAAGGGCACCACGGTCGGCTACCTGCCCCAGGAGGTCGTAGGCGCGTCGGGGCGATCGGTCCTCGTGGAGGCGATGGATGCGTTCGTGGATCAGCACATGCTCGAGGCCGAGTGCCGGCGGCTCGAGGACGCGCTGGCGGACGCGCCGACGGCAGGGTCCGAGCACGACGCCCTGATGGCGGCGTACCACGACGTCCGCGAGCGCTTCGACGTGACCGCCCGCTACGACCTCGAGGCCGAGACCGAGCGGGTGCTGAACGGGCTCGGTTTTCGCAACAGCGACTTCAGCCGTGACGTCGGCACCTTCAGCGGCGGTTGGCAGATGCGGATCGCGCTCGCCAAGCTCCTGCTTCGTCGCCCGCGTGTGCTGCTGCTCGACGAGCCCACCAACCACTTGGATCTGGAAGCCCGGACCTGGCTCGAGGAGTTTCTCGCTACCTGCGAGTCCTTGGTGATCCTGGTCGCGCACGATCGCTACTTCCTGGACGTCTGCGTAGCGCGCATCACCGAAGTCTCGCGCGGGCGCCTGACGGACTACACCTGCAACTACACGCGCTACCTCGAGCAGCGCGAAGAGCGCCGCGCCCTGGAAGCCGCCGCCTACGCGGAGCAGCAGGAAGAGATCGAGCGCGTCGAGGCCTTCATCCGTCGCTTTCGCTATCAGGCCACGAAGGCGGCCCAGGTGCAGAGCCGCGTCAAGCAGCTCGAGAAGCTCGAGCGACTGTCCCCGCCCGAGGGGCACGAGCGCCGGGTGACCATCCGTCTCCCCGAGCCGCCGCGGAGCGGGCGGATCGTGGTCGCCGTCGAAGGCGCGGTGAAGAAGTACGGGGACATTTCGGTCTACGGCGGTGTCGACTTCGCCGTCGAGCGCGGCAGCAAAGTCGCGCTCGTCGGTCCGAACGGCGCGGGCAAGTCGACGCTCTTGAAGCTCCTCGCGGGCGTCGAGCCGCTGACCGCCGGCAAACGCACGGCCGGGCACAACGTCCGGCTGGCGTACTTCGCGCAGGACCAATCCGCGGTGCTCGATCCCACCAAGACGGTGCTCGAGGAGATGATGGCGGTGACGCCGGTCGAGATGGTCCCCCGGGTGCGCGATCTCCTGGGTGCTTTTCTCTTCAGCGGCGATGCCGTCGACAAGCCGGTGCGCGTGTTGTCGGGCGGCGAGCGCAATCGTCTCGCGCTCGCGAAGCTGCTGATCGAGCCCGCCAATTGCTTGCTCCTCGACGAGCCGACCAACCACCTCGACCTCACCGCCAAGGAAGTGCTGCTGGAGGCGCTCCTCGCCTACGAGGGTACGGTCGTGCTGGTGGCGCATGATCGCTACATCTTGGACCGCTTGCCCGGCGAGATCCTTGAAGTCGGGCACGGCGAGGCGATCCGCTACCTCGGGAACTACGAGGAATACCTCGCCAAGAAGACCGGTGGGGTCGTCGTGGCGCCGGCGGGTCGTCCGACGTCGCTCGCGGCCTCAGCGCCGCCACCCACACCGGAAGCGTCCAACGGCAAGGCGACGCGCGAGGCCGAGCGCACCGTTCGCGAGGCCGAGCGGAAGCAAGCCCGGGCGGCCGAGAAGCGCGCGAAGGAGGCGGCTACCGTCGAAAGCTCGATCGCAGCCAAGGAGGCCGAGCTGGCCGAGCTCTCGCAGGTGATGAACGACCCGGACTTCTACCAGACCCACCCGAGCCCTCAGGCGGCATTCTCGACGTACGCACGGCTGAAGCGCGAGGTCGAGGGGCTCTACGAGAAGCTCGAACGCTTGAGCGCGTGAGCGCCCGCCGCGCTCAGCCTCCCTCTGGGGGCTCGTAGAAGGGCCCCGCCTCCGGGCTCCGCACCAGGAAGTCTTCCCAGTCCGGCATCGTCGGGACCGTGATCACCAGCGATCCCTGGACGTGGTTGCCATCCGGATGCCACCACGGGAGGGGGCGCGAGCGCCAGTCGTTCCGCAGCGGAAAGGACACGTGGCTGTAGTAGTTCATGAGGCGGACGGCGAAGCGTTCGCCCTTGTGCTGGTTGCGCTCGCGATCCCAACGTGGCCAGTCGCGGGTCTCGTAGATCATGCGCAGGAATGCGCGCGGTCCGCCTTCGAGATCGGGACGGTAGATGTTGTTCGGGCTCTCGCGCCACTGGACCTGAACGCGGTCGATCGCGCCGGCCGCCCAGTGCCGGTGCAGCTCGAGCGCGTGCTGCGGGACCCCGTCGACCGTGAAGTAGATGTCGTAATCGGGATCGAGCACGGCCCATTTCCCGAGGTGGTCCGACCAGACCTCGGTCACGACGTGGCTGTCGCCGGGCGTGAAACGGAGCTCGACGCGACGCGCATAGCCGCCGAGCGCCGTTACGGCCTGAACGAGGAGCGGGGCAATGGCGCCGCAGAGGTAGCCGCCGTCGCCGCGATGACGCTCGAGCAGCGTGGCCCCGTCGAACGCCTGGGCGTCGGGGGCGGCGGGATTCGGACGATGCGGAAAGCGGTCCCGGGCCCAATGCATGAGGCGCACCCAGCGCTCGAAGTCGTTGCTCCCGGCACCAGCGACGGCGTCGAGGTCGTGGGTTGCGCGGAGCGTGTGGAGTGCGGCGGGATCCTCGAAGACGAAGCCGTGCAGGCGTCGTTGGCGATCGGCCTGGGAATGCACTCCGAGGAGGCGTTGCCCGAGCGGCACGAAGAAGCGAAACGCCAGATGCTCCGCCCGCAGGCGCGGGTACTCCGCGCGCGCGACCGCAACGGCGATCCCAACCAGAGCGACGGCTGCGACGGCGAGAACGTAGACGAGCGTGCGCACCGGAAAGTCGCGCCGTCATACACCGGCGTCGCGGAGGTCGGCTAGCGCCGATCGCCTCGCCGGGGGCGGGGTGGGGTCGTCGCCGCTACGCGACGGATCGAGGACTCTCGCGTTCCGCGTAGCCGTTAGCGATCGTCTGCGGGGGGACGCTCGCCTCGAGGCGCGGTGCGCGCCGCCCATACGCCCGCCAGCCGCGGCGATCCGTGTCCTCGACCGTCACGCCCGCCAGGTGCGCGGCGCGGAACCATTCGAGGAGCTCGTCGTGGTCGTGGAAGTGCGTGATTGGCGTCGACAGGCGGTCGTGGACGCCGGCGACGCGCGCCTTCCAGCCATGGGCGATGTAGTCCGTCAGCGGGAGGCGATCGACGACGCTTTGCAGACCGGCGGCGCGGAGCGCGCGCAGCGGCTCCCAGTAGAGCGCGGACAGCGCGGTCGCAACGGCCTGTGACGCGCGTAGGCGCGCCGTGCCGGAGAGTGAGCGGGTCACGGCGTGCAGCGCCCGCATGTGTGACAGGCGATAGGAGAAGCTCATGCCGCGATACCCGTAGACCCAGATCGCGATCAGCCCGCCATCCGGTCGCGCGAAGTCGACGAGCGCACGGAACCCGGCGGCGGGATCGGGCATGTGGTGCAGCACGCCGAACGACCACACGACGTCGAAACATCCGTCGCGCAGCGGTCGCTCGTGGATGTTGGCTTGCACGACATGGCGATTGGGATGGCCCGCGTTGTTGCGGTACGCCACGTCGACGCCGCCGGAGAGGTCGATGCCGACGACCTCGGCGCCGTGCTCGGCGGCGACCCGGAGGTGCCGCCCGAAGCCGCAGCCGACGTCGAGGATGCGACGGCCGCGCAGATCCTCGAGCGCGAGCGCGTCCCCGAGGTTGCGCTGGAGATTCTTTCGCCACTGGGCCGCGAGCTCGGGGCCTGGGAGGTCGAGATCGAGCCGCTGGCGCGTGAAGCTCTCCTGGGTGTCGACGAGCGGATGGTCGCATCCGGTCTGGCCCGCGAGGAACTGCGGATGATCGGCGAAGAAGCGTGGATGGCGGGCCCGGACGCTTGCGAGCAATGCCGGGCCGAGCAGCCGTGGCACGCCGGCCACGATGGGAAACGCGGCGCCGCACGGGAGACAACGCAGCCCGCCTTCGACGATCTCAGGCTCCGCGGCGTGCGCCGACGGTTCCTCACGATAGACGTCCAGCGTCAGACGTTCGCGACAGCGGGGACAGACGATCAGACCGAGGAGGGAGCGCTGCACCAAGGTCGGGCTATGGGCATTCGCTCATGTAGTCAAGGCAAATGTACATACCGATGTCGTACCGGGAACGTGGCGAACGGCGGGCTGGCGACGCTGCAAGAAGCAGGTGTCGGATCCGCCATCGGGCGCGCGTTAGAGCCTGCTAGCGCACGCCGCGTCGGGGCGCTGTCTCTTCGTTTGCACGCAGTGCGGCGAGCGCCGCGCCGCTCGCGCCGCGGGTGAGGCATTCGTCGACGAGATCCGCGATCTGTCGCGCGGCCACGGCCGGCGTGAGCCCGCCGTCGTGGATGTTGGAAATCAGCGTCCGATCGGGCTCGGCCGACGCGCGTGTTGGCCGATGGATCACGTACGCGGAGAGACTGCTCGCGGTCGCGAGTCCCGGACGCTCGCCGACGATCGCGCAGCACACCTCCGGGCGGAGCACGTGCCCGATCTCGTCCTGGATGCGGACGCGGCCGTTGCGCACGAAGAGCGGCGTGCCGAGACGTCGGCCTCGCTTGCCGAGCTCGCGAGTGAGCGCCCGCAGCAGTGGCCCCGCATGTGCGACGACCGCCGCCGACGAGAGGCCGTCAACCACCAGCAGCTGCACCTCGGGTCGCTTCCGGCAGCGGGCGAGTCGCATGCGGGCGCTCGCGGTGAGCGCGCGCCCGAGCAGGGGTTCCCGCAGATAGGCGGCGCGCGTCGTGGCCTCGGTCGCGATCTCGGTGAGCCCGAGCTTCTTCACGACGGCGGGCGGCACCTCGGTGAAGACCGCGTCGCGGGCGCGGCCGTGGTCGGCGAGGAAGCGCAAATATTGGCGCGTGGTGAGGCGCGGGCCGCTGCGGCCGATCGCGAGACGGGCGGGGGTGGACGCGAGCAGCGCCGCCAGCTCGGGCTTCGGGATCGTCATGCGCGGAGAAACACGCCGGGGTCGCCGGCGCGGCTCGTCAGACGTCCGTCATGCATGAGTCCGCGCTCGACGAGCCAGGCTTCGAACTCCGGCGCGGGGCGCAGGCCGAGCAACTGCCGGAGCGTCGCGCCGTCGTGGTAGCTCGTGCACTGGAAGCTCAGCATGACGTCGTCTCCGGCTGGGACGCCCATGAAATAGTTGCAGCCCGCGGTCGTGAGCAGCGTCGCCAACGTGTCACAGTCGTTCTGATCGGCCTCGGCGTGATTGGTGTAACAGGCGTCGGCGCCGAGCGGGACGCCGAGCAGCTTGCCCATGAAGTGATCCTCGAGCCCGGCGCGCACGATCTGGCGCCCGTCCGCGAGATACTCGGGGCCGATGAACCCGACGACCGTGTTCACCAGGAAGGGGTCGTAGCGGCGAGCGAGCCCGTAGCAGCGCGCTTCGAGCGTCACCTGATCAGCGCCGCCGTGCGCCCCCGCGGAGAGCTCGGAGCCCTGGCCGGTTTCGAAGTACATGACGTGGGGCGAGGCGGGAGCGCCACGCGTTCGGAGCGACGACAGGTCGCGGATCATGGCGCTCGCCTCGTCCAGCATCGCAACCGACGTGCCGAAGCTCGCGACCGCGGCCTCGGTGCCGGCGAGACTCTGGAACAGGATGTCCATTGGGG
>CAZWAX010000032.1:0-23110 GCA_964631985.1 uncultured Polyangiaceae bacterium | reverse complement strand
GGCACCTCGTGGAAGAGCTGCGCATAGAGGGCATCCACCGACCGGTCCTGCTCGATGACCCACTGGGCCTTGGCGGGGTCCGCGGCCACGAAGGCGTCCAGGGCGTCGTGGACCATGGACTGGACGGCCTCGGCCATGCGGACCAGGTTCGGGTAGGCCCGCTGGGGCGGGTCCGGGGCCAGGTCGATGGTCCGCTCGCAGATGTTCACCGCCAGGTCCCCGATGCGCTCCAGGTCCGTGACGAGCTTGAGGGAGCTGGTGAGGAAGCGGAGGTCCGAGGCCACGGGCTGCCGGCGCGCCAGGACGCTCAGGCAGAAGCCGTCGATCTCCAGCTCCAGGCGGTTGATCTCGTGGTCGCAGGCGATGGTGCGGCGCGCCAGGTCGTAGTCCCGCTCGCTGAAGGCGCGGACGCTGGCGGCCACCATGCTCTCCACCTTGGCCCCCATGAGCAGGAGCTCCTCCCGCAGCTTGATCAGCTCGTCCTCGTATCCCCGATCCGTGTGGTTCTTCATGGCTCGCCTCGGTCTCCGGTCGACTGCTCTGCTCTTTCCCGGCTTCGGCTCACCCGAAGCGTCCGGTGATGTAGTCCTCGGTGCGGGTATTGGCTGGGCGGGTAAAGATCGCTTCGGTGGTGCCGAACTCCACCAGCTCCCCCAGGTAGAGGAAGGCCGTGAAGTCCGAGACCCGGGCGGCCTGCTGCATGCTGTGGGTCACGATGACGATCGTGTACTTCTCGCGCAGCTCGTGAATCAAGGCTTCGATTTTCGTGGTGGCGATCGGGTCGAGGGCGGAGCAGGGCTCGTCCATCAGCACGACCTCGGGTGCCACGGCCAGCGCCCGGGCGATGCAGAGCCGCTGCTGCTGGCCCCCCGAGATGCTGACGCCCGAGGCGTGGAGGCTGTCCTTGACCTCGTCCCACAGGGCGGCCTGGCGCAGGCTCTGCTCGACGATCCCCGCGAGATCGTCGCGCCCGGCCCGGACGCCGTTCAGGCGGAGGCCGGCGGCGACGTTGTCGAAGATCGACATGGTCGGGAAGGGATTCGGGCGCTGGAACACCATGCCGACCTTGCCGCGGATCTGCACCGGGTCGACGCCGGCGGCGTAGATGTCCTCGCCGTCGAGGAGCACGCGGCCCTCGACGCGCGTGCCCGGGATGGTCTCGTGCATGCGGTTCAAGCAACGGATGAACGTGGACTTGCCGCAGCCGGAGGGGCCGATGATGGCGGTGACGGCGCGCTCGGGGAGTACGAGGTCGATGTCGTGCAGCGCTTGCGTGGTTCCGAACCAGGCTTTGAGCCCGGCCACCTCGAGCTTGTTGACGGGGCGTTCGGTCACCGACTCCCCGCAAGGCGGTTGCGCGTCATGAGGCGGACGGAGAGGCTCGTCGTCGCGATCAGGGTCATCAGGACGAGCGCGCCGGCCCACGCCTGGCGATGCCAGTCGTCGAAGGGCGAGATGGCGTAGGTGTAGATCTGAACGGGCAGCGACGAGATCGGCCCGGTGAGCCCGCTCTGCCAGTATTGGTTGCCGAAGGCCGTGAAGATGAGCGGTGCGGTCTCCCCGGCGACGCGCGCGATCGCGAGCATGATGCCGGTCAGGATACCGCCGCGCGCCGTCCGAAGCACCACCGAGATCGTGGTGCGCCAGGCCGGGACGCCGAGGGCGAGCGACGCCTCGCGGAGCGAGGTCGGGACGAGGCGGATCATCTCCTCGGTCGTCCGGGCGATGATCGGAAGCATGATCACCCCGAGCGCGATGCCGCCGGCGTACGCCGAGAAGCCCTTCATGGGTAGGACCACCAGGGTGTAGGCGTAGATGCCGATCACGATCGACGGGACGCCGTTCAGGACGTCGGCGCAGAAACGGACGGTCGATCCGGCGGCCGTCCGGCCGTGATCGGCGAGATACACGCCGGTGAGGATGCCGATCGGGAGGCCGATCATGCAGGCGAGCCCGACCAGGGTCGCGCTCCCGACGATGGCATTGGCCATGCCGCCGCCGACCTCGCCGACGGGCTGCGGCAGCTGGGTGAAGAAGTCGAAGTTGAGGGCGCTCACGCCCTTGCTGACCAGGTAGCCGAAGATGAGCGCCAGCGGCAGGAGCAGGGCAGCGGTGCAGAGACCGGCGACGACCAGGGCACCGCGATCGATCATCCGACGGGTCTGTAGGGTCATGGTCAGTGCCCTGCCGCGACGTCGCCGACGCGCCACACGAGGAGCCGGGCGAGGACGTTGACGATCATGGTGACGATCAGTAGCACGAGGCCGATCTCGACCAACACCTGGACGTACAGATCCGAGGTCGCCTCCGAGAACTCGTTCGCGATGACGCTCGCCATCGTGCTGGCCGGCGCGAAGAACGAGGCCGAGATCTCCGGTCGATTGCCGATGACCATGGTCACCGCCATCGTCTCGCCGAGGGCGCGTCCGAGGCCGAGCATGATGGCGCCGATCACGCCGACGCGCCCATAGGGCAGGACGGCCATGCGGATCATCTCCCAGCGCGTGGCGCCGAGGGCGAGCGCACCTTCGCGTTGTGCGACCGGCACGGTGCGAAAGACCTCCAGGGCGACGGACGTGATGTACGGCACGATCATGATCGCGAGGATCATCGAGGCCGTGAGCATGCCGACGCCGTAGCTCGGACCTTGGAAGAACGGCAGGAATCCGAGGGTGTCGCCGAGCCACGGCGTGACGGAGCTTCGCACCCAGGGCACGAGCACGAAGATGCCCCAGAGGCCGTAGACGACGCTCGGGATGGCGGCGAGGAGCTCCACGAGGAAGGCCACCGGCGATCGGAGCCACCGCGGCGCCATCTCGCTCAGGAAAAGGGCCGTGCCGATGCCGAGGGGGACCGCCTGCAGGAGGGCGAGGAACGACGACACGAGCGTCCCGTAGATGAAGGGAAGGGCCCCATACTCGTTGGCGACCGGATCCCACTTCTGAATGGTGAGGAAGCCCCATCCGAACTTCCGCATGGCCCCCGCGCATTCCCAGGCGAGCACGACCACGATCGACACGACGACCCCCACGAGCGACCACGCCGCCGCCGTGGTGAGGCCACGGAACACGACGTCCCCGACGTTCCGACGGTGGCGGCGCGGCAAGAGCGGCGCCACGTCGACCCACGTCGTCTGGTCGTTGGCCGCGTTCGGACTCACGGCGGTCTCATGTGGTGCGTGCAGGGTCATCGTGTCGGTCGCCACCTCAGTGCCCGAGGAGGGCGGCGCCGTCGCTGCCGGTGATCTTGGCGAGCGACGCCTGGACTTTCGCGGTGACGGCCGCCGGTAGCGGCGCGTAGTGCAGATCGGGCGCCACCTTTTGACCGTCCTTCAGCATCCAGTCGAGGAACTTCACGAGCTTCTTCCCTTTCTCGGTGTCCCGTTGCTTCTCATAGACGAGGAGCCAGGTCAGACCAGAGATCGGATACGCGGCCGCGCCGGGCGCGTTGGTGATCGAGACCCGGAAATCATCGGGGATCTCGTTGGCCGACTCGGCCGCGGCAGCGGTCACCGACTCGAGCGAGGGCGCGACGAACTCGCCGGCTTTGTTCTTCACCGATGCGTACGGGAGCTTGTTCGACGTGGCGTAGATGAGCTCGACGTAGCCGAGAGAGAACGGAGTCTGTTTGACGAGCCCCGTGACGCCCTCGTTGCCCTTGCCGCCGAGCCCGACCGGCCAGCTCACCGAGGTCCCGCGGCCGACCTTGTCGCGCCACTTCTCGCTGATCTTGCTCAGATAGTCGACGAAGATGTAGGTCGTGCCGCTGCCGTCCGAGCGATGCACGACGACGATGTCGCGTGCCGGCAGCTCGACGCCGGGATTCGCCGCCACGAGCGCGGCATCGTTCCACTTGATGATCCGGCCGAGGAAGATGTCGGCGATGATCTCGGGCGTGAGACGCAGGCCGGTTGCGAGGCCCTCGACGTTATAGGTGAGCACGACCGCGCCCATCACCGTCGGTACGTGCATGATCGGGCCCGGGGCCGCCGCCAGCTGCTCGTCGGTCATGGGTCCGTCCGAAGCTCCGAAGTCGACCGTCTGTTCGGTGATCTGTTTGATCCCGCCGCCGCTCCCGATCGACTGATAGTTGAAACGGGACGTCGGGTCGACCTTGGTGTAGAGGCTGAACCACTTCGAGTACATCGGGTAGGGGAACGTCGCGCCCGCGCCGTTCAGCTGGAGCTGCGCCTCCGCGACGCGCGCGCCGCCGAGTGCGAGCACCGCCGCCGTCATCACCACCGCTAGAGTATTGGTCCTTCGCATATCGTCTCCCTTCAGAACTTGAGATTCGCGTCGAGCTGGGCGCGGATGAGCGTGGCGTTGCCGTCGATTGCGACGGTCGACACGTCGCGGTCGAGCGCATTGATGAAGTTGGCCTTCGCCGTCAGCTGGAAGTTTGGGAGGAGCATGTAGTCGAAGCGGATGATGTTGGCCTGGACGTTGGTCGAGCCCTTCGCCGTCCCGGCCGAGGTGACCATGTCGATGTCGCTGAAGCTGAACAGCGCCGGCACGGCGTCCTGGCCGACGCGCTCATACACGTACGAGAAGGCCCAATCGCCGGGGTTCTTGAGGCTGTTGTGGTACCAGTCGCGGCCGCTATTGCCGAAGCCGAGGCCGACCGCGAAACCGGTGCCGCGATTGTCCGCCTCGGTGTTGTGCGCCACTTCGCCGAACAGACCCGTGCTGTACGCGCGGTACACGTTGGGGAAGTTCACCTCGCCGCCGAAGTTCACGATGTTGAAGTTCGACTCGAAGCCTGTGACCTCGCCCTCCTCGTTCCGGGTGAGGTCGTTGCTGTTGGCGAGCTGGCTGTTGAAGTTGCTGCTCGAGCGCTCGAGGAACTTCCGCGCGACCTTGTCCATGTCCTGGTAGGAGTAGTCGGCGAAGGCGACGGTGATGTTCGGACCTCTGTCGATTGCGAAGTCGGCGACGACCTGGCCGCCGATCATCCAGGGATCCCCGGCGCCGTTGGTCTCGTCGACCACCCACTGAAAGCCGTTCACCTTGAAGCCGCGGAACCAGCCCTCGCGGTGCTCGACCAGGTTGAGGGTCTCCTGGGCGCCCTCGGGCGAGAGGTCGTCGTCGAAGATCAGCTCGGACGTGCGATACGCCATGACCGGCATCTTGCCGCCGCTGATGCTGCCCCAGCCCGGTTCGAGCCCGAACGTCTTGCCGGGCTTGAGGGTCAGGTATGCCTGGTCGAGGTTGATCGACTTCCGGCTGAAGGTTCGTTCGAACGACTGGTTGGTGGAGATGGGATCGTCGGAGTTGCCGGTCGCGATGCGGATGGTCGCGCCGATCTCGTCGCTGGGGTTGATGTTGAGCCCGAGACGAGCGCGCAGCCGCTCGCGCGTGCGGGCGTTCAGGTCCTTGGCGTAGAAGCCCTCGGTGCGGAGGCGGAGGTCGCCGAAGGGGGTGAAGACGCTCAGCCACTTGGGGAGCTTCGCGGCGATCGCGTCCCGCCGGGACTCTTCGACGGCGCCCTTTTGTTTCTCCTCCTCACGCGCCTCTTTCAGATCCTCGGCCGTGATCAGGCCCTTCTCCACCAAGATGTCACCGAGGTCCTTGGCGGCCACCGGTGCGGCGACTCCCATGGCCACGAGGCCGGCTGCGACGGTCCGGAGGAGTGCATGCACTCCTCCCCTGCGACATGATGCTCTCATGCGTTAGTCCCCCTCGTTTTCTGGATGCTCGACGTCGCGGCGTCGCGGTATGCGGCGCCGTGCTCGTGAATCCTCTTAGACGGGCGAGGGTTGGGGGCCGGTAACGGCCACGTTACAAAAAGATTACAGACGAGGCGGTACGCGGACTTGCGACTGCTGTGCGGAAGGCCACTGCACGCCGCACCCCGCGGGCCGGGTCGCCGCGGGTGCGTGTGAGCTCGCTACCGCATCGTGAATTTCGCGTGGTGATCGCTTTGCGAATGTGATCGGCACGCGCGGGCCCGCCGCTCGACCCCGTATCTGCTGGCCGTGATGCGATGTTGACCCCGAAGCCGAGCGCATCCATGCTCGACCCGTGCGGCGGGGGACGAAGCGCGGGGGGATGATCGTGTCGGTGGGGTTGGTCGCCGGGCTCGCCCTGGCGGCGTCGGCGAACGCCACCACCGTGAGCAGCTGTCTCTCCGGGAAGCTCGGCGACGCGGGCCGGACGACGGCCCAAGAGATCGCCTGCTGGGCGAAGGACGCGAGCAAGCCCGACGCGGCGGCCCGCACCGCCTGTCTCGCCAAGGCCGAACGACGATTCACCGGCGGGGACGACCCCACGCGCGGCCTCTTCGCGAAGCGCGAGCGGCGGCCCCCGTGCGCGACCGTGGGGGATCAGGACGCCGTGGCCCGGGACCTGGCCGCCTATGCGGGGGCGGTGGCCGCCGAGGTCGGGAACCTCGTCCGTCCGAGCCGCTGCGATGCCGCCAAGCTCACCTGCATCGGACGCTACGTGAGCGCTGCCTTCGGGTGTTTGGCGCGGGCCGCGAAAGGTACGGGGATCGTCGATCCCGTGTGCATCGGCAAGCAGGCGACCCGGCTAGGCGGGGATGCCACCGGATGTCTCGGCACCGCCGCGACCCGGGGGGACTGCAGCGCGGCCGGCGACGCCGCGGTGCTCGCGGCGGCGGCGGAGGCGTTCGTCGCCGGCACCCTCTGCGAGCTCGATCCCGGCGGTACGACCGAGTGCGGGGCCCTGCCGACGCCGGTGCCGACCCCGACCCGTACCGCGACGCCGCTCGCGACCCGGACCCCGACCCCGATCCCGACCGGTGGGAGCAACGATGCCTCGCAGATCTGCGTCGACATCATCAACCAGTATCGCGCCTCCATCGGCCGGGTGCCCCTCGGCCGCTGGACAGAAATGGAAGCCTGCGCCGAGGACCAGGGATTCGCCGACAGTCAGAGCGGCACGCCGCACAGTGCCTTCGGGCAGTGCACCGAGTGGGCGCAGAACGAATGCCCGAACTGGCCCGGACCTCCCGAGCAGATGATCGACAACTGCCTCGCCGTCATGTGGGCCGAGGGGCCGGGCGAGCCCTACTCGGAGCACGGCCACTACATCAACATGGCCAACCCGAGCTACACCAAGGTCGCGTGCGGCTTCGCGGTGCTGCCGAACGGGCGGGTGTGGGCGGTGCAGGACTTCCGCTGATCGTCGCGGTTCAGTATCCGCTGCGACTGCCGCAGCAGTAGAGACCCTGATTGTCGCTGCAGCAGCCTTCGTTCTCGCCGCAGCAGATGGTCACCCCGCCACGCGAGCACGTGGTGCTCCGGGCGCCGCACGGACCGAGCCCGGCCGACCCGCGATCGTCGTCGCGGGGGTCGTAGCGCCGGTCCGGGTTGGCATCGTAGCCGCGGCTGTCGCAGCAGTACGGGCCGCTGCCGTCGTCGCAGCACGAGCCGCTCGGACAGCAGATGGAGTGCTTGCCGGCGCGGCAGTAGTCGTGGTTCTGCGGGCAGAGCCGTGAGTAGTCGTTGCCGACCAGGATGCTGACCAGATCGACCGGGCCCGGCGGATACGGCGTCACGCCGCCGCGCGTCGGCGCATAGCATCCCGCGACCATCAGCATCGCCATCATCGTCACGAGCCATCGCACCATGGGGCACCCTCCGCCCGATCGACGATAGCGGCGGGCACCGTCGGGGGCTAGCGGGCCGGCGAGAATCCTGCGGGGCCTTACGCGACCCCGATCCGGTAGCCGGCACGCGGGAAATGGAGCGCGATCGCGCCACACTCGGGGTCGTGGCGGAGGATCACGACCTCGTCGATGTCGAGCGCGATCACCTCGCCCTCGAAGCGATTCTGGGGCAGGTCGTCCGACGAGATCGCCACCTGCGTGCCCGGCGCGAGCCCGTTCGGATCGTGCGGGTCGGCCCGCCGCGCCGTCGTCGGTTCGGCGGCTTTGGCGATCGCAAGCGCCGCCTCCGGTGTCATCTCTTCCCGCCGACCCTGGCCCAGGCCGTCGATCGCGGCGAGCCAACGCTGCACGCCCGGAAACTGCGCCAGGATTGCCCCGGCGTCGGGTGCGTTCCGGACGAACCAGAGCACGTGATAGACCGACGCGTCGGCGACGCTGAAGGTCTTCCCGAGCAGGAAGCCCCCCGCGGCGAGCGTCCGGTCGAGCCCGGCCGCGTAGACGCGGAGCTCGTTCTTGAGATCGGGCACCAGCGCGGCGAGCGCCGCCGGATCGAGGTCGGGACGCATCTTCTTCCGATCCGCCATCAGCTGCGGCGGGAGCATCGCGCCGAGCGCGGTGAACACTTGCGGCACGGTAGCGGCGAACATGTGGCGATCCGCCCATTGCGTCATCGATTCGGCGGCGGCCTCGAGGCCGGACGGGACGAGCGGCGGATCGGGAAAAAGCGCCTCGAGCTTCCGCACGATGAGGCGCGTATCGCACCAGACGTCGGCGCCGATCTGCAGCACCGGAATGCGCCGATACGCCCCGGTCATCGGGGTGAGCTGCGGTCGCGGCAGCCACATCGATTGCGTGACGGCGTGCCAGGGCGCGTTCTTGTAGCCGAGGATCTTGCGGATCTTCTCGGAGAACGGGGACATGTCGTACTGGTGCAGGATGACCGCGGTCGCGTCGCTCATGGGCGTCCTTTCGGGCTCGGGGTGCCGCAGGAGTACGTGAATCACCGCGCGCAGCCAACCCGAGCGGTACGGCGCCCCGCGTTTACACGCTTCCGACGCGCCGCTAGGGTTCCCCGGTCGCACCCGGCGCGTGCCGGTGTACCCCAGCTACGGCGTCAGCGAGGATCCCAATCATGACGGAAGAGCCGAGCGGTCTCGACTACGTTCCCGAGTATCTCCCCGAGGCCAACAAGCAACGCCTAGTTGCGCTGACCCGCGAGTCGGAGCCCGAGCCCGCACCCCTCGCGGTCGACGAATATCTGATCCGTCACTGGTGCGAGACGCTCGAGGACGGAAACCCGCTCTATCTGGATCGAGACTTCGCCCGCTCGCGCGGCTTCGACGATCTCGTCGCCCCGTTGGGCTCGGTCATGACGACGTTCGCGATGGCGTTTCGCTGGCCCTGGCCGCCCGCCGAGCGCGAACCGGCTCGACACATCCACTACGACGTGAAGGAGCTCCTCGATCTCCCGGTCGGCATCATCAACAACATCGAGGTCGAGACCGGCGTGCCCCTGCAGGTCGGGGACCGGGTGAGTGTGAGCCAGCGCCTCGTGTCGATCTCGCCGTGGAAGAAGACGCGCCTCGGTGAAGGGCACTTCTGGACGATGGACCGCCTCTATCGGAACCAGAACGGCGAGCTCGTGCTGCGGGAGCGCATGAGCGCGTTCGGCTACGGCCGCCAGGCGACGCCGCTCGCCCTCGGCGGATCCGTGGGAGGCTGGAGCCCGGCCGTCGAGGAGATGATCGCGGGTGAGGTGACGGGCTATCGGCCCACGCCGCCGCGCGAGCTCTGCTACGAGGACGTCACCGAGGGCGACGAGCTGCCCCCGCTCCGGATGCCGATCACGTTCACCCGGTGCGTCTATCTGGCGTCGGCGACCCGCGACTTCTCGCCCCAGCACTCCAACCGCGACTATGCCCGCGAGCGCTCGAAGACCAAGGACGTGTTCGTCAACACCCCGTTCAACCTCGGCATGATCAGCCGCTTCCTCACCGACTGGGCGGGTCCGACGAGCGTCGTCCGCCGCATTCAGATGGCGATGCGCGACAACGTCTGCGCGGGCGACGACATGATCCTGACCGGCCGGGTCACGAAGAAGTATCTCGTCGACGGCGAGCCGCGCGTCGATGTCGAGGTGCTCATCTCGACCCAGGACGGGCCGGTGTCCCCGTGCCAGACGACGATCGTGCTGCCCTCGAGGTACTAGGTCGTCCTCGCGGCTGCTCGCGTGGCGGGTTTCGGGCGCTGGGTGGGCGCCGTCGACCCGACCCGAGGCTACGCCCGCACCTCGACCTGCAGATGCTTGATGCCGTTGATGAACCCAGACCGGAGTCGGTCGGGCTCGCTGGTGATGCGGATGTTCGGCAGCCGCCGGAAGAGCTCGCGGAACATCACGGTGATCTCTCGCCGTGCCAGGTGGGCGCCGAGACAGAAGTGCGGCCCCGGTCCGCCGAAGCCGACATGGAAGTTGGGATCGCGCCGAACGTCGAAGCGGTAGGGATCGACGAAGACGCTCTCGTCGCGATTCCCCGAGTTGTAGAAGAGGATGCACTTGTCCCCGTCGTGAAAGGCGTGACCGCCGACGGTCACGTCGCGGGTGGCGGTGCGGCGCATGAAGACGACCGGCGTCGCCCACCGGACGATTTCTTCCACGGCGGTTGGTGCGACCGCCTCGAAGTCGGCCGCCCAGATGGCGCGTTGCTCGGGGAACTCGGCGAGCGCGATCAGACCGTGGGTGATGGCGGTCCGTGTCGTCTCGTTGCCGGCGGCGAGCAGCAGGATGAAGAACGACGCCAGCTCCTGATCGGAAAGGCGCTCGCCGTCGAGCTCGGCGTGGACGAGCGACGAGGCGAGGTCGTGACCGGGGTTCTGGCGTTTGGCGGCGCTCACCTCGGCCATCATGCCGGCGAGCTCGGCGCCGGCGGTCATGAAGGCCTGGATCAGGTCGCTCCCCTCGGGAATGTACTCGGGGTCGCCGCTCGAGAGGATGATGTTCGACTTGGCGAGCACGAAATCGTACTGGCTCTCGGGCACGCCCATCATCTGGCAGATGATCTTGAGCGGCAGGCGCATCGAAACCTCGGTGACGAAGTCGCAGGTTCCCATCGGCTTGATGCGCTCCAGCACCTCGACGGCGGTGCGCTGCACGTCGTCCATCAGCGTCTGCATCACGCGGGGGGTGAAGCTCTTCGACACCAGCCCGCGGAGACGCCCGTGCCGCGGGTCGTCCATGTTGATCATCGAGCCGTAGAACTCGAGCATCTCGGTCGGTAGGTCGTTGATGGAGGTCGCGCCCTTGCTGGAGCAGAAGAGCTCCGGCTGCCGGCTCATCTCGAGGATGTCGGCGTGGCGGGTGATGGCATAGAAGCCGTCGCCGACGGGCAGGCCGGGGATGAAGTCGATCTCCTTGAACTTGCGGATCGGGTCCTCACGGCGGAGCTTCCGGAAGGTGCCTTCACGCTCGGCGATTGGGAGCGCCCAGAAGTCGGGCGTGCTGAGATCGATGGCGTCCAGGGATGCGGGCTCGATGGGATTCATGCGTGGTCACTCTTGGCGATGACGTGCTCGGCAAAGAGCCGGAGCGCGTCGATTTTCTTCTGCAGGGGGGTGGTGTCCGTGTCGTACATGTTGCGAAACCCGACGATGACGTCGGTGACGCCGAGGTCGGCGAGCTTCTTCACGCCGTCGACCGTGAAGCCGTCGAACGAGATGACGTGGTTCTCGAAGGGCAGGTGGGCGCGGCCGTATTCGCGGCGGAGCTCGTCGATGCGCTTCAGGTAGTCTTCGAGCTTGGTCTGGTCGCCGCCGGCGTGCATCCAGCCGTCGTTCCGGGCGGCGCGCTTCAGGGCGGCCTCGGAGTGGCCGCCGATCAGGATCGGGATCGGCGCGGTCGGCGTCGGGCAGATCTTGATGCTGGGGACGTCGTAGTGCTTGCCGTGGAACGCGAAGTATCCGCCGTGCGTGAGGCCGCGGATGATGGCGATCATCTCGTCGAGGCGCGCGCCGCGGGTCTTCCACTCCGTACCCGTCACGACGAAGTCCTCCGGCCAGGGGCTCGTGCCGACGCCGAAGACGAAGCGGTTGTCGCTCATGACGGCGAGGCTGGCGGCCTGCTTCGCCATCAGCACCGGCTGACGGATCGGCAGCTTCACGACGAACGTGGTGAACCGCAGGCGCGTGGTGACGGCGGCCATGGCCCCCATCAGGACGAACGGCTCGATGAACGGCTTGTCCTCGATGAACGTGCGCTCGCCGTCCGGCGTGTAGGGATAGCGGCTGTCGGACACCTCGGGGTAGCAGATGCTGTCCGGGATCGTGAACGAGGTGAACCCCGCCTCCTCCACCGCTCGGGCCAGCGGCAGATAGTGGTTCGGATCGCACATCGCCTCGGCGTAGGAGAAGCGCATCAGATGGTGAGGCCGCCGTCGAAGGGCACGATGGCGCCCGACATGTAGCGGCCCTCGTCCGACGCGATGAACGCCACCATCGACGCCACCTCCTCGGGCTTGCTTCGGCCGAGCGGCGTCATGAGGCGACGGAGGTGCTCGGGGTCGCCGCCGGGCGGCAGCTCGAAGGCGCGTTGGAGCGGGGTCTTGATGCCCCCTGGCGCGACGCAGTTGGCGCGGACGCCGCGCGCCAGGAACTCGGCCGCGAGCGAGCGCGTGAGCTGCACGACGCCGCCCTTGGAGGCGCAGTACGCGGCGCCGTACGGTACGCCCTGGAGCCCCGCGTTGGAGGCGATGGTCGTGATCGAGCCGCCGCCGTCCAGGAGATAGGGCAGGGCGGCCTGCACGGTCAGGAAGGTGCCGGTCAGGTTGACGCCGATGATGCGCGACCAGTCCTCGAAGAGCATGTCGGCGGCGTTGGCGAACTTGCCGATGCCGGCGCAGGTGACGACGACCGAGGGGCGGCCGAGGTCGGTGGCGGCGCCGGTCACCGCGGCCTTCACGGAGGTCGGATCGCTGACGTCGACCTGATACGCGCGGGCGCCGCCGCCGACGTCGCGCGCCGTCTCCTGGACGGCGTCGCCGATGAGATCGAGGCAGGCAACGACGCCGCCCTCGGCGGCGAGGCGCGCAGCGACGGCGCGGCCCAAACCCGAGCCGGCACCGGTGACGATGGCGGTGCGGCCGACGAATCGCTTCTGGAGATCGGTCATGGCGCGCGACAGTAGCCTCCCGCCGGCCGTCGCACAACCAAGTGCAGGGTCGTGCAATTGACGCCCGGCGGTAGAGGATCATAGAGACGACGGTCGACGGAGGAGCGCATGCCCGACCTGCAAGAGATAGAGGCGATCAAGCGGCTCAAGTACCGCTACGTCCGCACGCTCGACCTGAAGCTCTGGGACGAGCTCGGCGCGTGTCTGACCGAGGACTGCCGGTCGGCCTACGGGGACGGACACTTCAGCTTCGATGGCCGCGCCGCCATCCTGAGCTTCCTGAAGGATGCGCTTGGCCCGCATACGCGCATCACGACCCATCGCGTGCACCAACCCGAGATCGAGCTCACCAGCCCGACCACTGCGACCGGCGTCTGGGCGCTCGACGACATCGTCATCGAGACCGAAGCGAAGCTCACGATCCGCGGCGCCGCCTTCTACCACGACGAGTACGTCAAGATCGGCGGTGAGTGGAAGATCGCCAAGACCGGGTACAAGCGCATCTACGAGGAGACGGAGTCGCGCACCGACACGCCGAGCCTCATGCTGACCAAGAACGCCTTCGTCGGCACCACGTAAGACCCAAGGAGAGCAAGCGCCATGTCCGAAGAGCATCCCGCCCGCGCCGTTTCGAAGAAGTCGATCGCCGCCGTGAAGGCCAAGCGCAAGGAGGACTGGCTCGCGCTCTTCGCCGCCGACGGCGTGATCCAGGATCCCGTCGGGAAGTCGCCGATCGATCCGTCCGGCGAAGGCCACCGCGGTACGGCCGCGATCGGCGCGTTCTGGGACAATCAGATCGCGCCCAACACGATCCACTTCGAGGTCCGCGAGTCGTACGCGGCGGGCTCGGAATGCGCCAACGTCGGCACCATCTCGATCGGCATGCCGAACGGCATGAAGGCGCGCTGCGACGGCGTCTTCGTGTACCGCGTGAACGACGAGGGCAAGCTGGTCTCGCTCCGGGCCTTCTGGGAGTTCGAGAAGATGATGGCGACGATCGTCCCGGCGTGACGTCATGTTTCTGAGCCCGACCCAAGCCAGCGACGTCCGCGAGCGTTTCGGAACGCCCTGCTACGTCTACGATCACGCGACGCTCGACGCGGCGGCGCGGGAGGCGCTCGCCTTCCCGAACGCCTTCGGCCTGACGGTGCGCTACGCCATGAAGGCGAACCCGAACGCCGCGATCCTGAAGCTCTTCCTCGATCTCGGCCTGCACATCGACGCCTCGAGCGACCACGAGGTCGAGCGCGCGCTCCGACGCGGGGCGCCGCCGGAGCGCATCCAGCTCACCTCGCAGATGCCGTCCAGGAGCCTGCGGTCGATCGTCGAGCGGGGGGTGCTCTACAGCGCCTGTTCGCTGCACCAGCTCGATGCCTTCGGCCAGGCGTTTCCCGGCGGCGACGTGTGCGTCCGCATGAACCCCGGCCTCGGCAGCGGCTCGACCAACCGCACCAACACCGGCGGCCCCGGATCGAGCTTCGGCATCTGGCACGAGCACCTCGGCGAGGTGCAGGCGATCGCCGCGCGCCACGGCCTCCACCTCCGGCGGTTGCACTCGCACATCGGCTCGGGCTCCGACCCGGCGGTGTGGCAACGCGTGGCGCGGATGACGCTCGCCATCGCGGCCACGCTGCCCGAGGTCACGACCGTGAATCTGGGGGGCGGCTTCAAGGTGGCGCGGGTCGCCGGCGAGCAGGCGACCGATCTCCAGGAGTGCGGGGCCCCGATCGTGGACGAGCTGCGCCGCTTTCGCGAGCAGCACGGGCGCGCGTTGCACCTCGAGATCGAGCCCGGGACCTTTCTCGTCGCCAACGCGGGCGCGATCGTCGCGACCTGCGTCGACGTCGTCGACACCGGCCGCGACGGCTACACGTTCGCGAAGCTCGATACGGGCATGACCGAGGTGACGCGTCCTTCGCTCTACGGGTCGCAGCATCCGATCGACGTGCTCGCGGAGGCGCCGCAGAGCGAGGTCGTCTTCTGCGGGCCGTGCTGCGAGTCGGGCGACGTGCTGACCCCGGCACCGGGCGATCCCGAAGCGCTCGCCCCGCGGCGGGTCCCCCGGCCGTCGATCGGAGACCTCGTGGTGGTGGGCGGCGCGGGCGCCTACTGCGCCGCCATGTCGACGATCAACTACAACAGCTATCCGCAGGCGCCCGAGGTGATGCTGGAGCCGGGTGGGACACTGCGGCTACTCCGGCGGCGTCAGACCCTCGACCAGATCCTCGGCAACGAGATCTGTTCATAAGGGGGAGAACCGCGGCAGAGCCGCGGTTCGTACATCCCCCGGCTCGCTCGCGCTCGGAGGGCGCGCTCAGCCGGCGGTCGCCGACTTCTTCGACGTGGCGGGCTTGGCGGCCTTCTGCGTCCACGAGGCGCGCAGGGCCCGCATCGCCTCGCGCTTGGCGATCTTCTGCCGGCGTTGCTTGTTGAAACGGCTCTTGTCTCCCGCGATTCGTCCCATGATTCGACCTTTCCGTGGCGCGAGCTGCGCGAAGCGCATGGGCATTTCACACTCGGGCCCGCCGCGCCAGCCGGCCGGCGCGGGCGATCAGCAGCGCCGCCAGTACGAGGCCGAGCATCGGCACGACCAAAGCGGTGTGCAGGCTGCCGAATCGGTCGGACGCGACGCCGATGACGAAGGGCCCGAGCGCGCTGCCGATCCCGCCGAGAAAGAACACGTTCAGGGCCGATGCGAGGCCGTGGCGCTCCTTGGGTACCAGCGACAGCATGACCGTCTGCAGTGCCGGAAAGATGGCATAAATCGCGATCAACGAGACGAATCCGACCGGGGCAAAGATCCACGGCGAGTCGACGTTGATGGTGATCATGACCAGCGGCGCCGCCAGGAGGGCGCTCCCCCACGAAACGTCGAGGCCGCCCGCGACGCGCACGAGGCGGCGCCGATCGGCGAGCATGCCGCCGAGCAAGCTGCCGCCAATGCCACCGACGAGCGCGCCGATACCGAAGAGCGCGCCCGCCTCCGTGACCCCGAGGCCGCGCTCGCGGACGAAGTACGAGGGCGCCCAGGCCGCGAAGCCGAGCGCGGAGGCGATCGCCACCAGGCCGCCGATCCACATGGAGAGGAGCCGCGGGTCGGCGAGCAGCTCGCGCAGAACCTTGGTCGGAAGCTCGCGCTGCGCGGGCGTCCGGACGCGCGCCGCCTCCGGGAGGCTCAGGACCAACGGCAACAGCAGCAGCCCCGTGCCACCATAGATGAGGAACACCTCGCGCCACCCGAGCACCTCGGCGAGACGGCCCCCGAGCCCGACGCCGAGCCCGGCGCCGATCGCGGCCGACATGGCGAAGATGCCGAGCGCCTGGCCGCGCCGCTCGGGCGGAAAGCGCTCGCCGATCAGCGAGATCGCGCACGGGAAGAGGCTCGCCTCGCCGATGCCGGTGAAAAAGCGCGCCCAGAAGAGCGTGCCGAACCCGCTGGCGAAGGCGCCGGCGGCGGTCGCGAGACTCCAGACCGTCAGGCCGAAGGCGATCACGTACACGCGGATGGTGCGGTCGGCCGCGATGCCGAAGGCGAAGCCGGTGACGGCATAGATGAGCGAGAAGGCGAGGCCGCCGATGATCCCGAGCTCGGTGTCGCTGAGCCCGAGCTCGGCGCGGATGCCGGGGAAGAGGATCGGCACCACCTGGCGATCGGCCCAGTTCATGGTGCTGGTGATGGTGAGGACGGTGAGGAGGTAGGCGTTGCTGTGGCGGAAGCCGCCCGTCATGCCTGGCTCGCCCGGATGACCCGCACCTGGCGGACCAGGTGGGGCGACGCGTCCAGGATCTCGAACTGCGTGCCGTCGGGGGCGGCCAGCTTGGTGCCGCGTTGCGGAATGCCGCCCGCGAGCTCGAGGCAGTAACCGGCGACGGTCGAGAAGTCCTCGTCCTCGGGTAGGTCGGTGCCGAGCGCCCGGTTGAGCTCGCGGATGGGGGCGTGCCCGCGCACGACGGCGCGCCCGTCGGCCTCGATCCGCACGAACTCCTCGGCGACTTCGTCCTCGTCGGTCGAGAGCACGCCGAGCACCTCCTCGATCAGATCGCGCAATGTCAGCAGACCGGAGAGCCCGCCGTGCTCGTCGACGACGAAGGCGATCGCGGTGCGGCGCTTCCGCATCTCCTCGAGGATCTGGGTGGCCCGCGTGCTCTCGGGCAGGAAGAGCGGTGGCCGGATCAGGTCCTCGAGCACGACCAGGCGGCCCTCCCAGGCGAGCGCCAGGACGTCCTTGGTACTCACATAGCCGACGATGTTGTCGAGGGTGCCGTCGTACACCGGCATGCGCGCGTGGCCGGCCTCGAGCAGGATCTGCTTCACCTCCTCGAACGTGGCGTTCCGCGGGATGGCGTCGATGCGGTTCCGCGGCAGCATGATCTCGCCGGCCGTGAGCACGCCGAAGTCGAGGGCGCGCGACGCGATCTCGCTGGTCTCCTCGTCGAGCGCCCCCGTCTTGCCGGCCTGCTCGAGCAACTCTTGGAGCTCCTCGGGGGAATGCCGCGACTCGGAGAAGGTCGTGCTGTCCCCGAACGGACGCAACACCAGATTCGAGCTCATCGTGAGCGTGCGCACGGCCGGTCCGACGATCCAGGCGACGGTCCAGATCAGCGGCCCGATGAAGAGCGCGTAGCGCTCGGCGTGGCGGAGTCCCAGCGACTTCGGGACGAGCTCGCCGAGCACGATCGAGAGATACGAGATGGTCGCGACGACGAGGACGAGCGCGGTGACGCCGGCCGGGCCTGGGGCCATGCCGACGGTCTCGAGCACACCGGCGAGGCGCTCGGCGATGGTCGCGCCGCCGAGCGCGGCGGCGGCCGCGCCGACGACCGTGATGCCGATCTGCACGGTGGCGAGAAAGCGCTCCGGCTGATTGCGGAGCGTGAGGACGGTGCGGGCGCGGCGCGAGCCGTTGTCGACGAGCTGTTGGAGCCGGGTTTCGCGGAGGGTGAGGATGGCGATCTCGGCGCCGGAAAAAACGCCATTGAGAATGATCAGGACGACGATCGCGACGAGCTCCACCATGCAGGGGGGCGCACCTTAGCACCGCGGCTTGCCTGCCGCGATCCGATCACGCCGGCGCTATGGAGACGGGGATGCCGTTCAACACCGCGTTGCCCGACGGCACGTCCACCAGCTCGGCCGGCGCCAGCAGGTTGTTGTTGACGCCGGCGTGCGCGGTCGCGACGCCGAGCCGGACGCCGACCCGGTCGTGGCCCCAGCCGTGCGGCAACGACACCACCCCCGGCGCCATCTCGTCGCTGAGCTCCACCGGGGCCTCGATCGTGCCCGCCGCCGAGGTGATGCGGGCACGGGCGCCGTGGCGGAGGCCGGTGCGCTCGGCGTCGGCGGGATGGACGAGGAGCGTGCAACGCTCGCGCCCGCTGACGAGCACCGGGACGTTGTGCATCCAGGAGTTGTTGGAGCGTACGTGACGGCGGCTCACCAGCACGAGCGGCTCGCGCGGCCGCGCGAGGCGGGCTCGAAGGCGCGGCAGATCGGCGGTCACGTACGGGGGCGCGAGCTCGATCCGGCCCGACGGCGTCGCGAGGATCTCGCGCACGCGCGGCACCAAGGGTCCGAGGTCGAGGCCGTTCGGGGCGTCCTTGAACGATTGCAGCGTGAGGCCGCCGGGGCGCGCGCCGTACCGATCGCCGAACGGCCCGGTCCGGATGGTGAGGTCGAGGATGCGCTCGGGGCCGCGCTGGTCGCCGTAGAGCGAAACGACGGCGGCGGCGTCGATGCCGTGCATCGCGGCCAGCGCCGCGAAGTACCCGTCGTCGATCGCAGCGACGTCGATCATGTCGCCCGTCATGCCCATGCAGACGGCGGCGAGGCGCGTCAGGATCTCCCACTCGCGCGGCCGGTCGTCCGGGGGCGGCAGCGCGGCCGGCGACCACTTGCCGGCGCTCCGCACGCCCCAGAGCCAGATCATGTCGTCGAAGTGCGGCTGCTCGAGGGCCGAGAGGCCGGGCAGGATGACGTGGGCGTGGCGCGTCGTCTCGTTCAGCCAGTTGTCGACGCTGATCATGCATTCGAGGCTCGGAAGCGCGGCATCGAGGGCGGCGGCGCCCGGGCCGCTGATCACGGGATTGCCCGCGATGGTGACGAGCCCGCGGATCTGCCCTGAGCCCGGCGTCGCGATCTCTTCCGCGAGGCACGAGAGCGGGACCTGGCCGAGCACCTCGGGCGCGCCGCGGACGCGGGTCTTCCAGCGGTGGAAGCTGAAGCCGTTGGCGAAGTCGGGATGCGGCAGCGACGCCACCGACCACGCGACCGGTTTCCCGAAGAGCATGCCGCCGGGGCGGTCGCAGTTGCCGGTGAGCACGTTCACGACGTCGACGAGCCAGGACGCGAGCGTGCCGAATTCCTGGGTGCAGGTCCCGATGCGCCCGTAGACCGCCGACGTGGGCGCGGCGGCGAGCGCGCGCGCGATCCGACGGATGGTGTCGGCCGGAATGCCGCAGGTCGGGCTCACGGCCTCGGGGCTGAAGTCGGCAGCCGCGGCGCGGACGTCCGCGACGCCGTGCACGAGGTCGGCGACGTCCCCGAGATCCACGCGCTCTTCGGCGAAGAGCACGTGCACGATCGCGAGCAGGAAGGCGGCATCGGTGCCGGGCACGATCGGCAGCCACTCGGTGGCGCGGGCGGCGGTGTCGGTGCGGCGTGGGTCGACGACCACGACCGTCCCACCGCGGGCGCGGATGGCGTCGAGCGCGCCCGGCAGATCGGGGCAGGCGAGCAGGCTCCCCTGCGACGCCGACGGATTCGCGCCCAGCATCAGCAGATAGTCGGTGCGGTGCACGTCCGGGATGCCGATCGCCCACATGTGGCCGTACATGAGCGCGGCGGTGAGATTCTTCGGCCACTGATCGACGGTGCCCGCCGAGTACACGGTCGGCAGCCCCGCCATGCCGATGAAGAGCCCGACGTAGCGGCTGATCGAGAAATTGTGGACGGTCGGGTTGCCGATGTAGCTGGTCACGGCCGCTTTGCCATGCCGGGCGATCACGCCGGCGAGCAGCTCTTCGGCACGCGCGAAGGCTTCGGGCCAGCTCGCCTCGCGCCACGTCGCGCCCTCGCGGATCATCGGCACACGCAGGCGGTCGGGATCGTGATGCAGCTGCCCGAGCGTCGCGCCCTTCGGACACACGTAGCCGCGGCTCCACACGTCGTCGGGATCGGGCTCGACGCGGGTCACCCGATCGCCGACGACGTGGACGCGGAGTCCGCACATGGCCTCGCAGAGCGGGCAGGTGCGGCGGTGGACGGTGGTGCTCGCGTCTATTGAATGCTCGCGCTGAACGGCGGCACGAAGCCGCCGATGTTCATTGCGAGCGGCGGCGCGCCTGGGATCATGAACGGTGTCGTGAAACAGGTCGGACCGGTGCAGCAGCAGCGGTTGGGCGGGTTGAACACCTGTCCGGGCGCGACGCAATTCCCGGGGATCTCCGGGCTGTAGTCCTGACTGCTCACGAGGACGGACGGGGCCGAGAGCGCCGAATAATAGAGGGTCGTACCGTCTGCGCCGTGCATCTGGTGCAGGTAGCCGCCCGCGGCCGGGCTCGTGTACACGAGCGGCGGACCGCTGCAGTTCGTGCTGACGTAGAAGAAGCCGGTTTGCTGGTTGAATCCCGTCGGAGGCGTGTAGCCCACGATCAGGTTGCCACTGTCCGACAGGACCACGTTGCCGTTGGTGTCGAAGGGCCCGAGCACGGCGCCGTTCGCATCCTTCAATACGACCGGCCCGACGACGCTCGAGCCTGCCGCCGTCGACGCCTGCACCTGGCACGCGCCGCCGACCGGCGTGATGCCGGTGCCGGTGACGGCCAGATAGAGCGGTGCCGCCGGTGCGACCCCGGTCAGCGTGGCGCGGATGTCGGTCGTCTTCGGCGGCTTCACGCCGTTCTTCGGCTTCGAGCGCTTGAGCACCGAGAGCATGCTCACGTTGTCGACCGTCAGCACCTGGGTGTGGGCGAGGGCCGTGCACGCCGCGTCGGTGTAGAGCTGAAGGGTCAGATTGGTGCCGGAAATGGCGAGCTTCAGCGGGGTGGAGTCGACGGTGTAGATGACCGGGACATCGGCGGCACCGGCGGTGACGGGGATGGCGACGACGGCGGCGAGCAGCAACGAGCGGCAACGGCGCATGGGGGATTCTCCTTGGGCGTGGACGCTAGATGGTCGGCCGCTCGGGGGTCAAGGAGAATCGCGCGACGCGACGCTCAGAACGTCAGCGTGCCTTCGACGAAGCCGTACGTCAGCTCGTGATCGCGGGGGAAGCCGTTTCGCACGACGGCCTGCCCGAAGGCGTGCCCGCAGTAGGCTTGCAGCTCGACGTTCCGGGAGACCGTGTAGGTGAAGGTCGCCTCGATCACGTAGGCGGTTTCATGCGACCCGCCGGCCGGGCTGCCGCCGTAGCCGAAGAAGTCGCGCTTGGTGGCGCCGCCGCCGAAATAGAGGAGGTCGCGCCCCTCGGTCACGCGGAGCCAATGGAAGTCGAGACGGGACGTCAGCTTCGCGAGCGGCTTCGTGATCAGCTGCAACATCACGTCCTGGTTGTTCATCAGGTTGTAGAAAGGCGTGTACGCGTAGATGCGCGACGTCGGCAGCAGCTGAAAGAAGGTGCCGTGATCGCCGTCGCCGGAATCGTCGTCACCCGAGCTCCGGAAGATGCCGGCGCGGAGCCACGGGTTCCACGGCACGTCCGCGAAGCGGTAGCCGCCCTCGAGCGCGTAGGCCCAGCTGCGCTGGTCGAGCGACTGCCACTCGCCGACCTGACCCGCCGACCAGGCGAGGCCTTCGACGTACCCCGGTCCGAGGGTGCGTGTGTAGACGAGCTCCCCGCCGATCGTCTCGACCTCGATGTCGCGATGGTCGGCCTGACGCGCCGGCAGCGGCCGGTTGTCGACCGCGATCACGTCACCGTCGCCGGGACGGTGGTCGCGATAGTGGATGTAGAAGAGGCGGGCCTCCAGACCGGGCAGGAGGTTCGGATTGTCCTTCTTCATCAATGAAAGGCCGCCGAGGTCGATGCCCATGTGGCGCCCGGCACTGATCTCGAATCCGCCCGAGGTCGGGAGGAAGTAGAACCCGGACAGCAGCAGCGCGGGCGTCTCGAGCGTGACCCGGCCGCCGTCGAAGCTCCGCCCGACGTGCGTGAAGTCGAACGGGCCGATCAGGCGCTCGGCGATGCGGTTCTTGCGGATCCATTCGAGGAGGGGCTGCTTCGAGACCGATTCGAGGCCGTCCTGATGGCGCACGCGGCCGCCTTGCCCGCTGAGCTTCCAGTCCCCGTGCGTCGCTTCGCCTTGCAGCCATCCCTGGCGGAGCCAGCCGCCCTCCTGGAAGTCGCTCTTGGTGTTGGCCCGATAGGTGCCTCCGACGCCGGCGCCCTTCTGCGGCACGTCCTCGAGGATCGTGTGCTGGTACTGCAGGAAGCCGGAAAACCAGCGCCACTTTCCGAGCAGCCCGACCTGCGTGCGGTTGCCGAGATAGCCGTAGTCGCTGTTGGCGGCCGCACCGCCGGCGTCGAACCAATCGGCGAACTCGCCGCGCAAGCGGTTGCTCGCGCTGACCGTGAACGTCGAGCCGCCGGGACCGCTCTTCGTGAGCGGCGCCACCTCGGGGATCGCTCCGACGAGAGCCGGGAGCCCCAACGTGAGGAACGCGGAGACCAGGAGAGCGTGGACGCGCGGGCGGGCCATGTCAGTGGCTGCTCCGAACGTCTTCTTGCTCCGCGAGGAAGCCGAGGAGCCGCTCCCGGAGCGGGTAGTAGCGGGGGTCGTCGAGCACGTCGGCGCGTACGCGCGGACGCGCGAAAGGTACGGCGAGGCTGCCGCCGATGTGCGGGCCCGTGGCCCCTTGGTCATCATCACGATGCGGTCGGCGAGCAAGAGGGCCTCGTCGACGTCGTGGGTGACCATGACGACGGTGCGGCGGTCGGTTTCCCAGAGCCGCAGCAGCTCGTCCTGGAGATCGATGCGCGTGAAGACGTCGAGCAGGCTGAACGGCTCGTCGAGCAGCAGGAGCCGCGGCTCGAGCGCGAAGGCGCGCGCGATGCCGACGCGTTGCTGCATCCCGGCGGAGAGCTCGGCGGGACGCCGGTCGCCGGCGTCGGCGAGCCCGACGCGAGCGAGCGCCGCGTCGGCAAGGCGGCGGCGCTCGCGGGCGGGCGCATCGGGACGGACCTGCTCGATCGCGAGCTCGACGTTCTGGCGGGCCGTGAACCACGGCAGCAGCGCGGGCGACTGGAAGACGACGCCGCGGTCGAGGCCAGGGCCGTCGATCTCGCGGCCGCCCAGGATCGCCCCCCCGGTCGAGGGGCGCCC
>CAZWAX010000031.1:0-23308 GCA_964631985.1 uncultured Polyangiaceae bacterium | reverse complement strand
AGGGTCGAGGTCGGCAGCGGGGCGGGGAGCGCGGGCAGGAGCGCGGCGGGGACGACGTGCTCGCCGAGCTCTCCACGGCGCATGAGCACGGCCAACGCGGCACGCGCGCGCGCGGCGCCGTCGCCGTCGAACATCGCCACCATGCGTGCATCCGGACCCGCGAAGCCCGAGATGCGGGCGGTGCTCTCGCGACCGCTCCGCGCCACCGTTGCCGGGGTGAGCGACACGGCGGCCTCGGAGATGCGTGCCGCCGCCGCGTCGTCGGTCGCTTCGCCGGCGAGCGTCATGAGCGCGGGGAGCGCCGTGTCGAGCTGGTCGGCTCGCACGCGTGACCAGGCGGCGCCGTAGCGTGCATCGTCACTCAGCGCGGACGGCGGCGTGACCAGTCGGTCGAAGGCCGCTGCGGCCTCGTCGAAGGCTCCGCGCCAATACCGCGTGTAGGCCGCGCCCAGAAGGGCGACCTGGCGGACGTTCGGCGGGTAGTCCGGCATGGCCGCGGCGTGATCGAACTGCGCCATGGCCTCGTCATGCCGGCCGCGAAACGCGGCGAGCCAGGCCTTCATGACGGCGGCGATGCCGCCGAGCGGACCCTGGGGGTCGACGTTTCGGTAGGACTTGGCGGCCGCCGTGAAGTCGCGACGGGCGAGCGCGGTCCAGCCGAGGCCGAGCTGGGCGAACCCGTCCCAGGGGGGGCCGGCATCGCGACGTGCGGCTTCGCGGAAGAACCGGGTGGCGGTACGGATCCGGCCGGCACGCAGGTGCACGTCGCCGGCGGCGAGCACCGTGATCAGCGGGAGGCCCCGAGCCGAGCCGGCGCCCACCCGCAGCAGCGCCTGGCCGTTGGCGACCGGATCGCGCTGGAAATCGATGAGCGCCTGGCGTTCTGCCGAGCCGATCTCGGGTGAATCGGGCGGCAGCTCGGCCGGCAGCTCGATGCCGGCCATCGTCGTGGACCCGTGAACGATCGCGAGCACCAGTGCCGCGCCGACGATCCGCCGGGCGCGCCCGTGGTCCCTCATCGTCCCGTCGCTCCGAGCAGGGCCGCGGCGTGCTCCGGACCCGCCGTACCTGCTCGGCGGTGCCGCAGGGCGCTCACCACGAGACCGAGGATCCCGACGACGGTGAGTGCCAGCTCGGTCCAGACCAGCTGCGGGACGCCGGCCCAGAACGCCTGGTGGTTCGCGAGCGCGCGGAACGGCTCGACGGCGAGCGTCGTGGCGCTCAGGAGCGTGAAGCCGACCCAGAACACCTGTCCGTCGTAGCGCTTGCGGCGGCCGACCGCGAGCGCCACCGCCGCGCTGAGCAGCGCGGCCACGAGGAAATAGATCGGGGTCGGATGCACCGGGAGCGAGGTGGCCGCGTCCGCACCGATCAGACCGGCCTGGTGCTGCATCACGAACGGGACGCTGCCGTGCGGATAGCGGATGGCCCAGGCGTGATCGCAGTGGGAGCCGAAGCAGCAGCCGCCGACCAGGCACGCGAGGCGCGTACCGGCATAGGTGACCGCGGTGACGACGATCAGCCCGTCGCAGAGCTTGGCGATGGGGAGGCGGTACCAGCGCGCGACCAGCGGCGCGCCGATGAAGAGGCCGATGAGCGCGCCGCCCATGTGCATCGCTCCCCCCCAGGGCATGAACGCCCGCAAGGGATGCGGGCCGTAGAAGAGCGGGTTGTTGAGGATGAAGTGCAGACGCGCGCCGGCGAGCCCGAAGAGGGCTAGCAGTCCCTGGGCCCGGCGCAGACGCGACACGTCGAGCCCTTCGCGGCGCGCGATCCACGTGGGCCCGAGTACGACCGCCAGCAGCACCATCGTCCAGAAGACGACCTGCTGCGTGGAGAGCGCGAGCCCGAGCCCGGGAATGGTGAGCGTCTCGTACATGCGTGCAAGGCACGGCGCCCCGCCGTTGGGCGGGGCGCCGTGCTCATCGGATCACGGTCGGTGGCGCGTCTACGGGGTGACGCAGCCGCAGCTGCTCGGCGGAGTGCCGCCGCAGGTGCCGCTGACGCCGCAGGCGACGCAGGTGTCGCTGTTGCAGCTGACGACACCGCAGGTCAGTCCTTGGCACGTCTGCGACGTGCAGGGGTTCGTGTCTTGTGACCCGCAGGCGACGCCGTCGTAGTACCCGAAGATGCCGAAGTCCTCACCTTCGCAGTTCTTCCGCGAGTCGCATTGACCCGAGTAGCAGTCGGTGAGCGGCGTCGTGAAGTTCGCGTCGCACGACGTGTTGACGGGCTGCGCGGCGGCGTTGCACTTCCCGCCCTTGCCGCACGTCTGGATCTTGCAGTCGTGGGCGTCGGTGTCGCAGCCGTTCTCGGCGGGGTTGGTGTGGTCGACCTTCACCTGATCGCAGCTGTGCGTCGACCCTTCCCACGAGCACGCCCATTTGCGGCACTTCGCGAGCGTGCCCTCGCAGGTGATCGGATCGCCTTCGTCCGGAATGCAATCGGCGTTCGCGTTGCAGTGCGCGGGCGTGCAGATGTTGCCCGAGGCGGTGCCGCAAAACGCGCCGTCGTCCGGAACGGATCCGCAGACCCCGTCGGTGCACTCGCCCCCCGTGCACGGGTCGGTGTCCGTGAACGAGCACGCGGTGCCGTTGGCGAGGTTGGAGTGGCTGCACCCGGGCGTGTTGTAGGTCGCGCCGGTGCAGGTGTCGCTGTTGCAGTCGTTGTTGTCGTCGCACCGTAGCGGGACGAGCTCCTCGTCTTCATCTGCGGTACACAGTTGTTGCTTGCATTCGCCGAGCCGACAGAAGAGTCCGTCCTGGACGACGCACGTGCCCGGGCCGTTGGTGTACGAGCCGTTGCAGGTGGAGTCCGGGTTGCCGTCGCAATGACCCTTCATGCACATGTTGGCGGGGTTGAGGCAGGCGCGCTGGCTCTGGGTGCCGGTCTTCCAGGTGCCGTCCGCGTTGCAACAACCGACCAGGACCTTGCTCGTGGGGTCTTCGGTGAGCTGCACGTAGGTGGGCGTGCAGGATGCGGCGAGCGCCACTGCGGGGGCAGCGACGATCACGGTGAGTGCGATTCCGACGAGAAGCGGGACCGATCGTGGGTGGGAGACGTGAGCCATAACTGCCCTCCTGGCGCTCGAGCGCGTCTACGAACCGGTTGGGGGAACCCTGCCTACCTGCGGCTTTCTCTAGCGACCTCCCTGGTTTCGGGCGTTCGGGCGGTCACTACTGAGCGGCCGTTGTGGCGGCAAGGATTTTCTGGCCCCGGAGGGGGGTCGCGGCGACGAATCGTCTCAAAATGGAGCAGGATTGTTTCGGGACAGGGTCGGAATCAGAGGAGGGCGGTCGCCAGCTCGCGCCACTGGCGCATCGGGAGCGCCCGCGGGTCCGCATCGATCACCTGGACGCAGACGTGGTCGGCGCCGGCGTCGTGGTGAGCGCGAACCCGGCGCACGACGTCGTCGACGGTTCCCCAGGCGACGATCGCGTCGACCAGGTGGTCGCTCCCGCCACGTGCCACGTCGTCGTCGGTGAAGCCGAGGCGTTGCAGATTGCTCACGTAGTTCGGGAGCGCGAGGTACATCGCCATGTGGCCGCGGGCGATGGCGCGGGCGGTGTCGGCGTCGGTCTCGAGCACGACCGCTTGCTCGGGAGCGAGGAGCGCGTCGGCGCCGAGGCGCTCGCGGGCTTCGGCGGTGTGCTCCGGCGGCACGAAATAGGTGTGAGAGCCCCAGGTGCGCTCCGCGGCGAGCGCGAGCATCTTCGGCGCGAGGGCGGCCAGCGCCCGTCGTGGCGGCGTCGCTGGCGGGTTGGCCAGGAAAGGGGCCGCGTCCATCGCGTCGAGGTAGCGTCGCATGGCGCTCAGCGGCTTCCCGTAGTCGTGGCCGCGCATCCCGACGAGCGGGGCGTGGCTCACGCCCATGCCGAGCAGGAAACGGTCGGGGTAGGCGTCGGCGAGGGTCTTCTGCGCGGCGGCCATGGCCGTCGCGTCGCGCACCCAGATGTTGGCGATGCCGGTCGCGATCGCGATCCGCCGCGTCCCCGCGAGCAGCACGGCCGCATTGGTGAGGGCCTCACGGCCCATCGCTTCCGGAAACCAGAGCGCGCCGTAGCCGAGCGCTTCGAGCTCCGCCGCGGCGGCTTGCGCGCCGGCGACCGGTTGCTGATCGAGCGCCGCCGTCCAGATCCCGACCCGTCCGAGGTCCATCATTCCGTCACTCGAACACGACCGTCGCCGGCACGCAAAGGTCGCGCGGGCCGAAGAACCCGTATTGGTCCGGTCCGAATTGCGTGTGGGTGTAGATCAGCGGCGGCGGTGCGGCGGGACGGGTGCCGCGGATCAGGTAGCACATCAGGCTCGCGCCCGGGACGGGGATCGGCGCGCCGTCCATCGAGACCGCGAGACAGAGCTGCAGCGGCTTTTTCACGTCGACGACGATCGAGCCGAACTGGTCGGTCACCGCGAGGCCGCTCGCCCGCGTCCGCGCGGTCGACAGGCGATAGCACTTGAAATGATCGATCGGCGCCGTCAGCGGACCCGGCGGCGCGACCAGGCTCTTCGCCGTCGGCACCAGCAGGCGGTCCGGCTTCAGGACGCGTACCGTGGCGGTGCCGAGCTCGGTCGTGACCGTGGCCTTCGCCGACGTGAACGGGCTCGTCTGGCGGATCGTGAAGAAGGTGAGGTGCGCCGGATCGAGCGGGGCCGCCGGGTCGAGCCCGTCGACGTCGGCGGGTGCGCAGATGCGTTTGGCGCGCTTGATCGTGACGGTGCTGGCGCCGACCGGGTCGACCAGCGACACGCCCGCCCGATTGAAGACGGGACGGTGGATCTCGTAGCACTGGTAGCGGCGCGGATCGTCGCCGCCGCCCGGCGGATCGACCGGCGGCACCTGGAACGTGACGTCGTTGCTGGGATCGCCGGTAATGCGGCGGGCCCAGAAGCGGCCGAAGAGTCGATTGGTGCCGCCGATGTCGAGCCAGCCGTCGGGCGCGAAGAACTGGACGTGAATCTCGGCGACGTGCGCGAAGTTGCAGACCGTCGCGCGGTTCGGGTCGAAACCGAGCGCGCCGAGGTAGACCCGCGCGCCCGCCTGCGTGCCGACGCCGAAGCGCAGCCCGTCGTTCACGAACCAATCGCGATCGATCTGGATCACCGTGCGATCGGTGGTGTTGACGGTGACGTTGGTGCCGAGCGACAGGCTGCGCATGTCGTAGACGCCGTCGCCGAGGTTGAGGACGCGGCCGTCGTTCACGCGCACGTCGCGGTACGCGCCGGGCGGGAGGCTGTGCGGGCTCGGGAGGCCGGTGCCGCCCACCGTGACGTCGGCGGCGCCGTCGGTGAGGGCGCGGCCGGGGGTGAACGGCAACAGGGGGAGATCGGCCTCGGCGATGATGGGGGTCGTGAAGGCCAGGGGCCCGGCGCCGAGGATCGTCGGATCGAAGCTGGCGTTCACCGAGTTGGCGAAGAGGTTGTAGAAGACGCCCTCGGGATTGGCGGCACGCACGCTGTCGGCGACGGCGTTGCTGCCGGTATCCATGATCACGCGTCCGAGCGTGGCGTAGGAGAGCGACGGGCTGCCGTCCTGCCCGCGATCGGGAAAGTTGACGCCGATGTCGCCGCCGCGAATGAAGCCGTGCTCGCTCGTGCCGACGGCGCCTTTGAGGATCATCTCGTCGTAGGCGAACAGCACGTAGCGGTCGATGTCCCGCGGCGGCGCCAAGGGCGGGGCGGCGGGCGACGAGGCCGGACACAGACTCAGCGCGATGCACACGACCAACGCGAATACGAAAGGGGGCATGCCGAGCTCCTCGAGGCGGGTGCGACGGCCGGCCGCCGACGCGACCGACCGCGCGAACTCTAAGGAGCGGCGTTTTCGTAGTCCAATGAAAATTCGCGCTGTTCGAAAATGTGCGGCTCAGCCCCGGGAGCGCTCCTCGGGCACCACGATCACGAAGCGGTCCTGTCGCCCGAAACGCATCGCGTCGTCCTCGGTGGCCGTCAGGACGTCGAGGCGGAACCCCTTGATGGCGCCCCCGCAATCCTGGGCCTGGTACCAGCCGAGCCCCTCGATCCAGACCCACGACCCGTACGGAATCAGCGTCGGATCGACGGCGATGATGCGCGCCTCGGGGTCGGCCTTCATGAGGGTCGACGTGAGGCCGTCGTTGTCCTTCCCGTAGGCCGGACTCCGCGGCAGGTACATGGTCACGGTGAAGCGACGGCCCCACGACTTCGTCCCGACCGACGGCACGTGCTCGGTCGCGGCCAGGATCTGATCGTGGCTGCGCGCCAGCGCGCCCAGCGCCGCATTGGCGCGCTGCGAGACCTTGCGGTAGCGGCGCGCCTCGTCGGACTTGATCGAGAGACTCGTCGAGAGACGGGTCGATTGGAACGCGAGCGCGGCGGACGCCACGACGCTCAGCGCGACGACGGTACACAGCGTGAAGCGGTAGCGGGCGCGTTTCGTCCGGTCACGGGCGCGCAGCGCACGGAGGCGGTGGTTCTCGTCGGCCAGGCGTTGCCACTCTTGGGGATCGACGACGACGGCGTTTGTCCAAGCATCGCTCACAGGGGTCACCTCGTGGATGAAGGACGTCATGGTTCAAGAGCCGTGCCGGCCAGAGTCTCCGTCCGACGGAGCTCGGCCCCTGATCGAAACGCACGAGGAGCGCGGCTGCACGGGAAATCCCGCAGATGCCTACGCGCTCGCGTGGCGAGATGCCGCGGCCTCTCGCGGGGCAGATGCTAGCGGACCGCGACGATGAACAGGCGGCGAAACGGAAAGAGCGTCGTGCCGTCGTCCTCCGGCGGGTAGGCGGCCTGCACCTTGGCGCGATACCTCGCCTCGAAGGCCGGGCGTTCCTCGTTCTCGAGCGCCTCGAGGAACGGGCCGAGCGCCGAGCCCTTCACGAACTCGGCCACGGGGTTCTCGCCCTGCAACGCTTGAAGATACGTCGTCTCCCAGATGTCGAGCGACGTGACGTGCGGACGGAGGAGCGCGCGATAGTAAGCGGGGGCCTTCGTCGGCTCCGGTCGGATCAGCGGCGCCAAGCGATCACGCCACGGGCCCTCGCGGACGGTATCGTACAGCGACGTGTGCGACGGCTCGGTGAAGTTCCGCGGCATCTGCACCGCAAGGACGCCACCCGGCGCGACCATCGTCAGCAGCGCCGGGAACAGGGTCGGGTGTGCGTCCAGCCAATGGAGGGCCGCGTTGGAGTAGACGACGTCGACCGGCTGCGGCGGCGTCCATGCGGCGAGGTCGGCGAGCCGCCACTCCACGGTCGGGTCGGTGGTGCGAGCGCGCTCGAGCATCGCCGCCGACGAATCCACGCCCATGATGCGAGCCAAGGGCCAGCGGGCGCGCAGGAGCGTGGTGACGTTGCCGGCACCGCAGCCCAGGTCCACGACGTCGCGCGGGCCTTCGAGCGGGACGCGCTGCAAGAGGTCGATCGCCGGGCGCAGGCGGTGATCCGCAAAGGCGAGGTACTGTGCGGGGTTCCACGTCATGAGCCGCCGCGTACCCCAGCCGTCGCGGCGAATCCATACGGGCTCTTTCGCGCCCCCCCGGTTGTCGCGCGCCGATCGCGAGGGTATCGAAACGACCATGCGGAACATGCTCGTGGTGATCGTGCTCGCACTCGGCCTCGCCGGGGCGGCGGTATCGGCCGAAGCGCAGGTGTGCGGTGACGCCGACGGGAGCGGAACGGTCACGGTGACCGACGGCGTGCAGACGTTGCGGGCGGCGGCGGGGCTCGACAGCCCGTGCACCGCGGCGACCTGCGACGTGGACGGCAGCGGCGCGATCACCGTCACCGACGGCGTCAACGTCTTGCAGAAGGCCGCCGGCCTGCCGATCACCGAGAACTGCAGCGGCGCGGCGGGTCAGCCTGCGACGGTCTTGAACGAGCTGCAGCCGTTGCTGAAATTTGGCCTCCCGTTCGCCACCGGCGCCCCGGTGACCGCGTGTGCCAACGCGCCGGCGGGCGAGATCCTCGTCGACGTCGACACGGTCGGGGTGACGATCACCTCGTTCTTCGGGTGTCAGGTGGACGACCTGAGTCTCTACGGCGACATCACCGTCGAATCCGGGCTCATGACCTTCGGGTTCTTCGAGGCGGACACCGCGGGCGAGGAGGACTTCATCGCCGACTACGACGGCGAGGTGACCCTGGCCGGGACCGGCGCCGGCGGCCAGTCGCTGAGCGGCGTGGTCGACGTCACCACGGAATCCGCCGGCTCGCTCACGGTCGCCCTGGCGAGCCTCGTCGTCACGACGGGCACGCTGACCTCCGGCAGCGCCACCGTCGATCTCGTCGACAGCGACATCTCGGATGCCTTCACGTCGATGGTCCTGACGTTCGACGGCTCCGGCGTCGCGAACGTCGTCGCGACGCAAGCCAACGGCGGCACCACGACCCACCGACTGGACATCGCAACCGGCAACCTCCTGTAGCTCCGGGGCGCGCGTCAGCCGCGGTTCTTGTCCGCGATGGCGACGAGGATCAGCACGAAGGCGATGAAGCGGATGCCGTAGAAGATCGGCGTGCCGTCGCTCGGGTGCGGCGACACGGCGAGCGCGGCCCGATTCGCGGCCTCGAGAAAGAACGAGGACGCGAAGAGCACGAAGAATCGGTCGCGGGATTGCTGCCAGAAGCGCAGGAAGAACATCCCCGCGACCAGGCTCGCCATCGCGATTGCTCCGAGCATCATGATGTTCAGCGCCTGCATGGCATCACTCCGATCGCCAGATGAGGCCGTAGAGCAGCAGCAACATGCCGATCAATGCCGCGGCATTGCGCGCCGCGAAGAGACTGACCTCGGTCGGGAGCAGCACGAGGTCGATCACGACCAGGGCGTTGTTGAGGGTCAGGAACGCGAAGCAGAGGCCGCTCCAGAAGAGCAGGGGCGAGCCGGTGCGTGCGTGGCCGCGCAAGAGCAGCACGGTGCAGGCGAGGGCCGTCAGCGCGCAGAGCGTGTAGACGATCGGGCCGAGCGTCATTTGGGTTTCCGCAAGCGGAAGGCGTCGGCGAAGTCGCGGACGTTCCGGCTGGGCTTGGAGTGGATGAGCTGCGTCACGGCGACCAACTGCCGCGAGTAGGCGGCGGCGAGCTGATCGACGAGGGCGCGGAGCTCGGGCGACTCGGGGGCGAAGCGGTACGCCGTGTCGTCGAGCGCGAAGAACCCGCGCTCGGTGAGCGTGCTCAGGATGTGGCCCGCGACCATGGTGCTCACGTAGAGGCGTTTGCCGGCCTCGTCAGGGGTCCACCGGCGTGCCGGGTCGTCCCGCAGGAGGAGGAGCGCCTCGAGCTCCGGGACCGAATCGAGGCGCTCCACGATGAGGCGCCGGATGGCGTCGGATATCGGTTCATCGGACATCGCGGGGTGCTTCGTGCAGACCAGTTGTGGCCGTCGTAGGCAACTGGGACCGCGCGAGAACCCGATGATTCCATGGACTTTTTGCTTGACCGCCGGGGGCGGCGGAGCGTAGGAAACCGCCACACCCGGTTGCCAGGCGGACAGCTTCTCTTGGCACCTTTCGAGAGAAGGCCACGCATGCCCCCACGTTCCGCGCTCGTGCTTCGCACCGTCGTCGTCGGTTTCCTCGTCACCCTCACCCTCGTCGCGACGTGCGCCTCGGCGGACGCTCAGACCTCCTTCGTCAATTTCGAGTCCGGGCAGGTGCGGCCGTTGGCGCTGGCCCCCGGCGGGGGCACGCTCTTCGCGGTCAACACCCCCGACAACCGCCTCGAGATCTTCACGGCGAGCGGCGGGAGCCTGACCCACGCCGGGTCGGTCGTGGTCGGGCTCGAGCCGGTGGCGGTTGCGGCGCGGACCGCGACCGAGGTCTGGGTGGTGAACCACCTCTCGGACTCGATCAGCATCGTCGACGTCGGGGCGAGCCCGCCGCGTGTCACCCGCACGCTGCTCGTCGGCGACGAGCCGCGCGACATCGTCTTCGCCGGCCCGGGCGGCAATCGCGCGTTCATCACGACCGCGCATCGCGGACAGAACAGCCCCGTCGATCCGCAGTTCCTGACCGAAGGCGTCGGGCGCGCCGACGTCTGGGTGTTCGACGCGACCAATCTCGGCACCTCGCTCGAAGGCACGCCGCTCGTCATCCGGACGCTCTTCGGCGACACGCCGCGCGCGCTCGCGCGGAGCGCCGACGGCAGCCGCGTCTACGCCGCCGTTTTCTACTCCGGTAACCGCACGACGACGCTCTCCGAGGGCGTGGTGTGCAACGGCGGCGTGGCCGCCTCCCCGTGCAGCGTGTCGGGCTTCACGATGCCGGGCGGCCTGCCGTCGCCGAACGCCAACGTGCAGGGGACTGCGGCACCGGAGGTCGGGCTGATCGTGAAGTTCGATGCAGCGTCGGGGCAGTGGCGCGACGAGCTCGGGCGCAACTGGAACAATGGCGTCCGCTTCTCGCTGCCCGATCTCGACGTGTTCGCGCTCGATGCGAACGCCTCGCCGCCGGCGGAGGTGCAGACCTATGCCGGCGTCGGGACGACCCTCTTCAACATGGTCGCGAGCCCGACCGACCCCGACAAGATCTACGTCAGCAACACCGAGGCGCGGAACGAGACCCGCTTCGAGGGCCCTGGGACGGCGCTCGGCTCGTCGACCGTGCGCGGCCGGCTTGCCGAGTCGCGCATCACGGTCCTCGACGGCACCACCGTCACGCCGCGCCACCTGAACAAGCACATCGACTACGAGGTGATCCCGAGCCCGCCGGGAACGATTGCCAAGAGCCTCGCGACCCCGGTCGGCATGGCCGTGAGCGCCGACGGCGCCACGCTCTACGTCGCTGCGTTCGGGTCGAGCAAGGTCGGTATCTTCAGCACCGCGGCGCTCGAGAACGATACCTTCGTGCCGAGCGCGGCCGACCACGTCGTGGTGAGCGGCGGCGGCCCCTCGGGTCTCGTCCTCGACGAGGCCAACGACCGGCTCTACGTCTTCACGCGCTTCGACAACGCGATCTCCGTCGTCGACACGACGACGCGCCAGGAGGTCGGCCACGTGTCGGTGTACAACCCCGAGCCCGCGGACGTGCTGCTCGGCCGGCCGTTCCTCTACGACGCCGCCATCTCGTCGAGCAACGGCGAAGCCTCCTGCTCGAGCTGTCACGTCTTCGGCGATCTCGACCAGCTGGCGTGGGACCTCGGGAATCCCGACGATCCCGTCACGTCGAGCCCGATGAGCATCAAGCTCTCCGTCGCCGCCGGGTCGAACGTCAACGGCGGCGCCGACGTCGACGAGTTCCACCCGATGAAGGGCCCGATGACGACCCAGACGCTGCGCGGGCTCGCCAACAGCGGCCCGATGCACTGGCGCGGCGATCGCGCCAACGGCTTCTTCGGCATCGGGACCGACGAGGCGCTCTCGTTCGACAACTTCATCGTCGCCTTCGAGGGCCTGCTCGGACGCGAGCACGTGATCGATCCCGTCGACATGCAGGCGTTCACCGACTTCGCCCTCACGATGACGCTGCCGCCGAATCCGGTGCGCGCGCTCGACAACTCCCTGTCGACCGATGCGACGGCCGGTCGCGATTTCTTCTTCGGCAGCCGACGCTCCGACGGGATCCCGGTCGTCAACGGCCTCGGCTTCAACTGCAACGGCTGCCACGTGACCGATGCCAGCCAGGGCTTCTTTGGCACCAACGGCGACGCGAGCTTCGAGAACGAGGAGCAGATCGTCAAGGTCGCGCACCTCCGGAACCTGTACCAGAAGGTCGGCATGTTCGGCATGCCGGCGATCTCGTTCCTGAACGCCGGCAACAACGGCGCGACCGGCGACCAGATCCGCGGCTTCGGGTTCCTTCACGACGGCAGCGTCGACACCATCTTCCGCTTCTTCCAGGCGACCGTGTTCAACAACAGCAACGGCGTCGGCTTCGACGGCCCCTCGAACGGCGACGTGAAGCGCCGGCAGATGGAGCAGTTCATGCTGGCCTTCGACGCCGACGTCGCCCCCGTCGTCGGCCAGCAGGTGACGCTCACGTCGACCAACGCCGCGGTGGTCAACGACCGCATCAATCTCTTGATTCAGCGCGCCGGCAGCTCGTTCGTCTCGAAGGTGCTGGGCGGCATGGTGACCGAGTGCGATCTGGTGGTGAAGGGCACGGTCGCGGGCGAGGCCCGCGGTTGGGTGCGCATCGGCACCGGCGACTTCATGAGCGACCGCTCCTCCGAGCCGGTCATCGCCGACGCCACGCTGCGCGGCCTGGCGGCCGTCGGCGGACAAGAGCTCACGTACACCTGCGTGCCGCCCGGCTCAGGCGCGCGCATCGGCATCGACCGCGACGAGGACAGCTACCGCGACCGCGACGAGATCGACTCCGGCAGCGATCCGGCCGACCCGAGCAGCATCCCACCGCTCGTGACCCCGACCCCAACGCCGACGGCCACCCGCACCGCCACGCCGACGCGTACTCCCACGCCGACCCGCACGGCGACCCCGACGCCCACCCAGACGTCGCTGCCCGGTCAGACCGCGACGGCGACGGCCACCCCGACGGTCACCGCGACGCCGACCGCGACCGTTACCGTCACCGTGACGCCGACGGTTACCGCGACCGCCACCGCCACGCCCACGAGCACGGCGACCGCGACCTCGACCGCGACCGCCACCCCGACGGTCACCCTCACGCCGACCCCGACGCCGACGCTCGCCATCACGAGCGTCCGGGCCAGCAAGCTGACCGTCCGTGACGACGTGACACCGCCGACCAGCCAGTCGGGGCGCGTCACGCAGTTCCGGTCCGGACCCTACAAGGGTAGCGCCAGTGGTGTCGTCGCACCGGTGGCGGGTTCCGCCGGCGATCCGACGGCGACCGGTTCGGGCGGTGGCGGCGCCGTGCTCACCGTGTACGATCCAACGACGGGCCAGCAAACCATCGTCCCGCTCGCCGCTGCCAATTGGACGGTCAGCGGCTCGATCTTGAAGGAGAAGTACCGCTATCGGTCCCCGAAGGGTGCCACCACCGGCGTGAAGATCACGGTCGGCGCGGGGCGCCTGAGCCTGAAGCTCAGCGGTGACGGCTCCTTCGCGCTCACCAACGCGCCCTACGGGTCGTTGGCCGTGCGTCTCCGCCTCGGCACCGGCGTCGAATACTGCGGCGTCGCGCCGTCGCGGCTCCCGGCCGCGTCGAACGACAGCACGACGAAGTTCGTCGCGGTCACGAACTCGCCGGCCACGACCTGTCCGCCGATGCCGTGACCCGCGGCCGCGCCCTCCGGTCCGCGACGCGAGCTGACCCACGTCCCGCTCGTCGTGCAACTCGCCCGTCCTCGCGCCCCGTGATACCCACGCCGCCATGATCCTCCACGGGAAGACCCTCATCGTCACCGGCGTCGGTGTCGGGCTCGGACGCGAGTGCGTCGCGGCGGCGCTCCGCGAAGGCGCCAACGTCGTCATGGCCGCGCGCACGCAAGCGAACCTCGATGCGGCGCTCACCGAGCTCGATCCCACGGGTGAGCGCGTCGCTGCCCGCGCGACCGACATCAACGACGCCGACGCGTGCGCGGCGCTCGTGCAGCTGGCGCAGGATCGCTTCGGCGGCGTCGACGCGCTGGTTCAGGTGGCGGCGTACGAGCACGCCTGGGGCGGGCTCTACGCGACCGATTTCGGTACCTGGCGGCAGGCCTTCGAGACCAACGTTCTCGGCGCGCTCACCGTCGCGCGCCCGGCCGCCGAGGCCATGAAGGCACGGGGCGGCGGCGCGATCGTGCTGATCGGATCGCAGTCGATGTTCAAGCCGTCGCTGCCGCAGGCAGGCTACGCGGCGTCGAAGGGGGCGCTGCTCTCGGCCATGTACTACCTCGCCGATGAGCTCGGCCCCGACAACATCCGCTGCAACATGGTCGTACCGTCGTGGATGTGGGGGCCGCCGGTCGAGATGTTCGTGAAGGGCCAGGCGAAGCAGAAGAAGATCCCGAAGGAAGACGCGCTGCAGGCGATCGTCGGCGGCTTTCCGCTCCGCCGCATGACCGAGGACGGCGAGGTCGCCGACGTGGTGACGTTCTTCGCGTCCGACTACGCCAAGGCGGTGACCGGCCAGCACCTGCTCGTGAACTCCGGGGAGATGATGCGATGAGCAGGAAGCGCGTGGTGGTCTGGGGCACCGGCTTCGTCGGCAAGCTCGTCATCCCGGAGATCGTCCGCCATCCCGGCTTCGAGCTGGTCGGGGTCGGCGTCAGCAACCCGGAGAAGATCGGTCAGGACGTCGGCACCATCTGCGGCATCGATCCCGTCGGGCTCGCTGCGACCGACGACGTCGCTCAGCTGATCGCGACGAACCCCGACGCCCTCGTGCACTACGGGCCGACGGCCGCATACGCGCGCGACAACATCCGCCTCATGAAGAAGTTCCTGCTCGCCGGCATCGACGTCTGCTCGACCGCGATGACGCCCTGGGTGTGGCCGACGATGGCCAAGAACCCGCCGCAGTGGATCGCGCCCATCACCGAGGCCTGCGAGGTCGGCGGCGCCTCGTGCTTCACGACCGGCATCGACCCCGGCTTTGCCAACGACCTCTTCCCGCTGACGCTCATGGGCCTCTGCGGCGAGGTGCGGATCGTGCGCGCGCTCGAGATCCTGGACTACATCAATTACGAGGGCGACTACGAGATGGAGATGGGGATCGGGAAGCCGCCCGACTTCCAGTGTCTGCTCGAGAACCCCGACATCCTCGTCATGTCGTGGGGCGCGACCGTCCCGATGATCGCGCACGCCGCCGGCATCGAGCTCGACGAGATCACCATCACGTGGGACAAATGGGTGACGCCGAAGGCCATCAAGACCGTGAAGGGCAGGATCAATCCTGGCGAGGTCGCCGCCATCCACTTCACGATCAACGGGATCTACAACGGCGAGACCCGCATCCAGCTCGAGCACGTGAACCGGGTCGGCCAGGACGCCGCGCCCGACTGGCCACGCGGCAACCAGAACGACGTCTATCGGGTCGAGATCGAAGGCTCGCCGTCGATCACCCAGGAGACGGCGTTCCGCTTCACCGACGGCAGCGGCCGCGACGCGTCGACGGCGGGCTGCATGGCGACGGGTCTGCGGGCGTTGAACGCCGTGCCGTACGTGAACGAGCTGCCGCCGGGATGGGTGACGGCGCTCGACCTGCCCCTGATCCCCGGTCGCGGCACGATCCGCTGAGCGGTCCCGTACAAGTACGCGCGTAGTTGTTCGATCTTACGGGCACGACCCTTCCCGGTAGAGTTCCAGGAGACCGAAGGAGGTCGATTGCCATGAGAACGACATTGATTGCCGCGCTGTTGATCGGCGCAGTGGGATGCGCCGCCAAACAGCCGGTCGTGCAACGCGATGACGTCGCGATCACCGAGGACGTTCGTGCCCGTTTCGCGGCGGATGCTAGCGTCAGCCCGTTGCGGGTCGACGTCGACACCAAGGCCGGCGTCGTGCGGCTGACCGGGTTCGTTGCGACCGACGGGGACCGCGCCTCGGTGGAGCGCATCGCGCGCGCCGCTCCGGGCGTCCGGGGAGTCGACAACAACGTGATCTTCGGACTGGGAATGCGGCCCGAAGTCGACGCGCCGATCGCACACTGAGCCGACGATACCCCGGCAGAGACAGCAGGAGGATACGATGACGACGCTCGTGGGATCGTCGCAGGCGGAGCGCTCGCTGGACCGGCCGGTCATGACGTTGGATCTGCCCGCGATCCTCGGAAACATGAAGCAGGAAGAGTCGTGGCGGACGGCGCGACGGAACGCCATGACCCTGGTCAAGCAACCGATCTTCCGGATCGTCCTCGTGGCCTTGCAGGCGGGGGCCGAGATCGGCGCGCACGAGACCGAGGGACCGGTCACCGTGCACGCGATCGAGGGACGATTGGCGATCCGCGTCGGCGCGGACGAGCTCGCGCTGAGCGCCGGACAGCTGCTGATTCTCCGTTCGGGGCTGCGCCACAGCCTGCACGCGCAAGACGACGCGGCGTTTCTGCTCACGCTGACGGCCGAGACGCTGCACCCGGCCGAACATCTCGGCTGAGGAACGACGAGGAGGGTCCATGGGCGACAAATCGGCGAAATCGAAGCAACGGGCGATACAGCAGAAGGGCCGGGCCAAGGCCGAGGGCGAAGCCAAGGCGGAATCGAAACAGAACAGCTACAGCCAAACGAAGATTCTCGGGGTGAAGACGAAAGGCTAGCGTCCGGACCCTTTCCGCACGCTCAACACCGCACGGACGAGCTGGGCGGCCGAGGAGACGTGAGTCTTGGACAGCACCTCCCGACGGTGCCCTTCGACGGTCCGGACGCTCACGCCCAAGGCGGCCGCGATCTCCTTGGAGACCTTGCCCGCGAGCAGCAGCTCCATCACTTCGCGCTCGCGGGGGGTCAGGTGGGCGAGCCGCTCGGTCACGATCGCCCCTTCCGCGGCCACGGCGCGGTCCTGGCGATCGACCTCGATCGCGGCGCGCACACGCTCCAGGAGTACCTTGGGCGGCGCTGGCTTCTGGAGAAAATCCACGGCGCCGGCCTTGAGCGCGCGCACCGACGTCGGGACGGTGCCGTGGCCGGTCAGGACGATGATCGGCAGCGTCGTCTTCCGGCGGCGGAGCTCGTCCTGCAGGTCCAGGCCGCTGCTTTGTCGCAAGCGCACGTCCAGGAGGAGACAGCCCGGACGGCCCGGGTCGTAGACCGCGAGAAACTCCTCTCCCGAGGCATAGGTCTCGACGGCGATCTCCGCCGATTCGAACAGCGCCCGGAGGGACTTCCGCACCCCGGCATTGTCGTCCACGACGAAGACGGTCGGCGCGGTCGTCACGAGCGCTTTTTCCGCTTCGCCTTCGGTACGTGCAAGGGCAACGAGAAACGGACCGTCGTCCCGCGGCGGCCGTCCGTAGCGGCCTCCACCCAGATCCGTCCGTGATGGGCCTCGATGATCGAGCGGCTGATCGCCAGCCCCATCCCCAGGCCGCGCGCTTTGGTCGTGAAGAAGGGCTCGAAGAGCCGTTCCGACGTTTCGGCCTGGACGCCACGCCCGGTGTCGGTCACCGACAACTCTGCGCGCCCCTTGGCCGTGCGGACCTTCAGCTGGACCTCCTTGGCGCCGCCCCGGACTTCGCGGACGGCATCGATGGCGTTCTGTAGCAGATTCACGACCACCTGCTCGATCTGGATGCGATCCGCGCGGATCGGCAGGGGCCGCGAGGACGGGAGCAGCCGGAACGTGATCCGGGCGCGCTCGATCTCGTGGGCCAACAGCCGCGGCACGACCCGTGCGATCTCGCGGAGGTCGGTGCGTTCGAATCGCGGCTCGCCCTTCCGAATGAAGCCGCGCAGGTGCTCGACGATCTCGGCGGCCCGGAGCGCCTCGCTCGCCGCGTCCTCCAGGAGCGTCAGCAGTTTCTTGGTCTGGCCCTTGCCCGAGCGCACGTAGCGAGCGCAGGCTTCGACGCCGTTGGCGATGGCCGAGAGCGGCTGATTGAGCTCGTGCGCCAGCCCGCTGGCCAGCTCGCCGATGGTCGTGATGCGCAAGCCGTGCGCGAGCTCGGCTTGGCGCAGCCGGACGTCCTCCTCCGCGCGCTTGCGGGACTCGTTGGTGCGCAGGGCTTCCTGGTCGCGCTTGCGTTGGGTGACGTCCTCGATGGCCAGCAGGATCAGGTCGGGACGGTCGTGGCCGCGATGCAGGACGCGCGCGTTCAGCAGCATCGTCCGCGTGCCGATCGACTCGAAGGTGTGCGTCACCTCGAAGTCGTTCAACACGTGCTGCTGCGGGAGGATCTTCCCCATCAGGGTCCGCAAGCGCGGGATGTCCCACTCGCCATGGCCGAGCTCGTACAACGACCGTCCCTGGGTGGTCTCCTTCGTCACGCGAAAGGTGCGGTAGAAGGACTCATTGGCCGACAGCACGCACGCGCGCTCGTCGACGACCAGGAGCGGCTCGCGCACCGTGTCGACGATCGACTCGGCATAGCTCCGTGCTTCCTGGAGTGCTTCGGCCGCCACGTCGGAGAACGTCACCACGACGCCTTCGATCTCGCCGGCGCGGGTGCGGTAGGGGAGGACCTGGCGCACGTACCATCGGCCGTCGTGCCCCCGCACCTCGACGTTCGAGGGCGTCGGGTGTTGCAACACCCTCGCTGCATCGGAGAGCAGCACGGGATCGGTGAACTTCTGCGCGACGTCGGCGAGGGGCCGGCCGACGTCCGAGGCGATCAAGCTGAAGAGCCCGTTCGCCGCCGGCGTGAAGCGGCGGATGCGGAGCTGGGTGTCGAGGAAGAGGGTAGCGATGTTGGTGCTGACCAGCAGGTTGTCGAGGTCGTTGTTGGCCGCTTCCAGCTCGGTGATCTTGTTCTCGAGCTGGCCGTTGGTGGTCGTGAGCTCTTCGTTCAGGGATTGCAGCTCTTCCTTCGAGGTTTCCATCTCCTCGTTGCTGGATTGGAGCTCCTCGTTGACGGACATCAGCTCTTCGTTGGCTGCGCGCACGTCCTCGATGGTTTGCTGCAGATCGTCCTTGGTGGTTTTCAGCTCGTCCTCGAGCTGCGACACCAACGCGCCCTCGGCCTCGGTCGCGACGGCCGCGACCGGATCGCCGGATGCGCTGGTCCCGTCGCCGAACGACACCAGCCAGAGCCGTCCGACCTCCGTGCCGGCATCAAGCGGCTCGATCGTGGTCACGACTCCCTGATACGCGTCGCCGCGGCGCACCCGCTGGCCGGAGACGACGATGCGCCGGTTCTCGGCGATGGCTTCGCGGACGGCCACGCGGAGCTTGCTCCTGAGGCCGTTGCGCACCAGGGCCACGAGATCGCGCGTCGGGGGACCGCTCGGTTGGGCGAGGTAGTCGTCGGTTCGTCCATGGAAGTAGAGGATCTCGGCGCTGCGATCGACGATCACGCACGCGGGGGCGTAGCGCTCGAGCAACAAGCGCTGCGCCAGGGCGGCGAGGCGTCCGAGACGCGATGGACTCGGCGCCGGACCGAGCGGGGCGCGGGGGGTGGCGGCGGTCGGAACGCGGAGTCGGTCGTCGCGGGTCGGGCCGATCCGGCGATAGATCCGCCGCTTTGCCGAGACGGTCTCGAAGAGATCCGTGTGCGTGCCGATGCCCTCGGCGCTTCCGAGAAACAGATAGCCGCCGTCGACGAGCGCGAAGTGCAGCAACGGAATGAGGCGCTCTTGGGCTTCGGGCTCGAGGTAGATGAAGAGATTCCGACAGCTGATCAGATCGAGGCGGGAGAAGGGCGGGTCGGTGAGCAGGCTGTGGGGCGCGAATACGACCGCGTCCCGGAGCGCTTTGGTCACCCGATAGCGGGATCCCTCCTTGACGAAGAAGCGCGCCAGGCGGTCGGGAGAGACGTAGGCGGCGATGCCTTCGGGATAGCAACCGGCACGCGCGGTCTCGAGCGCATCGACGTCGACGTCGGTGGCGAAGACCTGCAGGGGGCGGTCGGTCCCGGACGTGTCGATCTCCTCGAGCAACAGCATGGCGACGGAATACGCCTCTTCCCCCGTCGCGCAGGCGGGGACCCACACCCGGAGCGGGGCGTTGGGCGCTTTGCCCGCGACCAGATCGCGCATGGCCCCCGCCTGCAGGGTCTGCCATGCGGCCGGCTCGCGAAAGAAGCTGGTGACGCTGATCATCAGGTCCTTCGACAGGGCGACGATCTCGGCCGGGTCGCTGCGCAGCACGTCGACGTACGCGGATACGGAGGCGAGATTGCGCAGGCTCATGCGACGCTGGATGCGTCGTCGCAGGGTCGCCGTTTTGTAGCCGCTGAAGCTCAACTTGGTATGGGTCTGGATCAACCGCACCGCGCTGAGGAGCGCATCTGGCGCCGGCGGTGACACCGTGTCCGGGGTGTTCGCGGTGACGGTGGCGTGCCGGACGTATCGCAGGAGGGCGGCGGCCATTTGCTCGGCGGGCAGGACGTAGTCGGCGCTCCCGGTGGCGATGGCACTGCGCGGCATGCCGTCGTGCTGCACGGTGTCGGGATCCTGCACCATCGTCATGCCGCCGGCCGCCTTGATCTCCTTCAGGCCGAGGGTGCCGTCGGTCCCGGTCCCCGCCAGGATGATGCCGATCGCGTGCTCGCGTTGGTCCGCGGCCAACGACTGCAGGAAGAAGTCGATGGCCATGCGGAGGCTGCGCGGCGCGCTCGGGGCGCTGAGCCGCAGGACGCCATCGTGGAGGCTCAAGTATTTGTTCGGGGGGATGACATAGATGCGGTTCGGCTCCACGCGCATTCCGTCCTGGACCTGCAGCACGGGCATCGCCGTGTGCGCGCCGACCAGCTCCGCGGTGAGACTGTCCCGCGTCGGATCGAGGTGTTGGATCAACACGAAGGCGACGTTGCCGTCGGCGGGCATGGCACCGAAGAGCTTCTGAAAGGCGTCGAGCCCGCCAGCGGAGGCTCCGACACCGACGATCGGGAACATGGCCGGTCGAGGGGTCGGCCGTGTCCTCGCGGAAAGCGGCTTCCGGCCCGCCGGCTTCGCCAACCGTGTCAGCGCGCGGCGCATCGGTCAGGCTTACTGGCCGCGAGCGTCGAAGGTCAAGATCGCGACCATTGCCGGCCGCGGCGTAGAGGTACGCGCGTAGAACCACGCGCGTCCGAGCGCGCGCGTAGTTGTCCGGGTTCCGCCACCGTCGTCGGTCGGTTAGCAGCAAGCAGGTCGAGGGCAGGCATGGAGGGGCAACGATGAAGCGCGCACCGAGCTCGGAGGTTCCGGATACCGTTCTTCCGGTTCAGTTCTTCACGCAGACGGCATGGTCGGACACACCCGAACGACGCTTGATGTTCGCGGTGCTCATGGATGCCATCCTCGAGCTGCAAGGTGGGGACCCGCAAGCAGTGGTCGATGCGGAGCGCTGGATCCGAGACGAGACCGAACACGTCCCGATCAGCTTCACCGAGGCCTGTGACTTTCTCGGGATCGAGGCGCCCGGTTTCGCGCGCGGTCTGCTGTCGTGGCATGCCCAGGCGGGGCTCGTGCGGGACCCACGTCCCCGTGGACGGCATCGCGTCACGCCACCCGGCCGCTTGCGCGTCCGGGATGCCGACGCCGCCGCGGTCGCGTGTCACAGTCCGAGCGCCAGCGCGTAGGACCACGCGCGTAGTCGTCCGAGCTTACCGATGCATCCGGCGCTCGCTAGGGTTCGCGGTCATGAACGGAACGAACATCGGCATCGACCCCATGCGAACGCGCTTTCCTCGCGCGCCGGCTCAGATGCACATGCAGGGTAACGACGGGCTGGTGAAGCTCGTCGACAGGATCCAGGTGCTGGCGAACCGGCGCACGGTCGCGTTCTGGTCGTCGGCGGTGGTTCGTCGCCGCCGACTTCTGTCGTGACCCCTCCGCGGCCCTCGACGCCTGCGACACTTCGAAAGGATCCATCGCTACGTGCCCACCGACCGCGCACCCGTCACCGTGATCGTTCCCTGTTACAACGAGGAGGCCGGTTTGCCCGCGCTCCTCGGTCGCCTCGTGGAGATGCACCAGAACGGCGCGCACGATTGGCGTGTGGTCTTCGTCGACGACGGCTCGAGCGACGGGACCTTCGGTGCCCTGCTGCGAGCCGCGCAGCAGCACTCCTGGCTCGGGGTCATCCGCCATCATGAGAATCTCGGCCTCGGGGCGGCGCTGCGGACCGGATTCGAGCATGCGTCCTCGCCGATCGTGTGTACGATCGACAGCGACTGCACCTATCCGCCCGAGAAGCTTTCCGACCTGGTCGCGCTGGTGAACGCGGGAGCGGAGATCGCCACCGCGTCCGCGTGGCATCCCGCCAGCGGCGTTGCCGACGGCAGCGCGCTGCGGTTGTGGCTGAGCCGCATGGTGTCGGGCGTCTACAAGCAGCTCCTCGGCCAGGACGTGTACACGTTCACGTGTCTCTTCCGCGCCTATCGAGCCGACGCCCTTCGCCGCATTCCGTTCCGCTCGAACGGCTTCGCCGCGGTGGCGGAGATCATGCTGCGCGCGATCCTGGTCGGCTATGCCGTTCGCGAAGTGCCGATGCGCCTCGAGAGCCGCCGGTTCGGCGAATCGAAGTTGAGAGTCAGCGACGCCATCCTGGCGCACGTGCGCCTCATCGCGAGCACCACCCTGATGGTCGGGTCGCGGAAAGCGCGTGCGATGGGCACGAGGATGCTCGGTTGATGCCCGTTGATGAACAGATGATTCCGCTGACGAATGTTCTGGTGCGTCGCCGGACCGAGTTCGGATGGCATTGTGAGCGAGAAGGTATGCCGCTGTTCCTGGCGATCGCCCAGGTCGCCCCCGGCGTCTCGATGCCCGCGGTCGGGACACGCGGTACGGTCGAGGTGCGAGCGTCTGTCCTGCGTGATCTCTACCTCGCGAGCCAACGGTAGCGCGGCCCCTCCATCCGCGTGAGCCGCCTCTCAGCGCGCACCGGTCCCTCCGGTCCCACCCACCGGGAACCATTTCTTTCCGCGGAGACAATCCCGCAACGCCACGGTGACCTCGGTCGGGCCGACGTTGGGCTGGTGTGCCGCGCCGAGCTCATCGACGCAGGCGGCGACGGCGCGCTCGAGGTCGGCGGTGGTGCCGCCGAGCTTCCACCAGCTCGAGACGGTGAGCTTGGTCAAGGGATCGAGCGGCTTCTTCGCGGCGGGAGCCATCGGCTGCGCCGGCACGGAGCCGACCGGCTTGGCGCCACCCGTCGTGGCCGGCGCTACTGGCGCGGCCGATGCGGGTGAGGTCGCCGGCGGCTTCGTCGTCGCCGCCGCGGGTTTCGGGGCGTCCGCTGCCGGGGCGGGCCTCGCGGGCGCCGCGGGTGGTACCTCCACGGCTGGCTTCGGCTCCGGTTCGGGTTCGGGCGCCGCGGCCTCCTCGGCCGTTCCGGGCGTGCGCACCATCCAGCCCCGTTCGCGAAGGCAGGCGGCGTAGGCGTCCGCGCTGGCGCTCGTGGCCCGGCAGGCGTCCTCGTCGGCCTTGGCGTTGCCGGGTCCGGCGCCGCGCTTGAAGCTGACGGTGGCGCACCCGGCGAGCAGCACCAGACCCACGATCGAAAGGATGACGAGGGGACGCAGCTTCATGTGAGCACTCCTTCGTGAACGATGAAGTCGACGATCGTGTCGACGCCGGTGCCGACGCGGAGATTGGTGAACACGAACGGACGCTCGCCGCGCATGCGTCGCGCGTCGCGCTCCATCACGTCGAGCGAGGCGCCGACGTACGGCGCCAGGTCGATCTTGTTGATGACCAAGAGGTCGGAGCGCGTGATGCCGGGGCCGCCCTTGCGGGGGATCTTCTCGCCCTCGGCGACGTCGATCACGTAGATCGTGAGGTCGGCGAGCTCGGGGCTGAACGTCGCCGCGAGGTTGTCGCCGCCGCTCTCGACCAGGACGAGGTCG
>CAZWAX010000030.1:0-23454 GCA_964631985.1 uncultured Polyangiaceae bacterium | reverse complement strand
GAGCATCAAGGTGCCCGACGGCCCGCTGACGTCTCGGCTGTCGCATATCCGGCCGGGGGATCCCGTGTACGTGAGCCGGCAGCCGACCGGAACCCTGGTGATGAGCAACCTGCTGCCGGCGAAGCGCCTGTACCTGCTCGGCACCGGGACGGGGTTGGCCCCGTTCATGAGCCTCATCCGCGACCCGGAGGTCTACGAGCGTTTCGAGCAGGTGATCGTCGTGCACGGCGTCCGGACGGTTTCCGAGCTCGGCTACTCGAACTACATCCGCGACGCGCTCCCGGAGAACGAGCTCATCGGCGACGAGGTGCGGGCCAAGCTCCGCTACTATCCGACCGTGACGCGCGAGCCGTTCGTGCATCAGGGCCGCATCACCGAGCTGATCACGAGCGGGCGCCTGGCCGCGGATCTCGGGGTGCCCGCGATCACGGCCGATGACGATCGCGTCATGATCTGCGGCAGCTCGGCCATGCTGCGCGACACGACCGCGCTCCTCGAGGCTCGCGGCCTCCGCGAAGGCCACAGTCAGGATGCCGGGCACTACGTGATCGAGCGCGCCTTCGTGGGGTGATCTCGCTCGCGGGCGCTCGCGCCATCGGCGCGGAGATTGCGCGCGGTGGCGACGAGCCAGGCCCGAGAGCCGCGTGGGTCGCGGAGCTCCCGCCAGCTCCCGAATGCGCGGTGCGGCGTCGGTCTCGCCGGCGGCCTTGCTCCGGGAGATGGCGCGCGCAAAGGGAGGGGAATGAACGGCCGCCTCTTCGCGCTGGTCCTGGTGGCGCTCGCTGCGTGCCGTGGCTCCGCACCGCCGCCGGCGGTGCTGGAGCCGCTGCCCGGCGCCGAGGCGTTCGATCCGGTGCTGACGACGAGGTTGGCCGCGACGGTGGCCGCGCGCGACCCGAGTCTGCGCCCGCGGACGCGCCACCTCCGGCCCGATGGTTCCCCACGCTACGCCAACCGGCTCGCGCTCGAGGCGAGCCCCTACCTCCGCCAGCACGCCCACAATCCCGTGAACTGGTACGCCTGGGGCGACGAGGCCTTCGCGACGGCGGTGAAGCTCGGCCGTCCGGTCTTGCTCTCGGTCGGCTACTCCACCTGTCACTGGTGCCACGTGATGGAGGAGGAGTCGTTCGAGGACGAGGAGATCGCGCGCTACCTGAACCAGCACTACGTGGCGGTGAAGGTCGATCGCGAGGTCCGGCCGGACGTCGACGAGGCCTACATGGCCGTCGTGCAGGCCCTCACCGGCAACGGTGGGTGGCCGATGACCGTCTGGCTGACACCCGATCGCCAACCGTTCTACGGCGGCACCTACTTTCCTCCGCGCGACGGCGCGCGCGGCGACCGCGTGGGGTTCCTCACGTTGCTGCGGCGTCTGCACGAGGGGTTCGCCGCCGATCCCGTCGCGATCCTCACCCAGGCGACGGGCATCGTCGAGCACGTCCGGCGCCAGGCCAGCGTGGCGCCGGGCACGGAGCTCCCCGGCGTCGACGTGGTGCACGCGGCCGTGAAGCGCTGGACCGCCGCCTTCGACGCCGTCCACGGAGGCTTCCACGGCGCGCCGAAGTTCCCGATGCCGCCGACGCTCGATTTCCTCCTGCGCTACCATCGCCGCAGCGGCGACGCGCAGGCGCTCGCGATGGTCACGCTGACGCTCGAACGGATGGCCGACGGCGGGATCTACGACCACGTCGGCGGCGGCTTCCACCGTTATGCGACCGACGCCGCCTGGCAGGTGCCGCATTTCGAGAAGATGCTCTACGACAACGCGCAGCTGGCGCGGCTCTACGTCGCCGCCTACCAGGCAACCGCGCGTCCGTCGTTCGCACGCGTGGCGCGCGAGATCCTCGACTACGTGGCCCGCGAGATGACGGCGCCGGGCGGTGGGTTCTACGCCGCCAGCGATGCCGACAGCGAAGGGGAGGAGGGCACCTTCTTCCTCTGGACACCGGCGGAGATCGGCGCCGTGCTGGCGGCACCCGAAGCCGAGGCCGTCCTCGCCTACTACGGGGTGTCGGAGACCGGGAACTTCGAGGGCCGGAACATCCTGCGCGTCGCACGGCCGCTCGCGGACGTTGCGGCGACGCTCGGGATCACGCCCGAGACGCTGACGGCGCGGCTCGCCGTCGCTCGCGCGGGCTTGTACGAGGTTCGCCGTCGGCGGGTCCCTCCCTTCACCGACACCAAAATCCTCGCCGGATGGAACGGGCTCATGATCTCCGCCTTCGCCCGGGCCGGCGCCGTCCTGGGAGAGCCCGCGTACGTCGAGCGCGCGCGCGCCGCCGCGCGCTTCGTCCTCGACGAGATGCAACCGGAGGGATCGCTGCAGCGGATCTGGATCGACGGCGCCGCGGCCGAAGGCGCGTTCCTCGATGACCATGCCTATCTCGCGGTCGGCCTCCTGGATCTCTACGAGGCGACCTTCGAGCTCGAATGGCTGCGGGCCGCGATCGCCCAGCATGAGACCCTGGCGCGCCACTTCTGGGATGCGGAGGGTGGGGGATTCTTTCTGACGTCCGACGCGCGGGAAGTCACGCTGGTCCGCGACAAGCCCGACCACGACGGGGCGCTGCCGTCGGGGAACGCGGTCGCGATCGAAGGCCTACTTCGCCTGGCGGAGCTCACCAGTGATGATCGTTGGCGCGCGCGCGCCGATCACGCGCTGCGCGCGCTCGGGCCGAGCCTCGAGCGGGCGCCGGCGCTGCTGGCGGCGCTCGAAGCGCGTCTCGACCGGGCGAAGCAGATCGTGATCGTGCGGACCGGCGTGCGGAACGCGCGTGCAGCGCAGCTGCTCGACACCGTGCGCGGCGTGTATCTCCCGAATCACGTCCTCACGGTGGCAACCGAAGGTGCCGAGCTCGCGGCGCAGCGGGCGCTCATTCCGCTGGTGGGCGGCAAGGAAGCCATCGACGGGATCGCGACGGCGTACGTCTGCGAGCGGCAGGTGTGCGCGCGGCCGACGAGCGATCCGGAGGCACTCGCGGCGCAGCTGGCGATCGTCCGGCCGTTGGCGGATCCGTAGCCCTCTCCTCGATGGCCGTCCCCGCCTGCCGAGTACCGGAAGGAACGTGGACGACTGCGTCAGCTTCGCTGCGTGGAAAGCGAGACGAGACCGCTCCGGGAGGCGAACAACGTGAGGGCCAGACGATCGCGGACCCCGAGCTTGCGGAAGATCCGGCCGAGGTGCGTCTTCACGGTCTGCTCGCTGATGAACAGCGCCTTCCCGATCTCGCCGTTCCGCTGCCCGACCGCGACCTGACGAACGATCTCCCGCTCCCGCGGCGTCAGCTGCCGGTGCGGTTCGCCCTGCAGCGTCTCCGCCATGCGCGCCTGGATCTCGGGCGGCATCCATACGTGCCCCGCGGCCACGGTCCGTAGGGCCTCGAGCAGTCCCGTGACCGACGAGTTCTTGAAGACCACCCCACGAGCGCCGCTCCGCAACGCGTTCAGTGCCTCACCGGGATCGTTGGCATCGTTGCACAGCATGAGGACGTGAATGACCTCGCTGAGCTCACGAACGTCCAAGCCGTCCTGCGACAGCATGCCCTGGGCGAGCAGCAACACCCCGCACGGGTTGGCGACGAGTTGCGCCGCCACCTCCCCCCCGTCGGCGATCTCGACCGCCACCATGAAACCTGCCTGAAGATGCAGCAGCGCCTTCAATCCCTCACGCACGAGCGTGTGGCCATGGGCGACGGCAATGCGGGTGAGCGAGAGTGCGGGCTTCACGAAGAAAGCCACGTCTGCGTTGCGTGCGACCACCCATTCACCTCGCGAGCTGCAACATTCGTTCAGCTCAATGACAGCAATGGGCATGCCATGCTGCCATCGGTAATCGGCCTCGCAACCTGCGGGAATTCGAGAGACACAAGTCGATCGTATCCCATATACGAGAAGATCAACACCCGCTCAGTTCCACCCGCCGGAATTCGCTCACGCCGCGAGATTCTCCGTCCTGAAACGAAGCAGCAACGACGTGATCCGAAATGGCAAAGGAGGACACACGTGGATCTCCTCGCCTCGTGGCCTCCCTGTGCGGCGAGCTCCTCGATGCCTCGCGCGGCGACGCAACGACGAACGGCGCGGGCGTCATGGACGCCCGCGCCGTTCCCACCACTCACACCGGGGCGAACGCCCCCCCTCGTTCTAGAACTGCCGGCACTTGATACCGCTCGACGTCGCGCGGCAGTCCGTGATCACCGAGGTCAGATCGAATTGCCCGTTCGCCGGCGGCGGCGGCCCGAAGGTGAGCACGACGGTCACCGGCCCCTCGAAGACGAGGTCCGTCGGGGTCGCGAGCTTCCGGAAACGGGCCGAGAACCGATAGACGTCCGGCGTCTTCGGAAAGGGCCTGAAGCTCGCCTTGAACTTCTTGTCGGCCGTCGAGCAGGTGATGCGCGTTCCCTTGATCACGCATTCGGTGGCGACCGTCCACGTCTGCGACACGGAGAACGGCGTCGGCGTCTTGTCGTCCGTGACCGTGAACGTGATCTTCGGCGTCATCAACAAGTCCTGCGCGGGATCGATGATCACGTCGCCCTTGATGCCGACGCCTCCGTTGGGGCGTCCCACGTTGTTCGAGCGCTTCAGATCGACCGAGGTGGCGTTCATGGGGCCGTCGTCGGGGTCGCAGACGTTCCCGACGTCGTCGTTGTCGAGGTCCTCCTGGCCGGGGTTGGCGTCGACCGGGCAATTGTCGTCGGTGTCGCAGACGGTGTCGACGTCGCCGTCCCCGACGCCGCCCGCGGCGCAGGCCCCGCCTTGGCATGTGTCGGGCAGAGAGCACGAGTAGCCGTCGTCGCACGCGGTGCCGTTGGCGACCGGGACCGCGCTGCACGTGCCCGCCGGCTCGTTGCACGTTCCGGTGTTGCACTGGTCGGTGAAGGACGAGCAGTCGGTGGGGGTGCCGGCGACGCAGGCGCCCGCGCTGCACGTCTCGCTGCCGGTGCAGGCCAGCCCGTCGTTGCACTGAGCGTTGGTCGTGCAACCGCATGGCGCGGTCACCGAGGGACCGGCCAGGAACGGATTGGCGTCGACGTTCGCCGACGCGGTATCGCAGCTTCCGCTATTGGCTCCGGTCGGGCAGCCCCACCAGTTGTTCTCGGCGTCGATCGTCTCGCTCCCCGTGTAGAGGGCGCCGACGGCGTTGCCGGCGATGTTGTTCTGGTGGGCCACGTTGGTCGAGATCGTTCCCGGGAACTGCCCCGAGCTGAACGACAGAGCACCCCCGGCATTCACGAAGCCGTTTCCGGTGAAGCAGTTGTCGGTCACGGTGTCATTCTGCGCGCCGCGCGTGGCATCACCCGCGCCGCCGAATCCGGTCAGCGCGAGCCCGAAGCGGCCGTTGTCGTCGAAGTTGTTGCCGGTGATGGCGGAGTTCTGGATGCCGCCCTGGAGGCCGTCGAAAGCGTTGCTCTGGAAGGTGTTGTTGCTGATGGTGCCGAACTCGAACGCGAACCGACCGAGGTTCATGCCGGTCTGGTTGGCGAGGAGGAGGTTGCCGTCGAGGAGTGGCGACCGATTGATGCTGGCGCCGACGGAGTGGTTGCCGTCGACGAAGAAGCCCGTCGCGGTGGCGCCATTCACGACGCAGTTGCTCGTGAAATGGAAGCCGTCGAAGTTGTCCTGGTCGAGGTGGAAGAGCCCGCCGCCGCCGAGCTTGCTCGTGCCGTCGATCTCGTTCTGGTGAACGGTGACGTCGAGGCCGGGATCGTTCAGGAAGACGCCGGCGCCCGTGAATCCGAGCACGCGGTTGTTGCGGAGCTGGAGGTTGTCGAGCGGCCCGCTCGTCGATTCGATGCCGCGGTTGCCGCCCGAAATGGTGAAGCCGTCGATCGCCGAGCCGGCGGCACCGGTCTGCAACGTGATCACCGGCGTCGTGCCGCCGCTGGCGTCGCTGATCGTCGACTCCGCGGCGACCCGCCCACAGCCACCCACCCCCTGCTGGGCGCCGTTCAAGGTCACGAGCTTGTTGATGACGACGTTCTCGGCGTAGCTGCCGGCGAGCACGACGATCGTCGTGCCCCCGGGCACGGCGGCGACGGCGCCGCGCACCGAGAGCCCGATGGTGCCGACGGCGACGTCGACGTACACGCCCTTGTCGAAGGTGTTCTGGCCCGCCACGGTCCCGACCGTCTCGCCGGTGTTCTGGACGAAGACGTGGCCGGTCGCCGGCGGCACGATCGGCGTCGGGCAGCTCGCGACGAGGCCGGTGCTGTCGAAGGTGTTGCCGGAGATCGTGGTGCTGGCGCCGCGGGCCCGCAGGCTGGTCGCGAAGCGGCTCGTCGTACCGCTGAAGTCGTTGCCGGTGATCGTCGCCCCGTTCGAGTCGACCGTGACCAGCGTGTTGCCCTGCTCGAGGCCGCCCGGGTTGCAGCCGCCGGCCGTACCCGTGACCACGTTGTTCGTGAAGGTGGTGTTGGAGGTGTTGAGACACCCGCCGCCGCACCCGATCGTGACGAGCTGGCGGGGAACGTTCGGCGTCGAGAACTGGTTCCCGAAGCCCGAGTCCGCGGGGTTCGCACCGGCGAACGTCTGACCTGAGAACGTGTTGGCGGAGACCACGAACCCGCTGACGGTCGCGCCGAACTCCGTCTGCAGCCCGGCGTCGCCGGCAGCGACCACCTCGTTGTCGATCACCTGGGCGTTGCTGTGGTTTCCCTGGAAGTAGATGGCGGCGCTCTCGAGGCCCGGCGCGAGATTGTCGACACCGTTCACGGTGAAGCCCTGGCCGAGGGCGCCGATCTGCACGGCGGTCGTGTTGTTGGTCACGAGGATGGTGCCGAGGCTCGCCGATGGCGTCGCCGGCGGGTCGATCGTCGTGACGGCCCGACCGTTGAGCGAGACGAGCTGGATGTTCCGATCGATGACCACGGACTCGGCGTAGGTTCCATCGTCGACGAGGACGGTGTCGCCCGCACTCGACGCGACGACGGCGGCGTTGATGGTCGCGGCGGAACCGGTGCAAGCGCCGTCGATGCCGGCGTTCGGTACGCAGATGACCGCGGCCGGTGCGGGAACCGCCGCGAGCACCGTCAGCGCCGCGGCGAGTGCCGTGCCACGTCGAACCAGTGAACGGGAGATGAGGGAGCGCATAGGTCAGAACCTCCTTTGGGGGTTGTGCGCGCCCTCAGTGCAGACACGGAAGTGGCTGCAGAACTCACGGGCGCGAGACAGTGACCTCATAACCGACGAGCGGTCGTCAGGATCAATCCGGCAAAGGAACCAATGCGCGTAGTCCCTTCGAGGGACACGCGAAGGCGCACGATTCCGGCGGCCATCTGCCTCCGTGCCCGAACGGAAGCAGGAGGTCCGCACACCTGTCTCGTGTTGGGGCAGTTTGGGGCGCCGATCGGCCGATCGCACGCCGAGCTTCGTCCGTCGCGTACCGTTGTGGATCGAATGCGGTGCGAGCGATCACCGAACGCACGGCCATCGGGATGTGGTGCTCGCGTCGGGGAATGACCCCATGCGTCCGGACGCTACGCCGTGATCGTCGGTCGGCGCCCCGCCCGCGGTCGCGCCGGCGGCTGCGGTCGTTGGTGAGTCCGGATCCGCGTACCGGCCGGCCGGCGCTGGCATGGACGGGGAGCGGCCGCTAAGGACGACGTCCGGATGCCGCGATGGTGACACGTCTCGCCGATCTCCGCCGGACGTTCGCATCGGTGTGGCCGATCGCGCGGCGCGCGCTGCTGACGGGGCAACTCTGGAATCCGCAGTGCGTGCTGACCGAGCCCGATCCCGACGTGCTCTGCGAGTACGACGTGCGCATCCCGATGTCCGAGGGCTTCCACGTCACGGCCAACGTCTTCCGCTCGCGCCGCGCGGCCGCCGCGGGCGAGCCGGTGCCCGTCGTGATGTGCGCGCACCCGTACGACAACCACCTGACGCCCGCCCTCGGGAAGACGCCGTTCGGCGGTCCGCCGCTGCAGTACCGCATGGTTCCGCAGGTCGGACGCCCGGCTTTCTCGACGCTCACGAGCTGGGAGGCGCCCGACCCGAACTTCTGGATTCCGAACGGCTACGCGGTCGTGAACATGAACCTCCCGGGCTACGCCAACAGCGAGGGGCCACCGACGGCGTTCAGCGTCCACCAGGCCAAGTGCTACTACGAGGCGATCGAATGGGTCGCGCGGCAGGGGTGGTGCACCGGCCGCGTCGGGCTTGCGGGCGTGAGCTTCCTTGCGATCACGCAGTACCACGTCGCCGCCTGCCAGGCGTACGGTGGTCCGCCTCCTGCGCTCCGCTGTATCTCGCCGTGGGAGGGCGTCACCGATCTCTATCGCGACCAGATGTGTCCGGGCGGCGTCGCCGACGAAGGCTTCGCGCCGTTCTGGTGGTACACGGAGGTTGCGCCGACGATCAATTGCGCGCCGGCCGAGTTCGTACGCTTGAACGGCGGCCTGCCGATGGACTTTCTGCGCCTGCATCCGTTCCTCGACGAGTTCTGGCGCGCGATGGAGCCGAAGCTCGACGCGATCACGCTCCCGATGCTGGTGTGCGCGTCGTTCTCCGACCATGGGCTGCACACCGTGGGATCGTTCCGGGCCTTTCGCGAAGCGCGCTCGACCCGGAAATGGGTCTACACCCACCGCACCGGCAAGTGGGCCGCCTTCTACGCGCCCGAGGTCCAGCGACTCACCAAGGACTTCATGGACTGCTTCCTCAAGGACGACACCTCGAGCGGCTTCCTCGAGCGGCCTCCGGTGCGCCTCGAGGTCCGGTCGAGCCGGGACGTGATTCACGAGGTGCGCCACGAGCACGAGTGGCCGCTCGCCCGTACCGAGTACGTGTGCCTCCATCTGGCGTCGGCGCCGCCGGCCCTGCGCACCGAGCCGCCGGCGACGGCGACCACCGTCGAGTACGCGGCGCGCGGCGGCCGGGTGTGCCTTCCGTTCCGCTTCGCCGCTGGCACGGAGCTGAGCGGCTACATGAAGCTCCGTCTGTGGGTCGAGGCGCGCGCCGACGGGTCGTCGGCACCTCCCGACGACATGGTGATCTTCGTCGCCGTCGGGAAACGCGATCGCGAGGGCAAGACCGTTCATTTCGAGGGTTCGGTCGGCAACCACTTCGACCTCGTGAGCCGCGGTTTCTGTCGCGTGTCGCGGCGCGCCCTCGATCCCGTCCGCTCGACCGAGTGGCAGCCGGTTCCGAGCGGCACCTCGGAAGAGCGTCTACGGCCGGGTGAGATCGTGGCGGTCGAGATCGAGATCTACCCGAGCAGCACGTTCTTCGCGGCCGGCGAGTCGCTCGAGCTGATCGTCGCGGGCGACGAGATCATCCCGTCGCCGCCGTATCGCAAGGACGCCTCCTGCAATCGTGGCCGCCACGTGCTGCACGTTGGCGGCCCGTACGACGCGCATCTGCTCGTGCCGCGGATCCCGGCGTCGCCGCGCTGACCGTCGGCGTACGCCCCGCGGACGCTCGTCGACGGCGGAGATCGAAGTTGCCGGGCACTACGTGATCGAACGCGCGTTCGTGGGGTAGGCGCGATCTCCGACGCTACGCTCGTGTGGTGCGCGCGCCGCGCAACGACTCGCCCAGATCGGCGACCTGGATGCGCAGGCGATCGACGACGTCACTCACGGGAGCGGCCGCCACCTCCGTGCCCTCGGCGGCCGGCGCGCAATCGTCGGGCTCCGGCGTCTCCCCGGCGCCCCGCGTCGTGTCGTAGGGGATGAAGGTCGCCGTTCCCTGACCGCTCGCGGTGTCGAAGTGGCCGGTCTCCGGGATCGCGGCTGCGTCCTCGGTGTAGTCCCAGCGGCCCGTTTCCGAGAGCAGGCCGGTGGGATGCAGGGGTATACCGGCCTCCCGCGCGTCGGCGGCGCGGGCGCGGAAGAGATTCGCATGCGTCTCGTCGCCACGCTCGATCGCCGCGGCGGCGAAGAGCCGATAGGTCGCGGCGGACAGCTCGGGTTTCGGGCCGGTCGACTCCTCGTCGCCGCTCTCGACCGCCGAGGCGAGCGCTTGCGCGAAGCCGTTGTCGGTCTGCGATGTGGCGACGCGCTTGCGGGTCTCGGTTGCGGATGAGCACGAATGATCGGATCCAATGCGCACGGCTAGTTCCTCCCGTGGGTCACGCAGAGCAAGGCGAGTGCCGCTCGCAAGTGTGCGTCGGACGGGTGGTGGGCGCGCGGCCCGGCAGAAACTGCCGGAACGTTTCGGCCCCCGGCCTCAGGGGCGGGGCATCATCTCCCGGTAGAGATCGAGATAGGCGTCGGCGGCGCGCTGCCACGAATGATCACGTCGCATGCCTTCTCGCATGATGCGCTGCCAGCCGACCGGATCGACATAGCGGTCGAGGGCGCGCCGCACGGTCGCGACCAGGGATTCCGGCGAGTACTCGGTGAACTTGAATCCCGTCCCATGGGGATGGGCGTCGACGTCGTCGATGGTGTCGTCGAGCCCGCCCGTCGCTCGCACGACCGGCACGGTGCCGTAGCGCAGGCTGTACATTTGGTTCAGGCCACACGGCTCGTAGCGGGATGGCATCAGGAACGCGTCGGCGCCGGCCTCCACCTGATGCGAGAGCGCCTCGTCGAACGCGAGACGGACGGCGAGGCGCGTCGGGTCGCGCCGTCCGGCGCCGGCGAACCAGCGCTCGTAGCGCTCGTCGCCGCGCCCGAGCACCACGATCTGGAGGTCGTGCTCGAGCAGCGCGGGGAGCGCGGCAGCCAAGATATCGAGACCCTTCTGCTCGGCGAGACGGGTGACCATGCCGAACAGCGGCACGCGGCCGCGGATCGGGAGGCCAAAGTCGCGCTGCAGACTGGCTTTGCACTCCGCCTTCCCGGCCAGGTCGTCCGCGGAGAAGGTCGCGGTGAGGAACGGATCGCGGGCGGGGTCCCAGCGCTCGACGTCGATGCCGTTCAGGATGCCGCGCAGCGCCGACGCGCGCTCCCGGAGCACGCCGTCGAGGCCGTGACCGTGCTCCGGCGTCTGGATCTCCTCGGCGTAGCGCGGGCTCACCGTCGTCAGTCGGTCGGCGAAGACGAGCCCGGCCTTCAGGAAGTTGACGCGTCCGTAGAACTCGAGATGGGCGGTCGTGAACCAGCGCCGGTCGATACCGAGCGCGGGCCAGACCTCGGGCCCGAACGCGCCGTGATAGCCGAGGTTGTGGATGGTGAACGCCGTCGGCACGCGTACGAGGCGCGGGTCGGGCGTCGTGCGCAGCAGCAGCGGCACGAGGCCCGTCTGCCAGTCGTGACAGTGGATGACGTCCGGCGGCGGGTCGAGGCGCGCGGCGAGCGCCACCACGGCGTGCGCGAAGAAGGCGAAGCGGGCGGGGTTGTCGTTGAAATCGCCGTGCGCGTCGCCGTAGAGCCCGTCGCGATCGAAGTAGTCGTCGGCGACCACGAAGGAGACGGCGACGTCCCGATGGCGAAGCGTGCGGAGGGCGACCTCGCGGAGCGCGTCGCCGTGCGGCACCAGGAGGGTCGTCGCCATCCGTGCGTCGGCCGCGCGGATGGCGCTGGTGCGATAGGCTGGCAGGACGACGTGGACGTGCGCGCCACGGGCGGCGAGCGCCGGAGGAAGGGATCCCAGGACGTCGCCGAGGCCGCCCGTCGCGGCGAAAGGCGTCATTTCCGACGCCGCCATCAAGACGTGCGGCGCGGTGCTCATCGCGACCCGGAGGGCGCCATCATCGCCACCCCGGGGGGCGAAGCGTCAAAGATTGGCCGCGCGTTGCGGCAGCTCGTCGTGGGCGTCTTGCGGCGCGCCCGCGGGCTCGAGCGCGCGCTCGAGCGCCTCGGCGATCGTGTCGACGAACTCGAAATGCATTTCCTGCCGGACCGTCTCCGGGATGTCCTCGAGGTCCTTCTCGTTCAGGCGGGGCAGGACGACGGTCGTGATGCCGGCGCGTTTGGCGGCGAGCACCTTCTCCTTGATGCCGCCGACCGGCATCACCTTGCCGCGGAGCGTGATCTCCCCGGTCATGGCGAGCGCGTGCTTGACCGGGCGACCGGTCAGCAACGAGGCGAGCGAGGTGGCGATCGTCACGCCGGCCGACGGCCCGTCCTTCGGGACCGCGCCGGCGGGCACGTGGATGTGCAGATCGCAGTTCTCGAAGAAATCGGGCGCGATGCCCAGCCGGTCCGCACGGGCGCGGATGTAGCTGAGCGCCGCCTGCGCCGACTCCTTCATGACCTCGCCCAGATGACCGGTGAGGGTGAGGCCCTTCTTGCCGCCCATTTTGGTGGACTCGATGAAGAGGATGTCGCCGCCGTTCGGCGTGTAGGCGAGGCCGGTCGCGACACCGGGCTCGCCGCTCCGCTCGGCGACCTCGGCGAAGAACCGCTCGGCGCCGAAGAACTCGCGCACCTTCTCGGGGGTGATGACGACCTGCTCGGTCTGTCCCTCCGTCACCTGGCGGGCGACCTTGCGGCAGACGCGGCCGATCTCGCGCTCGAGGTTCCGGAGCCCGGCTTCGCGGGTGTAGCTGCGGATGATCTTGAGGAGGCCCTCTTCCGTGAACTCGATGTAGGCGTCGGTGAGCCCGTTTTCGCGGATCTGCTTCGGGATCAGGTGCCGCCATGAGATCTGTAGCTTCTCTTCCTCGATGTACCCCGAGAGCTCGAGCACCTCCATGCGGTCGAGGAGGGCGGGTGGGATCGGGTCGAGGTAGTTGGCGGTCGTGACCCACATGACCTTCGAGAGGTCGACGGGGACGTCGAGGTAGTGATCGACGAAGGCGTGGTTCTGCTCGGGATCGAGCACCTCGAGGAGCGCCGACGCGGGATCCCCGCGGAAGTCGCCGCCGAGCTTGTCGATCTCGTCGAGCATGATCATCGGGTTGTTGGAGCCCGCCGTCCGCAGGCTCTGGATGATGCGACCCGGAAGCGAGCCGATGTAGGTGCGACGGTGGCCGCGGATTTCGGCCTCGTCGCGCACGCCGCCGAGCGAGAGGCGAATGAACTTCCGCTCCATCGCCTTGGCGATCGAGCGTCCGAGCGAGGTCTTGCCCACGCCGGGCGGTCCGACGAAGCAGAGGATCGGCCCCTTGGGATCCTTCCGCAGCTTCCGGACGGCCAGGTATTCGAGGATGCGGTCCTTCACTTTCTCGAGGTCGAAGTGGTCCTCGTCGAGGACGCCCCGCGCGTGCGGGATGTCGAGGTTGTCCTCGGTGGAGGTGGCCCACGGCATGTTGACGAGCCATTCGAGGTAGGTGCGGACGACGGTGTGCTCGGCCGACTCCGGAGGGATGATGCGCAGGCGCTCGAGCTCGTTGTCGGCGGCTTTGCGCGCCTCTTCGGGCATGTTGGCGTCGGCGATCTTCTGGCGCAGTTCGTCGAGCTCGGCGCTTCGCGAGTCGCCTTCGCCAAGCTCGCGCTGAATCGCCTTCATCTGCTGCCGGAGGTAGAACTCCTTCTGGTTCTTGTTGAGCTCGGTCTGGACCTGCGACTGGATCTTGTGGCCGAGCTCGAGGAGGTCGATCTCGCGGTTCAGGATCGCGCCGAGCTTCTCGAGCCGGACTCGGAGCTCGAGCGTATTGAGCAGGTCCTGCTTCTCCTCGAGCGAGATGTTGAGGTTCGAGGCGATCAGGTCGGTGACCTTGCTCGGGTCCTTGATGTTGGTCACGACCACCTGCAGCTCGTCCGGCAGGTAGGGAATCATCGAGACGAACTTCGAGAACTGCTGCACCATGTGGGCCTGCACGGCCTCGATGTCGCCTTCGGCGTCGGGGATCTCGGTGAGCTGACGGACCTGGGCGACGAAGTACGGCTCGCGGCGAACGTAGCTCTGGATCTCGATGCGGCGGAGCCCCTGGACCAGGATCCGGACACTCCCATCAGGGTACTTCAGCATCTTGAGGATGCGGCCGGCCGTGCCGCGCGAGTAGAGCCCATCGGTGCCGGGACTCTCGCTCTCCGCGTTCTTCTGGGCGACCAGGCCGAGGATGCGGTCACCGGCGAGCGCGTCTTCGACGAGCTTCAGCGAGGCGCCGCGCGAGATGAGCAACGGGGCGATCGCCGACGGAAAGACCACGACGCCACGGAGCGGCAGGATGGAGAGCTCGGTCGGGACGTGGATCCCGCTCACGTCCTCCTCGAAGCCGTAGAATTTCTGTTCCCCAGGTTCCTGTGCTGCCTTCTCGGGATCGAATTCTTCGCCGCTCGCCATAGCCGCCACCTCGATTCCGAACGCCCCGCTGCTGTCGGCGCGAAGAGTAGTACACGACCTACGCACGGACAACCCCGAACCCGTCGAAACACCGAGGTATTCTCGACAGCGGCGCATGAAACTGGTCTAGATGCCGGCCATGGCGCCGCGCGGCTTCACGCTCGAGGAGGCGAATGCCTTGATTCCCCGCCTCGAGATGTTGATGGAGCGTCTGCAGCGCACGGTGCTGGTCGTGCGAAGCGCCGTGCACGAGGCGGACGCCGAGCCGGGCGTGCGCACCACCGTCGACGTGTTGCGGGTGCGACCCGAGCTCGCGCCCTACGTCGCGGAGATCGAGAGCACCGTGGCGGAGATCGAGAAGCTCGGCTGTCAGTTCAAAGGCATCGACCTCGGGCTCGTGGACTTTCCCGCGGAGATCGACGGCGCCACCGTACTGCTCTGTTGGCAGTATGGTGAGAAGTCCATCGGCTTTTGGCATGCGATGGACGAAGGCTTTGCCGGACGGCGTGCCCTGACGGCGGCGCAGGCGCCGCCGCTGCAGTGAGGTTCTCGGCGTGAACGCGGCGGCGACGGTCGTCTTCCAGCTCGCGCTCGCCCTCTGGATCGGGGCGCTGGTCACGGTCTCGTTCCTGGTCGCGCCGGCGGTGTTCGGCGCCGTGCCGAGCGAGACCGCAGGGACCGTCATGGGACGGATCTTCCCTCTCTACTACGGCTTTACGGTGGCGGTCGGCGTGGTCGCCCTCGCGGCGGCGTCGTGGTTGTGGCGCGCGGGCGTCGGGGTGCGGACCTGGCGCTTGGTCGTCCCCATGCTCGTGGTGATGCTGGCGGCGACGAGCTACGCCGGCGGCGTCGTCAGCCCCCGCGCTCGTGAGCTCCGTCCAACCCTCCACCGTGAGCCGGTCGATCCCGCGGTGCGCGTCGAATTCGACGGCTTGCACCGGCGCGCCGTGCAGCTGAACGGTCTCGTGCTGGTGCTCGGGTTGGCGAGCGTGGTCAGCAGCGCGCTCGCGCTCCGCTGGCCCGACGATCGTTGAGCGCCGAACGTCGCGGCTGCGTCAGAGTCGACGCGAGGGAACGTCGGGCGAGCTCTGCTTGAGGCGTTTGCGGAGCGACGGGATCGCTTCGATGCGGGCCGCCTTCAGGAGATCCCAGTAGATGCCGCGCGGGCGCGGGAAGGCGGGGCGCGTCGCCACGACCTCGAACGGCGTCACGAGGAAGTCGAGCGGGATGTCGTGCGCCAACATCGCGACCTTCTCGGTGACGATCTGCAGCGGGTGAATGGTGGTGACGATCGGCGTCGTCTCCTTGAGCTTGCCCTCTTCACGCAGCAGCGCGTATTCGAGGTCGACGTAGCCTCCGCCCTTCCCGACACGCGTGCCGTCACGCCGCACGGCGACCGAGCCGCAGACGACGAGATCGATCGTGCGGACCTCGCGCGCGCTGACGAGGCGCCCGTACTTGGTGGCACCGAGGAGGCTCGCCGCCAGGGCCGCGCGCCGTCCGAGGCGCTTGGGGTCGATCTCGACGAAGCACTTTTCGGTCCGGAGCGAGGGGACGGCGAGGTAGACCACCTTGCCGTCGAGGAGCGCCTGACGCCGCACCGCGAGCTGCGGGGCGTCGGGGTTCATCTTGATGGTGCGCGCCTTCTTCCAGACGGCGAGCTCGGCGAGGCGGGCTGCGGCGCGTTCGGAGCCGAGGAAGTTGGGGATGCGTCCGTGGGCACCGGGGAAGCGCTGCACGGCGTTGTGTTCCAGCAGCTGCCAGACCTTCCGGCGAAGATCTTCCTTGGTCATCCCGTCGACCTCACGCGTGCATCGCGACTGTCGCGGACGCTACACCAGCCGCAGAAACGATGTCAACGAAATCGGGGCGACGACGCGGTGCTTGCTGTGTCACTCCGCGTCGAGCGCGGCGGTCGGTAGCACGTCGGCGAGTCGGCGTGCGAAGATCAGGAACCCGCTGTGCGCCACCATGCGATGTTCGGGTCGGACGCTGCGGTCCTTCACGTGCCAGCCGCGTTGCAGCGACTCGAGGATCTCGACGGCGGCGAACGGTCCCGCGCGCAGCTCGTCGACGAGCTGCTTCAGTTGCAGCACCGTCGGCGTGAAGCCGACGAAGACGCCCCCCGGTCGGAGCGCGCGCGCCGCGTGCGGCACGACGCGCCACGGCTCCGAGAGATCGACGACCATGCGGTCGACGTCGGTCTCGTCGAACCCCTCGTAGGCATCGCGCAGCTTGATCGTCCATTGCGGCGCCGGCCCGTGGAAGCGCGCGACGTTGTCGCGGGCCATGGTCGCGAACTCCTCGCGGAGCTCGTAGGTCGTGAGCCGTCCCGTCGGTCCGATGGCGCGCAGCAGCGCCATCGACGTCGCACCCGGCCCGACGCCGACCTCGATGACGTGGGCGCCGGGATGCATGTCGCCCCACATCAGGATCGTGCCGACGTCCTTCGGGTAGATGAGCTGGGCCTGGCGCGGCAGGTTCGGGATCAGCTGCGCGTAGGTGGGGCGGAAGATCTGCAGGTACTCGCCGGTGGAGCTCCGCAGCACCGTGCCTTCCGGGAGGCCGATGAGGTCCTCGGCCGGGAAGGCGGCGCCGCGAACGTTGACGCGCTTCCCGCTCCGGATCGTACGCAGGTACTGACGTGCCTTGCGATCGATGAAGAGGATCGAGTCGCCGTCGCGCAGGAGCGCCCGACTGTTTCCCTCGGGCGCGCGCTCGTCCGGCTGCGCCGTCGGCTCAGGAATGTGCCACCGCCTGGGTGCGTCGGCGCCCGACCTCGGCTACGAGCCGGCAGTAGCCGCAGATCTCTCCCGCGGCCGGCATCCCGCAACGCTCGCATTCGCCGAGATCGACGGCGTCCGGGGCGTTCGCGAAGAGGGGCAGTCCACGGCTCAAGAAATCCGTCAGGAAGGCGAGCTTGCTGCCGGGCATGGTGTGCTCGAGCCGATTGAGGAGATCCTTGTACACGAGCTGGGTCGCACCGTGGCTGTTCGGGCACTCGTCCACCACGTAGTCGATGCCGCGCAGGAAGGCATACGTCGCGCTCTCGAGCTCGCTCGTCCGGAAGAGGGGCCGCACCTTGCGGACGAAGCGTGGGTGGGTGGGCGTCAGCACCGGCTGTTGCTTCGCGAGATAGGGAAGCTGCCAGTGCAGCACGTTGCCCATCAGACGCGCGGCCTCGTCGTCGAGATTGTGACCCGTTGCCAGGACCGGGAAGCCGCCGGCGAGGGCGGCGCGATCGAAGTGGTGACGTTTGAACGTCCCGCAGGCGGAGCAGGGGGGCCGGCGCGTCGCGGCGGCGACCGCCGGGATGCCGAGCCCGTCTTCGGTCTCATCGAGCTCCACCACTTGTAAGCGCAGGCCGCGGCCCTCGGCGAAGGCGCGCGTCTTCTGCTCGGATGCGCTCGAGTACGTACCGATGCCGAGCCCGAGATAGAGACCTTCGGTGTCGAACCCGAGCTCCACCAGCGCGTCCCAGAGGGCCAGGCTGTCTTTGCCGCCCGAGACCGCGACCAGCACGCGCTCTTCGCGCGTGAACATGCGCTCCCGCGTGATGGCGCGCTCGACGCTCCGTTGAAAGAAGAAGAGGAAGCAGGGCTTGCAAAAGGCCGTGTTGTGGCTGCGGAGCTGGATGATCGCCTTCTCGGCGCAGCGCTTGCACTTCACGCGACACCGCCCGAGATGACGGCGCGAAGCTCGATCGTGTCGGTGTCGTCGACGAACTCGTCGTCGGTGAGGAGCTCGTCGCCGCGAATCACCATGACGGTACCCGCCAGGATCCCGAGCGACTGGACGAGCTCTCCGACCCGCCGCCGGCCCGCGATCGTCAATTGCTTTCCTTGTGGCTCGAGGCGGACTTGCATCGGGGTGGTGCTCGAAAACGGCGGGACGCTACCACCCGTCGGAAGGGCCGACAAGCGTGCGAGTCGCGATGGCGCACACCGGCGTAGCACATTGACCATGTGGTACCGCTGAGATACTTCCGGTGCGAGCGCATCCGGCTGATAGCGTTGCTGTCGCCGGATTTTTTCGTTGGCGCGGGAGGACACCGGGTCATGGCCAAGAAGGTCACCAAGAAAGACAAGCCGAAGAAGGGATTCAACATCTTCGACGAGGACGAGAGCGCCGTCGCCTCGAGCGAAGAGGAGCTTCCCAAAGACGAAGCCGGGCGGCGGAAGATCAAGCGGCAGTACGAGGATCTCCTCGGCATCCGGATCCAGAAGTTGCGCGGCCGCATCCTGAATCGCGAGCGGATCAACAAGACGATCGAAGGGATCTATTTCATCTGCGCCGAGTGCGCGAAGGTCTGTCACAACGTCGACGACGGCCTGATGGAGGATCCCGACAACGTCCGGAACCTGTGCGGACCGTGCAGCACCAAGCCGCCCACCAACAAGGACGGCGGCAAGGACAAGGGCGCGAAAGGTCGTCAGGCAGCGGCCTGACGATCGGCTCGTCTCGCCTGGTCAGTTGGTCGGGATCGACCAGGCGCGCGCGGTGAACAGCGCCCGCCAATGGGCGGGGAACGGCGTCGCCAGGCTCGGGAAGAGGGCGGGGTCGTCACAGGCGATCGCCCACGCGTGCAGGTAGTGCCATGGCGAGAGCGGTACGCCCAGCGCGGGGAGATCGCGCAGATCATGCCCGTAGCGGCGATCGCCGACGATCGGATGACCGAGCGTCGCGAGATGGACGCGGAGCTGGTGCGTCACCCCGGTTCGCATGCGCAGTCGCACCACCGTGAGGGTATCGTCACCGCCGATCGGGACGATCTCCGTCGTCGCCGGCCAACCGTCGTCCGCCCCGCGTGCGGCGATCATGCGACGGCGGCTGCGCGGATGGCGGGTCAGCGCCTGCGTGAAGAGCCGGGGCTCGGCGACGCGTCCGGCGACGACGGCGAGGTACTCCTTCGCGACGCGCTTCCGTGCGAACGCCGTCCGCAGCTGCGTGTGGGTTTCGAGGTCGCGGGCCGCGAGCAGCAGACCGGACGTGCCCGTGTCGAGACGGTGCACCAGGCCCGCGTGGCGCTCGTCGGCGACCGCCGCCATTTCCGGGTAACGCGCCAGAAGAGCGGCGGCCACGCTCGGTCCCGGCGTGCGACCGATGGTCGTCGCTAGATCGGGGGGTTTGTCGATCGCGACGATCCGCGTGTCGGCGTAGACCACGACGAGCGGTGTCGTGACGGGGCTCGCGGGCTCCGGGGTGGACTCCCGAATGCTGATCGTTTCGCCGGCGTGAACGATCGTGCCCTTGCGGGCGGTCCGGCCGTTCACCCGTACGTGACCGGCCGCGAGGACGGCGGCGAGTCGGCGGCGCCCGAGACCGGCGAACGGATCCTGCGCTGCGAGGAACCGATCGAGGCGCATTGCGTCGCCCGAGACCGTGATGTGGGTGGTCGGAAGGATGCCGTCAGTTATCGGAGAGCCCGCTCGTGATCCAACCTTCGACCTGCCGCAGGAACTCCGCGAAGGGGCTCTGGCCGGCCGCCGGCGTGAAGTAGGCCTTCCGCATGTAGTCGAGCGCGCCCGAGTAGTCCTCGAAGTTCTTGGCGAGCTGCTCGAACAACAGGAAGCCGGTGCGGAAGCGCGTCAGGTCGAGCTCGGAGACCGCGCGATAGGAGCGCTGCCCCTCCTCGACGTAGTACCCGAGGGCGCCGCGGCTCTCGACGTGGCTCCGAAAGAGACCGGTCATGAAGAGCGTGTAGTCACCGACGTACTTCCGCGCCGCCCGCGCCCGCATGGCGTTGGTCTGGTCCGCCGCGCGGCGCATGTCGACGATCCCGTCGACCGCGCGTCCGCGTGCCGTGCGAAGGGCGTAGAGGCGATCGCTGCGCGCGAACTCGGTGAGGACGGCCGCGACGTAGCCGATGACGCCCTCGTCGCCGACGCCGAGCTCGCGGAAGGTCCGCTGCGTCGTGCTGAGGAAGAACTCGTGGAGTCGAGCGCTCGCGAGCGGCTTCTCCATGCTCGGGGACTGTAGCATAGTGCGAGCGCACGAATGACAACTTTCTTGCGAGCGGGGGCAGGGACGTCATGACGACCGTCGGCCGCGATCAGTTCCCGGTGACGGCGGAATGCGTCTACTTCGATCATGCCGGGGTGGCGCCGGTCTCCCGGCGTGTGGCGGATGCCGTCGCAGCCTTCATCGCCGATGCGCGAGACTTTGCTCGACTGCACTATCCGGCATGGGAGGCGCGAGCCGAAGTGGTGCGGGCGGATGCGGCGCGCCTGGTCGGGGCCGCGACCGACGAGCTGGCGTTCGTCGCCAGTACCTCGGATGGCTTGTCGAGCATCGCGACCGCCGTCGATTGGCGGCCGGGCGATTCCGTGGTGGCCGTGGACGGCGAGTTCCCCGCCAACGTCTACCCGTGGTGGGCGCTCCGACGTCTCGGCGTCGAGACGCGCCTCGCCCCCATCGTCGACGGCCGGGTGACCGTCGACGCGATCGCGGCGCTGGTCGACCGTACGACACGCGTGGTGAGCGTCAGCGCGGTCGACTTTGCCACCGGCCATCGTCGCCCGCTGGCGGCCATCGCCGAGCTTTGCCGCCGGCACAGCGCGCTCTTCTGTGTCGACGGCATTCAGGCGCTCGGTGCGGTTCGCCTCGACGTGGAGCGCGAGGGCATCGACGCGCTTGCGGCCGATGGGCACAAATGGCTCTGCGCGCCCGAAGGATGCGGCCTGCTGTACGTGTCGCGGCGGTGGCTCGATCGACTGGTGCCGCAACGGATCGGCTGGAAGAGCGTCGTCGACGCGAGCCGCTACCTGCCATATCACTTCGAGCTCAAGCCGGACGCCCAGAAGTTCGAGTGCGGAAGCGCGAACTTTCTCGCGATCCACGCGCTCGGCGCCGCCCTGGACTTGCTGTTCGACGTCGGCGTCGACGTGGTCGAGCAGCGCGTGCTCGCGCTCACCGCCGAGCTCCGTGCCGCGCTCGGCGCGGAGGGCTTTGCGCTCGTGAGCCCCGACGCCGCGGGCGAGCGCGCCGGCATCACGACGGTGCGCGTTCCCGAGCCGCCCGAGAGCGTGGTGCGGCGGCTACGGGCGGCGGGTGTGCTGGCGAGCCCGCGCGGGGGCGGGGTGCGATTCTCGCCGCATTTCTACTGCGACGGTGACGACATCCGACGCTGCGTCGACGCGCTCGTGGCGCGCTGCTGACGTCGCGCGCATCGATCCGGAGCGCGACGGGCGTCCTCGGCACATGGTGACGGCCTCGTGATGCTGCGCGAGGTCGCAGGTCGTCTTGCTTTTCGAGGTGGCGGTGCCTAAATCGAAGCGATGTCTCGGTCGTCTGTGCCGCGTCCTCCCCGCCTCACCGATCGTTGGGCAGTCGTCATGGCCGGAGGCAGCGGCACGCGATTCTGGCCGCGGAGTCGACGTCTCGTTCCCAAGCAGCTGCTCCCGGTCCTCGGATCTCGCAGCTTGTTGCAGGAGACCGTCGCGCGTCTCCGCGGGGTCGTTCTCCCCTCGCAGATCCTCATCGTCACGCACCGCGACCACGCCCGTGCCGTGCGCCGGCAGCTGCCGAGCCTGCCGCGCCAGAACATCCTGAGCGAGGCGATCGCTCGGAACACGGCGCCGTGTCTGGCGCTGGCCGCGCTCGAGATCGACGCGCGCGCGCCCGGGGCGACGTTCGTGAGCCTCCCGGCGGATCACGCGATCGCGAACGCCCGCGAGTTTCGCGCGACGATCCTGGAAGCGTTGGCGTGGGCGGCGGCCAAACCGGTGGCGGTAACGATCGGCATTCGACCGACCGGTCCCGAGAGCGGGTACGGCTACATCCAGCTCGGCGCGGGGGTCGGCGGGCGTACCTCGAAGGTGCGGGCCTTCGTGGAGAAGCCGGACGCCGCTCGGGCGCGTCGCTTCGTCGCGTCGCGACGGTATCTCTGGAACAGCGGCATGTTCGCGTGGCAGACGGCGACGCTCCTGGAGCTCTTCGATCGCCTCCTGCCGACGGTCGTCGAGCCGCTGCGCGCCGCGTACGCGCAGCGCACGAGGCGCCGCGGCGCCGCGATCGCGAAGGCGTACGCAACGCTGCCGTCGGTCTCCATCGACTACGGCATCATGGAGCACGCCCGCGACGTGATGGTGGTCGCAGGCGACTTCGGATGGAGCGACGTCGGCAGCTGGGCGGCGCTCGCCGAGCTCGATGGCGTCGGTTCGGCACGCCAGCTGGTGCCCGTCGATGCGAAGGGCGCGGTGGTGTTTGGCGACGGCCGCCTGGTCGCCGTCGTCGGTCTCGAGGACGTCATCGTGGTGGACACGCCCGACGCGATCCTGGTGTGTCACCGGGATCGCGCCCAGGACGTTCGGCAGGTCGTCGACGAGCTGAAGCGTCGCGGGCTCGAGCGCTACCTATGACGACGGATGCTACGGCATCGCCCGCGCGGACGACGCCATGACGCAGCCGCAAGTGGCGCCCGGCCCCGTGGAGCCACGGGATGCTCCGCTCGGCGACGAACCTCCGCATCACTCGACCATGCTCAGGCGCTTCGGCGTCTTCGCGAACCTCTTCGCGCGTATCGCGTTTCGTTACGTCCAGATCGAGCCGCAGGACATCGCGCGTCTGCGGCGGCTCGCCGATCAGGGCACGCTCGTCTACGTGATGCGGTACCGGTCGCTCGTCGACTACTTCCTGGTCAACTTTCTGTTGCTTCGTGAAGGGCTGCCGCTGCCGCTCTTCACCAACGACATCTCGTCGCTCTGGCTCCGGCGGGTCGATGGGGTCGTGCGCGGTCTCTGGCGCGGGCTGCGCGCCTTGGGGAGCCGGTCCGAGGAGCGCCACGCGCTTGAGCGCGATCTCGCGGCCCGCCTCGCTGCCCAGGGTCGCTCGGTCCTGCTGTTCATCCGGAGCAGCCGGCGGGGACCCGTCGGCCGGGGACGCGGCAATCGCGTTCCGCGCGAGGCACGGCGGGGCGCCGACTACTTGCGCGAGATCGTCCACGAGCTCTGGGGAAAGGAGCAGCCGGTGTTCCTGGTGCCGCTCGGCATCTTTCGCGGCTCCGGGCTTCGTCGCAAGGGCTCGCGGCTCGCGAGCTTCGTGTACAGCGTGCACGAGGCGCCGAGCGACGTGAAGAAGGTCGTCACGTACCTGTGGAATGCGCGTGACCTCACCGTGTCGGTGGGCGCCGAGATCCCACTGAACGCTTTCATGGCGGAGTATCGCGACGAGGGTGAGGATCGCATCGTGCGGCGGCTGACGCGAGCGCTGCAGATCTTCCTCTACCGCGAGGAGCGGCTGGTGTGGGGTCCGACGCTACGCTCGAAGCGGCAGGTGCGGGAGATGGTTCCCGACTCGGGCGGCGGTCAGGAGCCCCCCCGGGCGCCCGCGGGCCAG
>CAZWAX010000029.1:0-23637 GCA_964631985.1 uncultured Polyangiaceae bacterium | reverse complement strand
TCGCGACCGCCTACGCCCTCATCTTCACCCACCAGCAGATCGTCCACACCTTCGGATCGATCGCGTGCCTCGTCTACATCCTGGATCGCGTCCGCATCCACTATCCCGAGCTGCTCGAGCGCGCCCCGTGGATCAACCGGCTGCTCTTCCGGGCCGAGGAAGAGTTCAAGGAATCGGCGATGACGCCGTACGCGATCGCCATCCTCCTGACACTCCTCACCTTCCCGAAGACGCTCGCGCTGATCGCGATCTACACCCTCGCGATCGCCGATCCGCTCTCGGCGCTCGTCGGCATCACCTGGGGCCGCCACCACGTCGTCCGCGGCAAAAGCGTCGAGGGCTCGCTCGCCTTCTTCGCCGCGACGGCGATCATCACCGCCGCGGTGCTGCGCACGACGACCGTCGTCGCCGCCGGTCCCCTCGCCGGCGTCGCGATCACGATCGGCCTGGCCGGCGCGATCTTCGAGATGCTGCCGCTCCGGCTCGACGACAACCTCACCATCCCGCTCTTCGTCGGGTTCGCGGGCTGGGCGGTGTGCGCGCTCGCCGGCATCGTCCCGCCCTGATGCACGTCGTCTACATCCTCCGCTGCAACGACGGGACGCTGTACACCGGCGCCGCCAAGGACCTGCCGCGTCGGCTCGAGCAGCATGCGGCGGGCCGGGCGTCGCGCTACACGCGCGCGCGCCTGCCGGTCGTGCTGCTGTGGTCGCGCCGCGTCCGTACCTGGGGGGACGCGCTCAAGACCGAGCATTGGATCAAGACGCTGAGCCGCAGTGAGAAAGACGCGCTGGTGGGCGGCGCGCGCTTGCGGCGGCCCGCACGGCGTCGGCGCGTGCTCACCTCCGCCCACCCATGACCGCACCGGTCCTCCTCTCCGTCCAATCCGTCGGCAAGGCCTACGGCGCCGCACCGCTCTACACCGACCTCTCGCTGGCGCTCTGCGAGGACGATCGCGTGGGGGTCGTCGGACCGAACGGCAGCGGCAAGTCGACGCTGCTCCGCATCCTGGCCGGCCTCGAGACGCCCGACACGGGCACGCGCGCGCTCCGCCGCCTCGCTCGCGTCGGGTACGTACCGCAGGAGTCGAGCTTCCCCGCCGGAGCGACCGTGCGGGAGGTCGTCAGCGCGGCGGTCGCGGCCGACGTCCACGACCCGGGGGAGATCGAGCTTCGCGTGGCGAAGGCGGTGAGCCGCGCCGGCTTCGACGACGCCGAGGTCGGGGTCGACACGCTCTCGGGCGGCTGGCTGAAGCGCCTCGCGATCGTCCGCGAGCTGGCGCGCGGCCCCGACGTGCTGCTCCTCGACGAGCCGACCAACCACCTCGACGTGGCCGGCATCGTCTGGCTCGAGAAGCTGCTGCGCGCCGAGCGGCTCGCCTACCTCGTCGTCAGCCACGACCGCTGGTTTCTCGAGAACGTCGCCGAGCGCATGGTCGAGATCGACCGCATCCACGCGGGTGGCCTCTTCGAGACGGCCGGGCGCTACAGCGACTTTCTCGAGCGCCGCGACGACGCGCTCCGCGAGCAGGCCGCCTACCGCGACACCCTGGCGAATCGCGTCCGCGGCGAGATCGCCTGGCTGAAGCAGGGCGCCAAGGCCCGCACCACCAAGCAGCAGGCGCGGATCGCCGAGGCGGGGCGCTTGATCGGCGAGCTCGCCGCCGTCGACGACCGCAGCCGCACCGCCAAGGCCGGCATCGCCTTCACGGCCTCGGGCCGGCAGACGCGCCGCCTGCTCGTCGCGGCCGGCGTCGGAAAGGCGCTCGGCGGGCGGACGATCCTCCGGAAGCTCGACCTCGTGCTCAGCCCCGGCGTGCGACTCGGCCTCCTCGGCGCCAACGGCAGCGGCAAGAGCACGCTCCTCGGCCTCCTCGCCGGCACGATCGCACCCGACACCGGCACGATCACGCCCGCCGACGATCTTCGCCTCGTCCAGTTCACGCAACACCGCGGCGGCCTCGACCCGAGCTGGTCGCTCCGCCAGGCCCTCGCCGGCGACGCCGACACCGTCATCTATCGGGACCGCCCCGTGCACGTCGTCTCGTGGGCCAAGCGCTTCCTCTTTCGCACCGAGCAGCTCGGGCAGCCGGTCGGTCAGCTCTCGGGCGGCGAGCGCGCCCGCGTCCACATCGCCCGCCTCATGCTGCAACCGGCCGACGTACTCCTGCTCGACGAGCCGACCAACGACCTCGACATCCCGACCCTCGAGATCTTCGAGGAGAGCCTGCTCGAGTTCCCCGGCGCGATCGTGCTGGTGACCCACGATCGCTTCCTGCTCGACCGCGTGTCGACGGCCCTGCTTGCGCTCGACGGCGCCGGCGGCATCGCCGCGTTCGCCGACCTGGCGCAGTGGCAGACCGCCCAGGCGGCCGCCGAGTCCGCCGCCAAGGAGGCCCGGACCCGACCCGCGCCCACGCGCGCCGCCCCGGCGACCAAACGGCTCGGCTATCACGAGCAACGCGAATGGGACGCGATGGAGGAGACGATCCTCGCGGCCGAGGAGGCGCTGGCCACCTGTCAGGCCGGGCTCACCGATCCGGCCGTCGTCTCCGACGCGGCCGAGCTCGCCCGCCGCTACGCCGCCGTCGAGGCCGCCGGCGTCCGCGTGGAGCAGCTCTACGCCCGCTGGTCCGAGCTCGACGCCAAGCGGAAGTGAGGCCTACCGCCCGTGGAGCAGGACCTTCGGGCCGTCCGGAAAGTGGACGTCGATCTTGACGCTGTCCCGCTCCCCGACCACGACACCGAGGCCGAACGACGCGTGCTTGATCAGCTCGCCCGGGGCGAAGCGCTCGCTGGTGGCGTACGTGCGTGCCTTGTCCCCGCTGCGGCCACGCAACAAAGTCTCGTATTCGCTACGTTTTGGCGTCGAGTCGGCGGACTTTCTGGCCGGGCTCTTCCGCGTGGTCCCGGCCGTCTTCGTGGCTGCGCCGGGGGCGTTGGGGCGGTGAGCATGCTGGCCGCGACAGGTGTTGCAGTGCACGCGCGTGATCTTCCCCTCGACCATCGCTTCGACGGTGTGGGCCAGGACGAGCTTGCACTTGGTGCACCAACTGTCGACGGTCGAGCCGGTCTTGATCTTGGGCGTAGTGGCCATGCGTGACTCGGGGGATAGCATGTTCGGGTCGGGGCGACCAGAACGACGACGCGGCGTGACCGATCGGCGCGAAGACGGCGCCCCCCCGCGCCGGCGTGGCCGCTGGATCGCGTTCTGGCCGGTGGTCGCGCTCTTGGCCGCGGTGCAGTGGGGCCTGCCGCGCTGGCAGGCCTACGTCCAGACCCTCGGCAGCTGGGAAGTCGAGCTCGGCCCGGTCGCGGCGACCGACGCGAGCGGCCAGCTGCTGCTCGCGACCGTCGTCGTCCAGGAACGGGTCAACTGGAGCCGGCCGACCCGCCGCAGCTACGCGAACGACCAGATCGTCGAGCTGCAGCTGAACCATCCCGATGCCAGCGACGCCGGCCGCGTCTTCGTCCTGCGGAGCGAGGAGACCGGCGTCCTGAACCTCCGCCTGCTCGGCACCGCGCCCGATCGGGTCTGGCTCTTCGCCGAGGGCCTCCGGGCCGCCGGTCTCTCGCGCCGGCTGGTCGAGATCGATCCCCCGAGCCTGGAAGCGCGCCAGCCCGGGCTCCGCGGTCTGCTCTCCGACGACGGCCGCCACTACGACCTCACGCCGAACGGCACCGTCGTGCTCACGACCCGCGACGGCCGCCGGCTCGAGCTCACCCCCGCCGACACGAGCCTCGCGCCCGCCCCCACCGCCACGCCGGCCGCGCAAGCCAAGACCAGGGACGAGTGGCACCGCCAGATGGCCGAGTACGACCGGCAGATGGCGGAAGCGACCGGTCCGCGTTGGGCGTCGCTTCCCGGCGAGTTCGGCCTCGACGCGTGGCGGAGCGGCACGCGCTGGCTCGGCGTCCTGAGCGAGGCCGAGCGCGCCAAGCTCGAGTCGTGGTGGGCCCGCCCCCGCCAGGCGTCGTTCGGGAACCCGGAACGCCGCCGGCTCTGGATCGCCGACGCGTCGACGCCCGCGCCCGACGCGATCGACGAGGGCACCGTCGTGCTGCGCGATCTCCGTCCCGCGCGCAACGACACCGCGTATCTCGGCGGCGCCATCCTCCGCGACGGTTTCCGGCTCCGCGCGGTCACGATCCCCGACTCGCCGGACGTCGTGCTCGAGCACTACACGGCGGTCGACGCGAGCGCCGAGCTGCGTCTCACACGCGTCACGCCCGAGGGCGAGGCGCGCTGGACCGCCGCCGTTCCGCTCCGCTTCCCCCGCACCGTCACCGCCGCCGGCGAGTACGTCGCGCTCACGGGCCTGCCCCCGGGGGTCGACGACGAGCGCCGCACGCTGCTCGTGAGCGTGCGGCTCGCCGACGGGGTGGTGGGGACGTACGCGTACGATCGGCGGTGAGAAGATCGCGCCTTCCGCTTGCGTACGCGGGCGGAGCCGTCCGGAGCTACGAGGGGCTTCCCTGACGCGCCCGCTGCGGCGTCAGCACGTTCACGTCCTCCCCGTGAACTGTCAATTGGTAGTGCTCGAACAGGACACGCAAGATGTTCTGGATCGGATGGTCCTCCTGCTGCCCTGCCCCGGACGTGAGCCCCGGGGAAACGATCACGGCATCGAAGTATCGGTCACGGATGGCCTGCAACAGCGGCGCAGTACTCAGCCGGCCGACCTCCCACATCACGAAAAAGAGATACGGATCATTGACGCTCACCTCGCCGGGGTAGTCGAAAGTCACGGTCGAGTTCTTCAGATTCAGCACAGGACCGGGTGCGATGCCGAGGCGGCTCATCTCGCTGATCACCCAATCCCGATTGCGGACGCGAGCCTCGGTCTCCGCTGCAGTCGTATAGCGATACTCGTTGGGGACGCTGTAGCGGAACTCGGCCACGACGCACGCGGCCAGAACAGCGAGCGTGGCCACCATGATCCAATCGCGGAGCGGCCGATCCTTCGCTCCGTCGCTCGTCGAGACGAGCCAAAGGAGACTCGCCAGTATCGGCTCGAAAAAATAGTGGTTCGAGGCGCCAATACCGCTGAGCACACTCGACTGCGTTGCGAACGAGCCGAGGACGTAGAGGAGATACGGCGTGGCTCTGAAGGGCGCGGTCGGTGATCGCACGATGGCCGCCAGCGACGTCAGCGCTACCATGAGCAGGATCCAGGTGAAGATCGGCTGCTTGAGCATGTCCTGCCAGTGCACGACGAACGACGGCCAGTCGCGGGGATAGTGGGTCGCGGCCAGCAGCACGCAGTCCCAAAACCCGTTGCCCCAGACCAACGTGGCCGTGGCCGCCAAGAGACCCCCAAGCGCCAGCTCGGCGGCGACGAATCCGAGCGCGAGACGCGGGCTTCGCATGAGCAGATACAGGCCGCAGGTCACCGTCGCCGCCAGGAAGGACTGCTTGCACGCAAGGGCGAGCGCGCAGGAGAGACCCGCGAGCACGGCCGTGCGCATCGACGGCGGCCTGGCCAAGATCACGACCGCCGCCACGGAGAAAAAGAGACCGGCAGAATCCGAGCGCAGGTATGCCGTATTGCCGGTGACGGGACGGATGAGAAAGAACAGGGCCATCGCGATGAGCGGTGCTCCGAGCCAATCCCGCGGCCGGCTGATTGCGAACACGCTCGCGGCGGCGATCAGCATGAAAAGCATCGACAGCACGCGTCCCGTGAAGAAAGGGTTGCCGGGGTCGGAAGGCAGCATCGCGACCACCGCGTGGAACAGCGGTACATACGGGACGATCTGGAACGGCAGCCCCGTGTAGGATTCGGGCGCATAGATATTGAAGCCGTCGCGAACCGCCTCGATGAGGCTCATGCTCGGCCCCTCCGAGATCAGGTCGAACGGTGCCGCCAGCTGGTCCCGAACGATGGGCAGCAGGCGCGACATCGCCGCGGCCACCAGCAGAATGCCAAAGGCGCCGAAGAATTTCCGGAAGGTGAGGATCGGCATTGGCGCCGCTTAACGCACGGGAGCCGTGCTCGTCGACCCGGACGGACGAGCGCACGCGTGGCCGCCACAAATGTTCGCCTTAGACACGCCGCCCGACCATCGCCGTTCAGTGACCTGGGGGTGACGGCGGCGGCACTTCGTAGATTCGTACGTCTTCACCCGCATAGGAGAGCGGCAGCTGGAGATCCTGCTCGACGCATGCGTTTCGTTGCAGGTCGTTGACGATCACGTAGCGGAGGCCGAGCGCGCGGAGTGCCGCCCGGCCTCCCTCGACGCCGAGACCCGAACGCGTCGCCACCGACTGCGAATACTCCGCCATCAGCCCGGGGCCCCCGTCGGCGGTGCGGAGCGCGCTGCTCGGGACGATCGCACGCTCACCGCCCGGCGGGCGCCACCAGAGACGCAGCTCGGCTCGGCCGGTGTGATTGCGGAACTCCACGGCCACCCGATGCGCGCCGGCCTCGAGCGCGAGACCCACCGTCGCCACGCACTCTCCCTCACGCGGGCAAGGGCCCGAGCGGGTGAGGATCACCTGCCCATCGAGGGAAACGGAGGCGGTGTCGTCGGCCCCGAGCCACAACTCGTAGGTTCCGGTCACCGGAGCCAGCAGGATCCCATCCCAGCTCACCTGGAAGCGACCGGGTAATATGGCACCGCCGGGACCGGTGTCTCCCCATGCGAAGTCGAGCCCGGGGTCGACGCGCGTGAACCAGGCCGCATCGCCTCCGAAGAGGATGGCGCGCAAGACGGGATGACGTTGATACTCGTCGACGAGCCGCTCCGGCACACGCGAAAGATACCCGCCGACTATCGGCTTCCGATGAATCGTCGCGTGCCACATCGGCCGATAGGGATCCCACACGTCGAAGACGGAGAAGATCTCGGGATCGTCGGCCCATGAGCGCATCGGCGCCGGCACCGGATACGCCGACGTGATGAGTGGCCGCGGCCGATACTCGACGAGGACGAGGGCAAGCGGCACGAGCAGGGCCGCGATCTCCATCGATCGGCCGAACCGCGCCGCCCGAGCTCGCAGGTGCGCGAGCCCGAAACCCGCCGCCACGGCCAGACCGAGATAGGTGACGTAGGCGAAGCGGACGGGAACGCCCGCGAGGCTCAAGAGCGGCAGGAGACGCTCGAGGTGGCCATAGGGAAGCGTGCCCCCGACGAGATGCCCGTCGACCTGGAGTCGCGGTCCGAGCGCGAGCACGGCACCGACCACTGCGGCGACCACGAACGGTCGCGCCGACGCGTTGGTCCACGCACCGAGCGTTGCCAGCATGAGCACCACGTACCCGACGTAGGCGGCGTTCTCGGTCGAATTGCCCGTCCAGTTCTGGAAATGCGCGCCGAAGGCGTTGCTCCAGCGCTGCGCCGCGTTGGGAAACACGAACGCATAGAGATCGGCCGAAAACCTCACGGCCTCGTGCGATCCGGTGATCGGGTCCTGCGCGCGCGCGGCCAGGATCGCGCCGACGAGCGGTCCGACGAGTGCCAACCACACCGCGCCGAGCGCGAACACTGCCCCGATCGTGCGGCGCGAGAGGAGAGGGTCGCGATGGACGATGAGTCCATGAAGGGCAAGGATCGGCGTCAGCACCAACGCGTAGAGGAGGTGGTACCAAGACGCGAAGGTCGCAAGCACGAGGAAGAGCCCGCCGAGAAGGCCCTCGCGAACCGAGCCCCGGCCCTGCAGGATTCGCGTCGCGTGGACGAGATAGAGGGGAAGCCAACCCATCGCGAGCAGATGCAAGTGACCTTGCAGATGCGCGAACTGATAGGGCGTGGCCGCGAAGATCGTCCCCGCCGCGAGTGCCGCATGGACATCCCCGGTCTGCTCGCGGACGAGACGAAACATCCCGTACGCGGTGATCGTGACCGCAAGGACAACGGCGGTATTGTAGATCGCCACCTCCGGTAGCCAGCCCCAGAACGGCACCATGGCGACGGCGCTCGGCAAATCGAAGGTCTGGAACACGAGCGTCGCACCGTTCGGATGGAAGACGCGATCGGTGAAGAAGGGGTTCCGCAACGACACCACCGCATCGCGGATCCACCGCATGCCCCAGAGCGTCTGGTAGGGGTCGCCGACGTCGCCGCAGATCCGGGTCGTGAACACCAGCACCAGCGGCCACGTGAGGATGACCGCGATCCCGAGACACGCCGCGAGGATACCGCCCTCGCGCAGCCGGCTTCTCACCTGCTCACCGCGGACGCCCGCACGTCGGACGATAGACGACGACCTCGGGACCCGGACGCTCGACGCCGGCGAACCCGGCAAAGGGCAGGTAGAACTGATCGAAGAGATCATACACGGCGTCGCAGCCCGGGCGGCCGGGGCCGAAGCGCGCGACTTCTTCGAAACACGCCGGATCGGGCGAACGGAGCCCATGCATCGTCGACGGCTTGCCACAGCTGAGGAGCGGCTGCCCGTAGGCCGCGAAGGTCGCGCGCGCGGCGTCTGCTTCCGGCATCCCCCAATAGTCGTCGAGCGCACGGGCGGCGACTTCGCCGTAGCCTTGCCTGCCGCGCGCGACCGCGGGCGACCACGGTTGCCATCCGCTGCCGGCGATCATCGGAAGCGGCGCCACCGCGATACGTAGCGACGGCGGCAGCGCGGCGCTGCAGGCGGCGACGCCTTCGCGCGGTATGGCATAGACGGCCGAATACACGACGTACGGTGCAAGCGTCGCATCAGGACCGTGCGCGCGTACCCATTCTGCCGCGAGCGTCCGCGTATCCGGCCGCGCGAGCCGAACGTCGGCCTCAATGAGACGCACTGCGGGTGGTACCACGGCCGCTGCCACCCCGACGACAAACAACGCGGCGACGATCTGCCGAGACCACCAACGCCGCAGGACCTCTGCGGTCAGCACCAGGCCCGCCGCCGCAAGCGCCGCCACCGCTGGAACGATCGGCATGCAATAGCGAACGAACAGCAGACGGGTCGGGCCAACGGCGATCACGAAGAGCGCCATCAGGAATATGGCACAGGCTACGGCGGGCCACGGACGCCACCGAATCGTCAGCACGAGGCCAAGGACTGCCATGAGCAGCCCAAACCAACCGCACGCGATCGGGAGCGTCACGCGCGTGTGAAACCCGAGCCCACGCCCAACGTCGACCGTCGGGTCTTGGAGGTGACTGAGCGCCACCTCGCCGTACCGTATGCTGTGGCCGAGCAAACCTTCCCAGGTCTCCGGGAGCTGATGCAGCACGTGCGGATCCAGCGCCAGGAAAGCGGCAAACGCGAGCGCAACCGCCGCCGACGCTACGCCCGCACGCCACACCAACCGGTCGGCGCGAAACCGTACGAGCATCATCAACAGCCCGAGCCCGAGTACCGGCATCATGAAAAGTCCCGTCCATTTGAACGCCACGGCCACGCCGGTGCAGATCCCGGCCGCGAGCGCATCGCGCATCCGTCCCTCGTCCACCAGGCGGACGAGCGCCGCGAGCGCGGCCGCGATCGCGAAGGTCAGTGCTGTATCGGGGACGCCGAAGTGTGACTCGCGGCCGTGCAGGTAGTTGACGGCGAGCAACAGTGCCGCGAGCTTCGCGGCGACGTGCCCACGGTCCGGTCCGACGAGCCGTCGTGCGATCAGCGCACAAGGAACGATCGTCGCCGCGCCGAGCAGCGCCGAAAGAGATCGGCCCGCGAGCAGCACCGTCGTCGGCTGCAGCGCGAACAGACACGCGAGGTGAACGTCAGTGCCGTGCCACCAGCTCAAGACGGCGGCCTGCAATCGCAGAACGCCGTGCAGAACGATCGTGAATCCCTCGGTGAAGCCGTACCAGAGCAAACCCGGGTCGAGATGTCCGTCGAACATGCGCAACGCCGGACCGAGGTAGAGCTCTTCGTCCGGACGAGCCCGCGGCAACCCCGTCCCGAAGGCGAGCCCCCAGACGCGGAGCCCGAGTGCGAGACTCGCGATCCCGCCGTACGCGATCAGGTCGAACGCGCCCGATCGCGCGCGGCGAGGCTCCACGGGCGCGGGTTAACACCGCGTGCCCCGAAGCCGCAAACGAGGGCGCCGATCGGTCAGCGCACGGGGTCAGCCCCGCGCAAGAAACGCCCGGTTCCCCCAGCGATCGAGCGACACCACCTCCCCGACCGGCTTCCGGGTCGTCGGGCCGTAGCGGCCCGTCGGCCAACCCATCGGCACGACCGCGACCGGCGTCACGTTCCACGGCAGGCCGAGGGCCCAGCGCGCGAGGGTCCGGCTCCAGAGCGGCAGGGTGATGAGCGCCGCGCCGAGCCCCGCCGCGCGCGCCGCGAGCAGGAGGTTCTGCACCGACGGATAGATCGACCCGTAGAGGCTGCTGCTCGCAATCGACGGCAACGGCGGCACCCAGGTGTTGAGGCACGCGACCACGATCACGGGGATCTCCTCGAAGTGATCGGCTTGCCACTGCACGGCGTCGATGATGCGCATCATCTTGTCGTCGCCCTGGCGGCGCGCCAGCCAGCGGCCGATGCCGCCGTAGGCGGCCCACGCCGTGCGGTTCAGGCGCGCGAGCTTGGCCTTCACGGCAGGGTCCTTCACCACCACGAACTCCCAGTTCTGGGCGTTCGAGCCGGTCGGGGCTTTGAGCGCGAGCTCGATGCACTTCAGGATCAGCGCATCGTCGACCGGGTCGGGCTTGAGGCGGCGGATCGCGCGCTGCGTCCGCATCGCCTCTTCGAGGCTCATTCCGAAGGGCTGCTCGGGTTGTGGCATCGCCATGATCAGGCTCCTTTTTTCAACAACGGCTTCACTTCCTTCATGAAGCGCTCGGCCATCGAGGTGCCGCTGCCGACGTCGGCGAGGTCCTGGAACCAGAGGATGATGAGCTCGGCGCCGCGCTCGATGTAGAAATTGAGCTCCTGCGCGATCTTCTCCGGCGTGCCGGTGCAGGCCTCGTCGAGGAATCCCTTGATCCGGTCGGGGTTCACCCCGGGCCAGCAGCGCGCGATGTGGGCGGCACGCTCGGCCTCGTCGTCGAAGATGGCGCAGGTGCGCTCGACCGAGACGCGCATCGTCTTCGGGTCGCGGCCGAGATCCTTGCAGTGCTGGTGCAGGATGCCGAGCTTCTCCTCGAAGACGGCCTGGCCGCGGTTGTGGTTCCAGCCTTCCGCGAGCTCCGCCACCATCCGCAGGCCGACCTTCGGACCCTGCGAGCCGATCCAGAGCGGGGGGTGCGGCTTCTGGAGCGGCTTCGGCTCGTTCACCGCGTTCTTCACCGAGAGATACTTGCCGGTGACGGTCGCCTTCTCCTCGGTCCACATCGCTTTCAGGATGCGCGCCGTGTCGGCCATGCGGTCGAGGCGCTCGCGGATGCGCGGGAACGGGTACTCGTAGGCGTCGAACTCGTCCTGCTTCCACCCCGCGCCGAGCCCGACGTCGACGCGCCCGCCGCTGATCACGTCGACGTTGGCGCTGATCTTCGCGAGATAGGCCGGGTTGCGGTAGAGCGCGCACGTCACGAGCTGGCCGAGCCGGATCGTCTTCGTCGCCTCGGCGAGCGCCGCCATGGTGGTCCAGCACTCGAAGGTCGGCTGGATCTCCGTCCGCGGCACGGTGTGGAAGTGATCGTAGAGCCAGAGCGAGTCGTAGCCGATCTCTTCGAGGGTCTGGGCGACGTGCCGGAGGCGCTGCCACTGCGCTGCGCCGCCTTCGATGCCGCGGAGCTCGAGCCGCCATCCCTGCGGTGCGAACGTGCCGAACTGAACCATGCGTGGCCTCCGTGCCGGTGGTGGGTGTGGGGGTGAACCTGCGGGACGGCGCAGCGAGAAGCAAGAGGCGCGGATCGGCCAGTCACTCGTAGCGTTGACCGCTCAACGGCGCCTCGGGTAATACGGCATGTATTACGGGAGGAGCTCGTGGGAATCCGCACCGTCCGCCTCGACGAAGAAACCGAGAAAGTACTGCGCGAGATCCAAGCCGCGACCGACATGCCGATCTCGACGGCCCTCAAGCGCGGGCTGCGAGCCGTCCGCGACGAGGTCGTCGCCACCAGTCGCGTCACGGCGTGGGACGTGTATGCGGCACTCGACCTCGGGCCGGGTGGCTATGCCAAGGGTCCGTCGACCAAGACCAGAGCCACCGCTCGGCGCGCCATCCTGGAGCGCGCCCGCCGGTGACGACCCTCGTCGACACCGGGCCGCTCATCGCGCTCTTCGATCCACGCGACGGCCTGCACGAACGGTGTCGGCGAACCTTGCGGTCACTGACATCGACATTGATTACGACGGTGCCGGTTCTGACCGAGGTCTTTCACATTCTCTCCCCCGAAAGCATCGGTCCGACCGCGTCCGCGACTTCATTGCCCACGGGGGCATGCGGGCATGGCATTTCGACGACAACGCACTGGCGCGCAGTTTCGAGCTGATGGAGCGCTACGCGGACCATCCCATGGATCTCGCCGACGCCTCGCTCATCACCGCGGCGGAAACGCTGCGTACGCGTCGCATCTTCACCGTCGATCGTCGGGATTTCTCCGCCTACCGCATCCGTCGCGGGCACCGCCACCAGACGGTCGAGATCGTTCTCTGATGTCGGTCCTCCACGTCGACGTGAGCTGCAAGAAGTGCGGCGACCGCCGCCGCCTCGCGCTCGGCGACCCCGGCGTGAAGCCGGTCGAGGAGTTCGTGCACTACGTCGCCGAGCGGCTCTCCCACAAGCCGAGCTTCGAATGCTTCGGCGGCCACCTCGAGCTGCGCCCGCCGGTGCCGGAGTTCTGGGAGATCCACTGGGAGACGATCGGCGAGTAGGTCGACCCGACCTTCAGCGCGGGCGCACCCGCGTCCCGTGGTCGAGGGCGTTCGGCGGATGTCGGATCACGATCTCGCCGGTGCGAAGACCGTCCACGATCTCGACGGTCGACGGGTTGCGCTGACCAACCGTGACGTCGCGCCGGCGGGCACGGCCACGCTCGACGACGAACACGCTCGTGCCTTCGCCGCGGCGGAACACGGCGCTCGTTGGCACCGTCAGCACGTCGTCGCTGCGCCACGCGACGATGCGGGCGTCGACGCGATAGGCGTCGGCGAGGCGTCCCGGCGGGTCGACGAAGTCGGCGATCACGTTCACCCGCTGCTCCTCGACCCCGAGAGCAGAGATCTTCGTGAAGGCGAACGGCTCCACGACGCGGACGCGGGCGCGGAGCGTCTGCTCGCCGCCCCAGCCTTCGAGCAGCACGTCCATGCCGGGCTCGACCTTGACCGCTTCGGTCGAGAGCACGTCGATCACGATCTCGAGCCGGGTCGGATCGCCGAGGACGAGGAGCGGCGTGCCGGCCTGCACGACGCGCTCGCTGCGCTCGGGAATGCGCAGCACCCGACCCGCCACCGGGGCCCGGAGGCGGATCGCGCCCTCAGGGCCGTCCTGGTGCTCGGCGAGCGCCAGCCGCGCCGCGCGCGCCGCCTCGGCGTCCGCCGCGGCGGAGCGCTCACGGAAGCGGGCCTCCTCGAGCGCGTTGGCCCGCGTGCGCTCACCGACGATCGCTTGCTCGGCCTCCTGGTGCGAGACCATGCCGCGACGCTCGAGCTGCTCCATGCGCTCGCGGTCGCGTTGCGCTTGCGCATAGTCGGTCTCCGCGCGCCGCACGCGTTCCCCTGCCTCGCGCGCCAGGGCCTCGGCGGCGACGATGCGGGCCAATTGCTCTTCCCGCTCGCGTGCCGAGAGCGGCAGTGCCCAGATGCGCGCCACCTCCTGGTCGGCCGCCACCGGATCGCCCTCGTGCAAGTCGATGCGGGCCACCCGTCCGGCCACGGGCGCGCTCACCACGAAGCGATCGTGCGCGCGCGTTTCGCCGTCCTCGTCGACGGTCACCACGAGCGGGCCCCGCGCGGCCGCCGCCACGTCGACCTCGATCGCGCTCGGCACGAGGGCATAGGCGAGCGACGCCACGACCAGCACCCCGAGCCCCGCGTACACCCACCATTGCCTGCGTCCCGCCATGCCCGCCTATTCCCTCGTTTTCAGCACGGCGACCAGGTCCAGTCGATGGAGGCGGCGCGCGACCAGCACCCCGGAGAACAGCGCCGCCACGACGACGACACCAAACGCGAAGCCGAAGGTTGCGCGGGTGAGGACGAACGGAATGCGGTACAGCTCGGTCGTCAGGCGGCGCGCGAGGAGCCAACACACCGCGGAGCCGAGGACGAACCCCACGGGCACCGCCGCCAGGGTGAGGACGCCCTGCTCCCCGAGCAAGATCACCGCCACCTCGCGGCGCGTGAAGCCGAGCACGCGCAGCGACGCGAGCTCGTTGCCCCGTTCCGAGAGCGCGATGCGCGCTCCGTTGTAGACGACCCCGAACGCGATCACGCAGGCGAACAGCACGTTGATGAGCGTCGCGACCGTGAGACTTCGGTCGAGGATCTCCTGGAAGCTCTGCATCACCGACGCGCGGCTCGCCACGCCGCGGACGGCCGGGAGGCGCTTCAAGAGCGTATGCAGCTCCAGCTCGTGCTCGGGATCGATCGCGAGGTAGGCGCCGGAGAGCCCGCCCTCCTCGCGGAGCAGCCGATCGAGCGCGCGCTTGTCCATGTAGGCGCCGACGCCGACCGGCTCGTCGACGAGCGCCGCCACCGGCACCTCGCGCTTCGGACGCGCGCCTTCCAGCACCTCGACCCGCACGCGAGCGCCCACCGCGGCGCCGAGACTCTCGGCGAGCGCGCGCGTGAGGACGAGGCCGGTCGCCGGAAGGGCAACCGGGTCGAGCCGCGCATCCACGAGCCGGCGCAGCTCGGGCGCAGGAGGGAGGCCGGTGAGCTCCACCCGGCGCGTGCGGTGCTCGAAGCGCAGGCGGACCGGCACCGCGCGGAAGGGCTCGACGCGCAGCACGCCCGGCAGGCGCTGGACCTCGAAGCGGCTCGTCGCGGACTCGGTCTCCGCGAAGAGAATGGTGACGTCGTCGCGCTGCACCACCTCGAACTGCACGCGCATGAGATGGCTGATCGCGTCGAGGAAGAAGCCGCCCATCACCAGGATGGCGACGGCGGACGCGATGGCGAGCATGCCGAGCACCGATCGCCAGCCGCGCCGCAGCACACCGCGCGCGATCATGCGGGCCGATGGTGCCAACAGGGTCGCGATTCCGGAGCGCTCGAGCAACCCGACGTGGAAGCTCGCCGGCGGCTCGGGACGCATGGCGACCGCAGGCGGCAGCGCCACGGCCCGTCGCACGGCACCCAGCGCACCGAGCGCGGCCGAGGCCAGGCTGACCGCAACGGCGAGGCCAAAGACGTCCGGACCGGCGTGAAAGTCGAGCGCCGGGAAGCGGTAGAAATCGCGATAGAGACGCGTGAGGGCGCCGCCGAGGTACACGCCGGCGCCACTCCCGAGCACGACGCCCCCGAGCACCGTAATGCCGGCGAGCTGGAGATAGTGCAGCCCCACGATGCGATTGCCGTAGCCGAACGCCTTCAGCACCCCGATCTCGGTGCGCTGCAGATTCACCAACCGCGACAGCACGGTGTGCAGCAGGAAGGCGGCGACGCCGAGGAAGATCGCGGGAATGAACGTCGACGTGACGCGGTTCTGGGCGATCTCGTCGGAGATGAAGCGATGGGAGAGCTGGTCCTCGCGTCCGTACGCCCCGAGCCCGCCCCAACGTTCGAGCGCCCCATCGAGCGCGTCGATGACGTCGGCCTCCACGGCGCCCGCCGCGAGGCCGAGCGCGACGTCGTTGAAAGCCCCGTCCATGTCGAAGGCGGAGCCGAGCGCTTCTTCGCCCATCCACAGCACGCCGAAGCGCTTGTTGTCGGGAAAGAGCGAGCCGCCGCCGATCTCGTAGATGTACTCGGGTGAGAGCGCCACGCCGACGATGGTGAGACGCCGCCAGCGCCCGTTGACCACGGCACCCACGCGGTCGCCGAGCTCGAGGCGGTTCGCCACGGTGAAGGCCTCGCTCGCGATGACCTCGTCCGGACGCCCCCGTTGCACCCACGTGCCGCGGCGCAGGTGCAGATCGTTCAGCATCGGCTGCCGCTGCTCGGGAATCGACACCAGGCGCCCGACGGCCGGCTCGTCGAGCCCGGGGACATCGAGCGTGACGTCACGAACGACGCGCGTCCGCACCGTCGCGACGCCGGGAATCGCCGCCAGGCGCGGCGCCAGCGCCCGGGGCGCCCGCTTCAGCTGCGCGAAGACGTCCGCGAAGCGGAACGACTGGTAGTAGCCGTCGCGGGCCGCGCGCAACGACAGGTAGGTGCCCCCCATCGCCACGAACGACGCCACGCCGCAGGCCACGACCAGGGCGGCCGCGACCGCCTGGCCGCGCAGGTGCCAGAGGTCGCGCACCAGCATGCGGCTCCGTGCAGTCACCAGGAGAGCTCCGCCGGCGAGGCACGGCGCGCGTTCCGCGTGACCTCGGCGATCCGGCCGCTGCTCATGTGGATCACGCGATCGGCCATGGCGGCGATCGCCGCGTTGTGGGTGATGACCGCGGTCGTGGTCCCGAGCTCGACGTTCACCCGCGCCAGTACCTCCAGCACGAGCTTGCCGGTCGCATAGTCGAGCGCGCCCGTCGGCTCGTCGCAGAGGAGCACGTCCGGGCGCTTCGCGACGGCGCGCGCGATCGCCACGCGTTGCTGCTCGCCGCCGGAAAGCTGCGCCGGGAAATGCTGCAGCCGCTCGCCGAGCCCGACGAGACGGAGCGCGTCGGACGGGTCCATGGGATGGGTTGCGATCTCCGTGACGAGCGCGACGTTCTCGACGGCGGTGAGGCTCGGGATCAGGTTGTAGAATTGGAAGACGAACCCCACGTGCTCGCGGCGAAAGCGCGTGAGCTCGTCCTGGTCGGCGGCGGTGAGGTCGTGGTCGAGGTAGCGCACCGTGCCGCTGGTCGGGACGTCGAGACCGCCCAGGATGTTGAGCAGCGTCGACTTGCCGCTTCCCGACGCGCCGAGCAGCACCACGAGCTCTCCGGCGTAGAGGTCGAGGTCGACGGATTGGAGCGCCTGCACCTCCACATCGCCCATGCGGTAGAGCTTCGAAACCGCGCGCACGTGGAATACGGCCCGCTGACTATCGATGCCGGAGGTCACGGCCCGGCGGAATGTTGCAGAGGCGGTGCAGCCCGTCCACGGTCGCGCCCGAGCGGCTTTCCTTTTCCCGGGAAACCGCGCCCCGACGCTTCGCGTGCGTGAGAACGGAGCCCGCCGCGACCTCACGCCGATCGCGGGTGTCGGGGGCCGTTGAGCTGGCGCGCGCCTTGCTTTGTGTCATTGCCATGATCAAACCCATCGCACGCCGATCCCACCGTCCCCGAGGGGCCGTCCTCGTCCTCGGGATGATTGCCCTCCTCGGCAATGCAGCGGCCGCGCCGGCGGTCGAGCCGGTCCCGCAATGCCAATCCGGCAAGAACAAAGCCGCCGGCACCTACGTCTCGTGCCGGCACAAGGCCGAGGCGAAGCTCGCGACCTCGGGGGACGGAGCGAAGTACGGCGCCGCGATCAGCAAGTGCGAGACGAAGCTCACCGACACGTGGGGCAAGAGTGAAGCCAAAGCCGCCGACAAGGGCGCCGCGTGCCTCGACGGCGCGCCGACCGTCACGCAGTTCAAGGCGGTCATCGACGCCCATACGAACACGGTCGCGGCCGCACTCGGCGGCGGGCCCGCGGTAGGCTGCGGCAACGGCTTCATCAATGCCGGCGAGCAGTGCGACGCGAACAATCTGAACGGCGCCACCTGCGGGAGCCAAGGATTCGCGTTCGGGACGCTCCAATGCAGCGCGGCGTGCGCCTTCGATACCAGCGGCTGCCAAGCGGTGCGGTTCACGGACCACGGCGACGGCACCATCAGCGACGCCATGACCGGCCTGATGTGGGAGGCCAAGGGACACCTGGACGGCGTGCCGGTCGTGTGCGCGAACGCGGCCGGCTGCCCGGATCCCCACGATGCCGACAACGAGTACACCTACAGCGCCGACAACCCGACGGGTCCGCCGGGCACGGCCTTCACGGTGCTCCTGACGCAATTGAACGCGGGCGGCGGGTTTGCCGGCCACACCGATTGGCGCTTGCCGACACTCGCCGAGCTGCAGGGCCTCGTGGACTACGCGGACACGAGCAGCCCGACGGTCATCGGGATCTTCGACACGGGATGCTCGGCGTCGTGCACCGCGATCGGCTGCAGCTGCACCTCCCCCGGTCTCACCTGGACGAACGACCTGTTGCCGAGCATCCCGGGCAACGCCTGGACGGTGGAGTTCGGCGACGGCAGCGTGATCAACGACACGAGGGATACGACCTACAACGCACGCGCGGTCCGCTGAGACGGGCGACGCACCGCACCGATCGACCTGAAACCGGCGCTCAGCGCGAGAACGTCATGATGCGGCCCGACGTGGCGTCGACGTCGGCGTCTGCGCTGGGAAAGCTGCGCCGGCGCTCGCGCCGTTCGTAGCCTTCCGCGATCATCGCGGTGTTGAACCGCGCGCACTGCCCGCGGCCGGGATCGGCGACGATGATCTCGGCGGTCGGGCCGGCGTGGCGCGCCAGGAAGGCGCCGAGCTCGGTGGGGTGGTCGCGCTCGTAGAGCAGGTCGCTGCCGACGATGAGGTCGAACCGGCCGAGATCGGGATTGGCCCCCGTCCACGACGCGCGCCGAAAGGCGATCGGCGGCAGGTCGTTCAAGGTGGCGTTGAAGCGGAGGAACTCCTCGGCCATCGGATGGTGGTCGCTCGCCGTGATGTCGGCGCCCCGGCGCTGCAGCACGAGGCTCGAGAGACCGAGCCCGCAGCCGACCTCGAGGATGCTCTTCCCCGCGACCGCGAAGCGGCTCATCTCGTCCGCGAGCGCCAGGCCCGCCGGCCAGACGAGACCGAAGAGCGGCCACGACGCCGACGAGATGCCGGCCCGCGCCGCGTGCTCCTCCGGATCCCAGTATTGCTGCCGATCGAGCAGCGAGCGGATCCGATAGTCGTCGGCGCCGATCCGATACGTCGTCGTCTCGACCTCGTACCCCACCGCGCCACCTTGAAGCCCCAGTGTGCCGCCCCCATTCCATCGACCACGGCCGAGAGGCCAACGGGCGACGCCGTACAGGCTCGAGGGGAGTTGGCAGTAGCGCGGAGTGCGCCGCCCTGGGGTCGTGCGTGTGAGCCGTACGCGAGCGAACGACAGGGCCGGAACTGCTCGAACCCTACCCCCTCGACCGGCGACCCACAACCGAGGATTCGCACGACGTCCTCCGCGGAAGCATGGGGATACGCTCAGCCGCGCGCATCGGTCGTGAGCACGGAGCCGCGTTTGCTCTTCCCTCCGAGAACCCCGTAGCCCCGATGCTTCGCCTATCGAGACCCTGGTCGGCGATGGTGCCCCAGGGGTGCGTGGTGCGCGCAAGGACGCGGTGTTGGCTCGACCGCGACGCTACCCCGCCATCGTCAGCCCCCCGCTCACGCTCAGCACCTGCCCCGTGATGAAGCCCGCCGCCGGCGACGCGAAGAACGCGACCGCGTCGGCGATCTCCTCCGGGGTGCCGAGACGCCGGAACGGGATCGCCTTCGACATGCCCGCGACGATCTTGGCGCCTTGCTCGCTCGCACCGACCGCCTTCAAGAGCGCGGTGTCGATGGGACCGGGGCAGACGACGTTCACCGGGACGAGGTCGCGGGCGAGCTCGCGGGCGAGCGCCTTCGAGAAGCCGATGATGGCGGCCTTGCTGCCGGAGTAGACGGCCTCGCCGAAGCTGCCGACGCGGGCGGCGTCGGAGCTGATGCTGATGATGCGGCCCTGGTTGCCGGCGGCGGTGATGTCGGCGAGCGCGGCGTGGGCGCAGAGCAGCATGCCGCGGTAGTTGACGTCGATGATCTTGTTCCAGGTCGCGGGCGTGCTCTCGGCGAAGGGTTCGAAGACGTCCCAGCCGGCGTTGTTGACGAGCACCCGCGTCGGGCCGAGGCGGGCCTTGAGATCGCCGAAGGCGCGTGCCACCTGCGCTTCGTCAGTGACGTCGGCCGTGACGGCCGAGGCTCGGCCGCCCGCGTGCGTCACGGCTTCGCAAGTAGCGTCGGCGCCGGCGCGATCGCGATCGAGGACGCCGATCGCAAACCCGTCGCGCGCGAGCCGGAGCGCGAGCGCACGCCCAATCCCGCCCGCGCCCCCCGTGACCACGGCAACCGCCAGAGCATCGTCAGCCATGCCGTCGTGTCACCCGAGAAGGGTTGCGAGTCAAGCAGCGGGTTGGCTAGGACTCGGGCCATGCTGAGCACGATGCAGGATCATCCCCTCACCGTCGCTGACCTCTTCACCTACGGCCGCATGATATCGGCCATGAGATCGCGCGTAAAGATTCCAGATAGCCAAAGCTGGGGCGCGGTGGCTTACCGCTCGCCTTCCAGCACGGCCCACGCTTCGGCGGTCGATCCGAGCAGGCGGGGGCGATGACGATCAGGAAGAGGGGAGGTGTCTAGGCAGTCGGCATGGCACGGACCGCAACGCGGGAAAACGTTCAGGCACAATCGCTCGCCCGAGCGTTTTCGATGAGGCGACCACGCGGCCTTGCGGCTACCATATGCTGGATCGTCCGACCCGCATGCTCAACATCCGAACGCTCACGTCCGGGTTCGCCGTACTGGCGCTAGCCGGGCTCATCGTCGCCTGGCAGGGCCCGATCAATCAGGGCATCACCCGCGGGCTGTTGCTCGCGTTCACGGCCTATGAACGGGCAACGGCAGGTTTACGATCCACCCCGGCGACCCCGACGATGCCCCCAGCGCTCGAGGCGGCGCCCGCCCCGCTCTGGAGCTTCCTCGCCGACCACAGCATGCCGGTGAGCGCACCGGCCGTCGACGCCGCGGGCTCGCTCTACGTCAGCACCCGCGACGCCCTGGTGGCACTCGCGTCCGACGGCAAGGAGCGCTGGCGCACGTCCGAGGGTCTCCCGGATCCCGTCGCATTCGGCGTCCCGGTCCTCATCGAGAGTGGCCGCATCGCCGTCCCGGGGGTGAGCGCCGTCGGACTCTGGGATGCCGACGGCCGCGCGCGTTGGACGTACACTGCAAAGAGCGACCATGAGACCTTCGTGCGCCTGCTGGTCGGCGGTCGCGGCGACGCATTGTGGTTCGTCACCGCCGAGTCGGGCGCGCTGCCGGGCCCGGCTCGGCTGGTGGCACTGGACGGATCCGGCCGCGAGCGCTGGACCTTCGCGCTCGGGAGTCATTACCCGACGGCATTAGTACCCGGTCCCGACGACCGCGTGTTCATGGAGCTCGACGGGAAGATCCAGCGCTTCGCGGCCGACGGTACCCGCGAATGGGATGGCCGATCTCCCGATGCGCTCGGCGGACACGTGAGCGCCGCGCCCGACGGCGGCTTCTACGTCGTCGACGAGAGCTCGATCGCGGCGCTCTCGCCCACGGGCACGGTGCGTTGGCAGACCCGGCTCTCCGACGACCGATCACTCTGCAACAGCTCCGGAATCGCGACCGCCAGCGACGGCACGCTCGCCTTCGCCTGCAACCAACGCCTCCACGTCCTCACCCCAGCTGGAGCCCCTGCCTGGTCCGGACAGGTCGGGCAGCGGGTAACGACTCGACCGGCCTTCGCCACCGACGGCACCCTCTATGTCGGGGCCGACGGTCTCTACGCCTTCGCCCCCGACGGCACTCCGCGCTGGCACACCCCGACCATCTTCACGTGGCGGGACAGCGAGGTGCCACGCACCGAGGCGAGCGCCATCGCAGCTGGTCCATTGGTCGGGCCTGACGGCATCATCTACGCCGGCGGCGAACGCAACCGCGTCTATGCCTTCCGCCCCGACGGGACGCCGCGCTGGATTCACGCCCTCGGAGACGAGGATTCCACCGTGTGGCGGGTCGCGCAGCTGAGCTTCCTCGACGGGGCGCTCTTGATCGCGAGTCACGGGCTCGTCGCCTTACCGGTACCCGGGGCATCGCTGCAGGTCGTGCACAAGGCGGCCACCTATGAGTAGCGCGATCGCCGCCGCGCCCCGGCAGGCGCGGCCGTGGACCACGGGCGTCGCCTTCGCCGCGCTGGCGATCCCGACGTTGCTCGCCTCCCTGCTCCTCGCCGACCCACGATCCTACCGCCAGATGCTGGTGCTCGTGTCGGGCGGCACGGGGTTCGCGCTGCCGTACGTGATCCTGGCGCTCGTCGCCTGGCGCGGCTCGGCGCGCGCCGCGGGTGGGTTCGCGCTGCTCCTCGGCGGCGGCGTGCTCCTGGCGATCGCCGCCGTGTTCGCGATCGGCGGCGATAATGCGGCCGGCTTCCTCATCTACCTGGCCCCCGCGATCGGTCTCCCGGTCACCCTCCTCGCCGCCTGCCAGCTCGGCCTCTTCGTCGGCGGGATCGCCATCCTGCGCGCGGCCGAGACCGGTGCGCGATCATTCGCGTTCGTGATGGCCTTGGCGCTCGGCGTCGGCGCGATCGCGAGCGTCAGCAACACGGCGCGCTACCTCCAGTCCCCGGAGCGCCGAGCCGCGGTCGCGTTGGAGCAGGCCTTCGACGCCCACCAAGCGGTGCTGCAGGCGTATCGTTGTCTCCGACTGCATCAGCGTTCCCATGGCGCCTACCCGGCGTCTCTGGCGGCACTCGGCTCCGGTGGTGACGGCTGCCTCCCGGACGCGCTCGTCACGGGCACCGGCAGCGGTTTCACGGTCGAGTATGCCCCACGAGAGGAATTCAAAAGATTCGAGCTCCACGCGATCGCGAGCGACCCCCACTTCCGCGACAGTGACAGTCGCATGACCGACGAAACCGGGATGATGTATGCCGGGACCCGCCGCGGCGACGCCCTGGAGCCGTTCCCCGGCATGATCCGAGAGATCATCATGGAGATCGATCTCTGCCTCGAGCAGTACCGCCTCGCGTATCCGACGAAAGGCTATCCGCCCTCGCTCGCCGCGCCCGACGCGGAGGGATTCGCATGCTTCCGCCGCTCGGGACTCGGTGAACGGATGCGTGCGGTCGTCGAGATCGGCGAATCGGAAGGCTACGGCTATCGCTACACGCCCGCTCCCGCGGACCGCTCCGGTCGCATCCTGTCCTTCCGCCTCGACGTGCGCCCCGTGGTCTATGGACACGGGTTTCGCCAGAGCTATCTCTGCACCCCCGAGGGAACCCTCAACGTCACGGAAGAGGATCGGCCGGCGGAGCGCGGCGACAGCGACGAGCAGCTCGACGAGGTCACGGGCGTCGTGCAGCGGAGCTACTGCCTGGGTCCCGACGTGCCGACGCGAATGTCGCGAGGCCAATGACCAGCCGGGGAGGGAATCTCCCGCGGCGCGCCGAACCGCGTGACAGCCGGGCCGCCCATGTTAGATTCCCGCCCCGATGCGCAAGACCCAGATCCTCGACAGCGTGCTGACCCCCGATGGCCGCGAGCTGGTGCTCTACCAGCGCGATGACCTCTTCACGATCCGGGTCAACGACCTCGAGCTGATGTCGAACCGCGCCTACGTTTCCGAAGAGAAGCTCGCGCGCCTCGGTCTGGCAGTGCTTGGTCCGCGATCCGCGACTCGGGTCTTGGTCGGCGGTCTGGGTATGGGATTCACGCTGCGGTCGGTGCTCGACGGGCTGGCCGGCCAGGACCAAGCCGAAGTGATGGTCGCCGAGCTCTTTCCGACCGTGGTCGGCTGGAATCGCACCTGGTTGGGTCGGCTCACCAACCATACACTCGACCAGCCACGAGTGCGGGTCGTAAAAGTCGACGTCGGAAAAATT
>CAZWAX010000028.1:0-23647 GCA_964631985.1 uncultured Polyangiaceae bacterium | reverse complement strand
GGTGCCGCGCAGCGCCAGCGCAGTCTCGTGCATCGGCACGTCCATCTCCGACCAGACGATCTTGTTGAGGCTGGCCTCGGGGCCGATCGTACCGCCGGCGAGGAGCCTGGACGCGGTGGCGTAGGTCGAGAGCGAGTACGCCTCGGCATCCATCCAGGCGCGGACGACCGCGTCGCGCAGCGCGGGATCGGCATCCTGCCCGCGCCGCTCCCAGAGTGCTTTCAGGCGGCGCGCCGTCGCCTGGAAGCGGGCCGGGCTCCGCAGCATGAGTCCGCGCTCGAAGCCCGCGGTCGCCATCGCGATCTTCCAGCCCTGGTGCTCGTCGCCGAGGCGGTTGGCGCGCGGCACGCGCGCGTCGTCGAAGAAGACCTCCGCGAAGCCGGTCTCGCCGTCGAGCTGCGGGATCGGCCGGACGCGCACGCCCGGGGTGTCGAGCGGGACGAGGATGAAGCTCAGGCCCTTGTGGCGCTCGGACTTCGGGTCGGTGCGGACGAGGCAGAAGATCCAGTCGGCGAACGCGGCGCGCGAGCACCAGGTCTTCTGGCCGTTCAGGACGTAGTGGTCGCCGTCGAGGCGGGCGCTGGTGCGGATCGCGGCCATGTCGCTGCCGGCGTTGGGCTCGGACCAGCCCTGCGCCCAGACCTCTTCGCTGCGCGCCATGCGCGGAAGATAGCGCGCCTTCTGCTCGGGTGTGCCGAACTCCATCAGCGTCGGGCCGAGGAGGAAGATGCCGTTCTGGTTGACGCGGCCGGGCGCGCCGGCGCCCCAGTACTCTTCCTCGAAGATCAGCCACTCGATGAGGTTGCAGCCGCGCCCGCCGTATTCGACCGGCCACGACACCATCGCGTAGCCGCCGTCGTGCAACGTTCGCTCCCAGTCCCGGTGCAGCGCGAAACCCTCGGCCGTGTCCATCGAGGGCAGCGGCGTCATCGGCACGTGCGCCGCGAGCCAGGCGCGCGCTTCGGCTCGGAACGCGTCCTGCTCGGGCGTGAAGTTGAGATCCAACTACTTTCCCTTGTCCGTGAACGTCGCGTCGCGCTTTTCAACGAAGGCGTCGCGGGCCTCTTGGGAGTCGGGGGAGGTGTAGAGCTCGAGGGTGAAGCCTTGCTCGAACCGGTAGCTCTTCTTGACGTCGAGGAGCTCGATGCCGTTCAAGGACTCCTTGGCGAGACGGAGCGCGCGCGGGCTCTTGGCGGCGATCTTGGCCGCGAGGGCGCGCGCCGTCGCGCGGAGCTCGGCGCGTGGGACGACGGCCTCGAGCGCGCCGAGGCGGTACGCCTCGGCGGCCGTGATCGGCTCGCCGGTGTAGAGCATCTTCCGCACCTTCTGGATGGGGAACATCCGCAACAGATGCGACGCGGCGCCGAGCGCGCCGCGGTCGATCTCCGGCAGGCCGAAGGTTGCGTCGTCGGAGGCCAGGATCACGTCGCACGAGCCGACGAGGCCGATACCGCCGCCGAGCACGAAGCCGTGCGCCGCCGCGATGACCGGTACCGGGCAGTCATGGATCGCCGCGAACGAGTCGTAGCAGCCCTTGTTCACCTGGGTGATGAGCCGCGAGTCGCGCGCCAGCTCTTTGATGTCGACGCCGGCGCAGAAGCCGCGGCCCTCGGCGGCGAGCAGGATCACGCTCACCGCGGGATCGTTGCCGAGGTCGGTGAAGGTCTTCGCGATCTTCTGCCAGCCGGCGCTGTCGAAGGCGTTCACGGGCGGATGGTCGAGCAGGACCTCGGCGATGCGGTCGGCGACGTTGGTACGCAGGGACACGGCGGCGGCCTCCTATTTGAAGACGGTCGCCCGCAGATCGTGCGGGTCGAGGACGGTGCGGATGAGTCGAAGCTGCTCGGCCGTTGGCGCCGCCGTCTCGTGGAGATCGGCGGCGCGCACGAGCGGAAAGCTCGTGGCGGCCTCCACCTGCTCGGCCGTCACGCCGGGGTGCAGCGAGCGGAGCCGCATCGCATGGTCGGGGCCGCCGAAGTCGAGCACCGCCAGGTTGGTGACGACGAGGCCGAGACGATGGAAGTCGCGGCGCACCCCCGGTTGCCAGCGCGCGGGGTCGTAGCCGGCGCCCGACGCCATGTCGACGCGCTCGACGAAGCTCCGCTTGGAGTGGTCGACGACGAAGAAGCTGCAGGGATGGTTGATGGTGTTCCCCGGGATGCCGCGGACGCCGAGCAGCTGCACCTTGGGCTTCTCGAACGTCCCGCCGATGTAGCTGATGTTGATGGCGCCGAAACGGTCGATCTGGGTCGGCATGGTCATGGCGTGGCGGCGCCCGCTCCACAACACCTCGAAGACCTTGCGAAACGGCATCCAGCCTTCGACCTGCAGCTGATACCCGTCGCGCTTCCCGACCGGCACCGGCTCCGCGACGAGCAGCGACTCGGCGTCGGTCATCTGGAGATCCGGGCTGAAGGTGAGGCGGGCGTGCCCGGCGGCGAGCGGCGGACCGGGGCCGGGCCCCGCGGCCGGCACCTCGCCGGCGTGGCGCCAGGCTTCGGCGGGGGCGGTGATGCAGAGTTCGGCGAGCGTGTAGTCGGTCGTGGCGGCCATGGTCGTTCGTCAGAAGATCGGCGGCGGAATCTTCCGCACGCGCTCGGCGCCGCCGACCGCGGCCAGATACGCCGCGGGCTCGACGTCGACGAAGCGGGCGCGATAGTCGGCCCACGCCTCCGGCGTCGTCGCGGCGCCGTAGATCTTGAGGTGCTCGAGATCGATGCCGTAGGCCGGCGTGCACGACGTGGGGTGCGCGCCGAAGGGTGCCTCGACGACGGCGTCGACCATGCCGCGGTCGAGCACCAACGTGTGCAGGCACCCGTGCTCGGCGAAGGCGCTGGTCGCGATCACCCGTTCGCAGGTGACGTAGCGCTTGTGCGCCGCTCCGCAGAAGAGGTCGTCGAAATACGGATCGGGTCCCAGGATCTGCGCGTTGCCGCGCGCGTCGGCGTGGTCGACATGGACGAGCGCCGCGTCGAGGGTCAACGCCGGCATCGCGAGCAGGCGCTCGCCGTCGGCATAGGGCGAGACCACGGTCGTCAGCTCGGGGTGCAGGCGCTCGACGTCGGTCGCGAGCCCGGCGCGTGTCGGCAGGAAAGGCAGGCGCAGCATCGCGGCGCGGAGCCCCCACTGGATCATTCCCTCGTCGAGCTCCATCACCTGGACGCCGCCGGCCTGACGCGCGAGTCGGAAGTGCGGGTCGAGCGGGATCAGGTCGAGCGAGACGAACCCGAAGACGAGCTTCCGTACCTTGCCGGCCGCGCACAGGAGGCCGACGTCGGGACCGCCATAGGAGACGATCGTGAGATCGCGGAGCGGCGAGCGCAGGATCTCGCGGACCAGCGCCATCGGCTTCCGACGCGCGCCCCAGCCGCCGATGCCGATCGTCATGCCGTCGTGGAGCTCGGCGACGACGTCCGCGAGGGTGCGGCGCTTATCGGTCATGGACACGCCGCGGGGACGTGGAGCGTGTGGGGGAGCAGGGCACGGGCGATTTCCGGGGCCTCTGTAGCACCGATCCGGCTGAAAATGAAACGTGTTGCACTTTCGCGGGCGGGCTAGGGCGTCGCCGTTCCCGCCATCGTGCAATCGAGAAAGCCCTCGTCGAAGATCTCCCCGATCAACAGGCGATTGCCGCGGACCGCCGCGACGCTCGACCCGGAGAGGGTGCTGCCGTCGTCGAGGTACACCTCGTCGACGGTCCCGGTCGGCGTGACGCGCAGCACCTGCGAAGGCGAGAGCGTGGCGTCGTCGTCACGGTGGGCCTCGACGCGAAGCAGCTTTGGGTGCGAGCCGATCCAGAGGTTCCCATGCTCGTCGAGCTCGATGTTGTCGGGGCCGCTGCCGAGCCCGATGCTCTGCCGATAGGCGAGCGCCTCGTTCGCGGGATCGCGGTCGTAGATGCGGACGTCGCGTCCGGTCGTCTGCGCGACGTAGAGCGTGCGTCCGTCCGGGCTCACGTTGATGCCGTTCGGCAGAACGAGATCCTGGATCGCGGACCGGAAGCCCCCCGGACCGTAGAAGAGCACCTGCGCGCCGCGGAGCTGCAGATAGGTCTCGATCGTCTGCATGGTCCCCGGGGGATTGGCGTGGGTGTTCGTGACGTAGAAGCGGTCGAGCGCGACGGCCACGAGGTCGTTCGGCATGACGAGCAGCGGGTCGGTGAGCGTGGCGCGGTGCAGGAGCCCGGCGTCGGCCAGGTCGAAGATCTCGATCGCGTGCGCGTTCGGGGTGTCGGCGTCCACGGGATGATTCACGACGAAGAGCGCATCGCGACCATCGGGACCGGCCCAGATGCTGATCCCATGCGGTTGAAAGCGCGTGTCGGCTCGCGGGGTGAGATTCACCGGGGGGGCGTCGGGCACGTTCAAGTCGTAGGCCCAGATGGCGCCCGGTACGGGCTTGCCGGACCGGATCGCGCGCCGATCGGTCGCGGAGACGTAGGCGATCCCCGTCCGGGGATGAATCGTGATGTCCTCGGGGCCGATGGGCCCGCCGACCAGATGACAGGTCCCGGCGAAGTGCGGGGTGATGCGGCGGAACGATCCCGCAAGCCAAAGGAGCCGCACGGCCCACACGGCGACCACCAAGACCACGATCAAGAGCGTGAGACCGATCAGTCGTCGCTTCATCGAGGGATCTCCTGTCAGGACAAGCCGCGCAAAAACTCGACGACGGCATCGGTGAAGAGGTCGTTGCGATCGCCCGCCACCATGTGGCCGGCGTCCGACACGTCGACGAAGCGCGCGTGCGGCACGAGGCGCAGGAAGTCCTCGGCGCCGTCCTCCGAGAGCACGTCGCTCTGTCGGCCCCGGACGAGCAACGTCGGTACCGTGAGACCGCGCGCGGCGGCCGCGAGACGCGGCGGGTTCGCGACGTCCGAGGGTGGCCGCGAGCCGCCGAGGAAGCGCGGATCCCAATGCCAGCGCCAGCGCCCGTCGGGCCCTTGCCGGAGGCTCTTGGTGAGCCCGCCGAGCTGCCGGGGTCGCGGCCGATGCGGGAGGTAGGCCGCGACGACGTCGGCGGCCTCGTCGAGGCTCGTGAAGCCGTCCGGGAACGCGGTCATGAACGCGCGCACCCGCTCCGCGCCGGCCACCTCGATCCGCGCCGCGACGTCGACCAGCACGACCGCGGCGGTGGCGCCGGGCGTCTCACCCTCGACGATCATCGCGGTGATGCCGCCGAGCGACGCACCGACGACGACCGGACGGTGCGGCAGCGTCGTGGCGACGGCGCGGAGATCGCCGGCGAACGCGTCGATCGTGTAGTCGCCGTCCTCGGACCAGGCGCTATCGCCATGTCCGCGCGCGTCGAGGGAGATCGCGTACCACCCGGCGCGGGCGATCGCGCGTCCGGTGCCGCGCCACGAATGGCGCGTCTGGCCACCACCAGGAAGCAGGATCACCGGGGCGCTGGCGGGGTCGCCCCAAGCGTCACCGGCGAGGGTCAGCCCGGCATGGCCGGTGAAGGAGACGGTGGTGTGCGGAGGGATCACCGGGGCAGTGTCGTAAAGGATGCGCGGTGTCTTTGCCAACCGTGGCGCATCGTGTAGGGAACACGACTTACACGCCGTCGCCGGCAAAATCACCCAGAAGGAGAAGTCACATGGTCAAGGGCGCCGTCATGCACAATTTCATGGAGCCTCTCAAGATCGAGTCGCTCAAGCTGAAGCCGCTCCGCGAGGGCGAGATCGTCGTGAAGATGGCGGCGAGTGGAGTGTGTCACTCCGACCTGTCGGTCGTGCAGGCGAAGCTCCCCGTGCCGCCGCCGTGCGTGCTCGGTCACGAGGGTGCCGGCGTCGTCGAGGAAGTCGGCAAGGGTGTCAGCGACCTGAAGGTCGGCGATCACGTCGTCCTCGCGTGGGTCGCGAACTGCGGCAAATGCCACTTTTGCATCTATGAGAAGCCGCACCTCTGCGAGCAGGCCGTGCTGTCCGCCATGGCGGGGGAAGAGGCGGTCTTCGAGCGCGACGGTCTCGACGTCTCGCGGATGGCCGGCGTCGGCTCGTTCGCCGATCACACGATCGTGCGCGCCACCTCGGCCATCAAGATCCGCGAGGACGTGCCGCTCGACCGCGCCTGTCTCGTCGGCTGCGGCGTGATGACGGGCGTCGGCGCCGCGATCAATACCGCCAAGGTGAAGCCCGGCCAGACGGTCGCCGTGTACGGCTGCGGCGGCGTCGGTCTGAACGTCATCCAGGGCGCCGCGCTCGCCGGTGCTTCGCGCATCATCGCCGTCGACCTCGCGCCGACGAAGCTCACCATGGCGAAGGCCTTCGGTGCGACCGACGTCGTCAACGCCAAGGACAACCCCGATGCACCGAGCGCCATCAAGGAGCTGACCGGCGGCCTCGGCGTCGACTACGCCTTCGAGGTGATCGGCGCCCCGGCGGTGATTCAGCAGGCGTATCTGTCGGTGAAGCGGGGCGGGGCGGCAGTCGTCGTGGGTGTGCCCCCGATGGGCTCCGAGGTGGGCGTGCCGGGCATGATGCTCGCGCTCGAAGAGAAGTCGCTCCTCGGGTGCCTCTACGGCTCGGGCAACATCCGCCGCGACATGCCGCTGCTGCTCGACCTCTACATGCAGAAGAAGCTCAAGATCGACGAGCTGGTCTCGAAGCGCATCAAGCTCGAGGCGGTGAACGAGGCGTTCGAGGACATGGAGAAGGGCGAGGTCGCCCGCTCCGTCATCATCTACTGATTTCGTCCCCGTGCGCTTGGGCGCTTCGCGCCCAATGCTCCGATGGACCTCGGCCCCCGGAGTGAATCCGGGGGCCTCGCTCACCTCGTGAGCTAGCGGGCCGCCGTCGCGGCGCTGCGGCCGGCGGCGCGGCCGAAGAAGGTGCCGTCGCCGATCGAGACGCCGCTCACGTAGCCTTCGGCCGCGATACCGTTGGTGGTGCGGCCGGCGGCGAAGAGGCCGGGGATCTCCTGGCCGTCCGGTCGAAGCACCGCGCTCGACGGGGCCGTGCGGAGGCCGCCGAGGGTGAACGTCGCCCAGATCACCTTGTCGGTGCTGCAATCGATGGCGGCGAAGGGCGCCTGCGTGAGCGGCTGCAGGAACTGGCGGTGCTTGTGGAAGAGCGGGTCGACGCCGTTCGCGGCGTGCCGATTGTAGAGCTCGACCGTGCGCTGCAGGCTGCCGTCGGGGAACCCGGCGACGCGCTCGAGATCGGCGACGCTCTCCTCCACGAAGTGGGCTTCGAAGCCCGCGAGGTTCCGCTCGTAGATCGCGGTGTCGACGATCAGGAACATGCGGCCGCCGTGACGGAAGAGGCCCTCCTGGCCGACACGGCCGTAATAGGCGTCCTCGTTGATGAAGCGCTGGCCGGCGGTGGTGACGAGGATGCCGCGGATCAGGCGGCGCGGCGGCGTGATCGGGACGGCGACCTCGCCGGCATGCATGCGGGAGAGGTCGGCACCCGCGCCCATCGCCATCCGAATGGCGCGGCCGTCGTCGCCGTCGACACCGAGACGGTAGTTGCACCGCTGGAGCAGCGGGCTGTGCCGCCGCAGCATCGCGTCGTTCTGGACGAAGCCGCCGGCCGCGAGCACGACGCCGCGCCGGGCCCGCACGAGCAGCTCGCGGCCGTCGTGGCGGACGACGACGCCGGCGACGCGGCCGTCACGCTCGACCACCAAGGTGTCGGCGCGGGCATCGGTGAGGATCGCGGCACCGCTACGCTCGGTCGCGGCAATCAGACGTTGCATCAGAAACCCGCCGGCCGCGTTCGGGACCTGGGGCTTGTGGGCGCGCGGCACGGCCGGCGTCAGCGCGTCGAACGGGTAGGCGTCCTCGCCGCCCGAGAACACCAGGCAATCCTCGGTCGGCGCTTCCATCGACGGCTCGGGGTAGAAGCTGCGCTTGAACGGGACCCCGTGGGACTCGAACCAGTGGAAATGGGCGACGCTCTCCTCGCAGAAGACGCGCACCTTGGCCTCATCGGGCGCCGGACCGCACGCGGCCATGAGGAACGTGAACATGCCCTCGGCGGTGTCGTGGTAGCCGCATGCTTCCTGCACGGGCGTGCCGCCGCCCATGTAGATCAGGCCGCCGGCCAGGGCCGAGGTGCCGCCGCCACCTCCGGCGCGCTCGAGCACGAGCGTCTCGGCGCCGGCCTCGGCCGCTTCGATCGCGGCGCACGCGCCGGCACAGCCGAGCCCGACCACGACCACGTCGGATTCGCGATCCCAGTGGCGTACGGCGTGGGCGTCGCGGACTTCCGACGCGAGAACCTCCGAGGGCGTGGTCATGCGGGACTCCCGTGGCCTATAGGAGCAGCGTGGAAAAGATCGTGTACGTCGGATGGAAGCCGGACGGCGTCACGCTCGGCGATTTCCGGGCGTCCCTTCTCGGTCCAGTCGCGGCGCGGTTGCTCGAGCGCGGCGCGCGGGGTGTGACGGTGCTGCTCGCCGACGACCAGGCGGTGCCGGGCCTGCGCATTGCGCAATGGGATCCGACGGCGGTCGTCGGCGTGTGGGTCGACTCGGCCGTGCACCGGGCCCCGCTCGAGGCCGAGCTCGGCGCCGTCATGACGGGGCTCGCCGGCTGGCTCACCCTCGAATCGGTGCCGCTCCCGAACACGACCCACCCGGTGGGGCTCGGCGAGCGTCTGCCGGGGCTCTACACCGTCGCCTTTCTCGAGAAGCCCGCGCCGCTCGACTACGCGACCTGGCTGGATCGTTGGCAGGGCGAGCACACGGCGATCGCCATCGCGACCCAGCGCACCTTCCTCTATGTGCAGAACGTCCTGGTCCGCGCCGTCACACCCGACGCCCCACCCTGGACGGCGATCGTGGAGGAGGCGTTTCCCGCCGAGGCCGCGACCGATCCGATGTGCTTCTACGCCGCGAGCACGCCGGCCGAGCTCGCCGCCCAGCAGCGCCGCATGACCGCGAGCTGCGAGCGCTTCATCGACTTCGCGCGCTTCGAGACCCTGCCGATGAGCGCCTACGTGTTGGCGGACCCGTCCTGACCGGGGCATCGGCTCGCCTCAGAACAGGAGATCCTCGACCCGCTTGATCTCGGTGGGGTCGAGCGTGGTGGGCGCGAGCACGATCTCGTCGGCGCCGGCGTCGCGGGCGCGCGCGACCGCGTCGCGGAGGCCCTGCGCGTCGACGGTCGGGACGAGCGGGATCAGGCCCGCCGCGCTCGGGCCGAGGAAGCTCAGATACCGTCCGAGGTACGCATCCATCTGCGCTCGTCCGCCGGGGCCGAGCGCGAACCAGCAGCCGGTGACGAGCCGCGGCGGCTCGGTGCGCCCGGCCGCCCTCCACGCCGCGCGTGCGCCATCGAAAGCGTAGTCGAGCTCCTCGCGCGCGAGCGTGAACGAGAAGCCGAGGATGCCGTCCGCGAAGTAGGCGGCGCGCGTGATGGCGCGCGGGAAGAGGGCGCCCATCAAGACCTTGGGACCGCCGGGCTGGACGCACGTGGGCTCGATCGGCGCGTCGGCGCCGTCGGCGTACGCCCCCGCCCAGAGCTCGCGCATGCGGACCACCTGGCGCTCGAGCGTGGCGAGCCGTCCCGCCCACGGTGCCCCGACCGCGGCGTAGTCGTCCTGGCGCGCGCCGACGCCGACGCCGAGGACGACGCGTCCGTTCGAGAGCATGTCGAGCGTCGCGATCTGCTTGGCCGCGCGCGCGGCGGGATGCATCGGCAGGACGAGCACGTTGTAGAAGAGCGGCACGCGCGAGGTCCACGCCGCGGCCGCCGACAACGTGACCGTGATCTCCGGATTCGGGAAGTTGATGCGCTCGCCGACGGCGAGGCTCGAGAACGGTCCCTCGTCGATGCCGCGACACCACGCGTAGAGCAGCTCCCGGTCGAGACCGGGCGCCATCACGGGAAGGTTCAGTCCGATCTTTAGCATTTCGGCCCCGGGCGCTGCGCGCCCGATGCTCTGTCTGCCGCTGCGCGCCTCGGGTCGCGAGATCAACTCGCGCCCCTCGCGCCCTTAGATCGCACGCTCTCTGCCCACCCAATACGGGTCGCGGAGCTTCCGCTTGTAGAGCTTGCCGTTCGGGTCGCGCGGCAGCTCGGGCATGAAGTCGATCGACTTTGGCACCTTGAACTTGGCGATGCGCTCCAGACAGAACGCGACGATCTCGTCGGCGAGCGCGGCGTTCGGCGTCACGCCGGCGGCGGGCTCGATCACCGCCTTCACGCTCTCGCCCCAGTCCTCGTCGGGGATGCCGAAGACGGCGGCGTCGCCCACCTTCGGGTGCGAGAGCAGGCACGACTCGATCTCGCTCGGGTAGATGTTGGCGCCGCCCGAGATGATCATGTCGATCTTGCGGTCGCAGAGGAACAAGTAGCCCGCATCGTCGAGATAGCCGACGTCGCCGACGGTGAAGAAGCCGTCACGGCGGTTGGCGTCGGTCTTCTTCTTGTCGCCGTGGTACTCGAAATCCTGGACGCCGAGCTTCATGTAGACGGTGCCGGGCGTGCCGGTCGCGATCTCGCCGCCGGCGTCGTCGAGGATGCGGATCTCGGAGCTCGGCCAGGCCTTGCCGACCGTGCCGGGACGCTCGAGCCACTCGCTCGGCGTGACGAGCGTGCCGCCGCCTTCACTGGCCGCGTAGTACTCGAAGATCGTCGGGCCCCACCACTCGATCATGCGGCGCTTCACGTCGACGGGGCAGGGCGCCGCCGCGTGTACGACGTGGCGGAGCGACGACATGTCGTACTTCGTCTTCACCGCGTCGGGGAGCGCCAGCAGGCGGTGGAACTGCGTCGGCACCATGTGGGTCGTCGTGACCCGATCGCGCTCGATCACCTTGAGGGCGTCCTCGGGCGTCCACTTGTCCATCAGCGCGAGCGTATGGCCGAAGTGCAGCGAGCAGCCCGCGAACACGAGCACGGCCGTGTGGTACAGCGGCGACCCGATCAGATGCACGCCGCCGTCCTGCGGCGTGATCCCGAACATGGCGAGGAACATCGCGAACATCGATCCGACGGTGTCGGGGTCGAACGGCATGAGCGAGCGGCGAACGCCCTTCGGCCGGCCGGTAGTGCCCGAGGTGTAGTTCATCACCTGGCCGGCGGCGCGGTCGTCCGGGGCGCTCGTCGGCATGCCGTCGGTGAGCGCGGCGTACGGCTGAAAGCCGGGGATGGTGCCGACCGCGAAGCAGGCGGACGGCGGGGTCTTGGCCTCCGTCGCGCCGGCCTGCGCGATGTCGGCGAAGCGGCCGTCGGCGACGAACGCCTTCGCGGCCGAGTCGGCGAGGATGTAGGCGATCTCGGGACCGGCCAGGTGGTGGTTGATCGGCACGAGATAGAGGCCCGCCTGCGTCGCGGCGAGATAGAGCTCGATCATCGGCCCGCCGTTCGGAAGCAGGGTCGCGACGACGTCGCCTTGCTGCAGACCGAGCTTGCGGAGGCCGTGGACGAGCTGATTCGAGCGAGCCAGCAGATCGCCGGCCTTGATGCGCTCGCCCTCGGGCGTGACCAGCGCGACGTGCTCGGGATGCGCGGTCGCGAGCTTCCAGAATCCGAGTTCACTCATGAGCGTGGAGATCCTTTCGTGGAGTACGGCCACAGCGCGGCTTCGGCGAGCAAGCGGAGCGTGGTGGCGTCGCGCGTGCCGGCGAGGATCGTGGTGACGGGACTGTCGCGCCACGCTTGCAGGCGGTCGCGGATGCGCGCGGGCGGTCCGGCGAGCGAGATCTCGTCGGCCAGCTTGTCGGGGACGGCGGCGGCGGCCTCGGCCCGTTTGCCCTCGAGGAAGAGCTTCTGGACCGTCTTGGCCTCGCCCTCGAAGCCGAGCCGCGCGATCAGGTTCAGGTGGAAGTTCTTCGACGCGGCGCCCATGCCGCCGATGTAGAACGCGAGCGCCCATTTGATCGGGATGAGCGCGGACTCGAGGTCGTCCCCGATCACGACGGTGACCGGGCAGGCGATGTCGAAGCCGGGTTTCAGGTTCTTGAGGGAATCGGCGTAGACCTCCGGGCGGAAGGGCGAGTAGAAGAGCGGCAGCCAACCGTCGGCGATCTCCGTCGCCATCTTCACGTTCTGCGGGCCCTCGGCGCCGAGATAGATCGGGATGTCGGCGCGACGCGGCCGGATGATCAGCTTGAGCGGCTTCCCGAGGTGCGCGCCGCCGTCGAGCGGCAGCTGGTAGTGCTCGCCCTGGAAGCTCACCGGGCCTTCACGCCGCAGCATCGTTCGCACGAGGTCGAAGAACTCGCGGGTTCGGCCCATCGGCTTCGGGAACGGCTGGCCGTACCAGCCCTCGACGACCTGCGGTCCCGATACGCCGACACCGAGGATCAACCGGCCGTTGGTCAGATGGTCGATGGTCGCGGCCGTCATCGCGACGCACGCGGGCGTCCGGGCGGCCATCTGCATGATGCCGGTGCCGAGCTTGATCTTGCTGGTCTTGGCGCCGATCCAACAGAGCGGCGAGAACACGTCGGAGCCGTAGGCTTCGGCAGTCCACGCCGAGTCGTAGCCAAGGCGCTCGGCCTCGAGCACGAGCTCCGTCGGGTCCCACGGGTCGGGCATCCAATAGCCGAGCATCAAGCCGAGGCGCATGCGGGGAACCCTCCGATCGACGAGTAGCGCGCGGTGGGGCGGCACCGGCGACCCGCGCGCGCCGGGCCGACGATCAAAGCGGCGGAAGTAGAACATGTTCTAATTCGAGCTGCAACCCGCACCGCGGGCGTTGGCCCATCGGAGCATCGACCGCGGAGCGGTCGCGCGCACGGGGGCGACGTCGACGCCCGCGGATTCACTCCGCGGGCGTTGGCCCATCGGAGCATCGACCGCGGAGCGGTCGCGCGCACGGGGGCGACGTCGAATTGACCCTGCGCGCGCGGGCGATCCGGGCTACGATCCTCGCTCGGTGCTGTGCTCCGTCGTCACCCGCTGCCGTGTCCCCGCCGACCTCGATGCCGTCACGACGGTGCGTCCCGGCGTCGAGGTGTCGCCGCGCGAGATCGGCGTCGATCCGGCGGCGGTCGACCGCATCTGGGAAGCGGCGGAGCGGCTCTACCAGAGCGGCATCCACCCGGCGATGGCGCTTTGCGTGCGGCATCGCGGTCGGGTGCTGCTCGATCGCGCCATCGGCCACTCGCACGGCAACGGGCCGTACGACCGGCCCGACGGTCCGAAGCTGCTTGCCACACCCGACACGCCGTTCGGCATGATGTCCGCCACCAAAGCGGTGACGGCGATGATCGTGCACCTCCTCGACGAGCGGAACCTGCTGCGCCTCGACGACCCGGTCTGCGAGTACATTCCCGAGTTCGGCGTCGAGAGTAAACGCTGGATCACGGTCCGGCACGTGCTGGCGCACCGGGCCGGTTTGCCGAGCCCGCCGCCCGAGGCCATGGACCTCGACCTGCTCGTCGATCCCGACCGCATCATTCACGTCCTCGGGACCATGCCGCTGATCTCGCGGCCCGGACGCCAGCTCGCCTACCATGCCATCACCGGCGGTTTCATTCTCGGCGAGATCGTCCGGCGCCTGACCGGCGGCAGCATCCGGGCGCTGCAGGACGAGGCCGTCCGCCGGCCGCTCGGCCTCCGCTGGATGCGCTACGGTCTCGAAGAGACCGACCTGCCGCACGTCGCGCTCAACTACTTCACCGGCTTTCCGGTGCTGCCGCCGATGTCGATGATCCTACGGCGGACGCTAGGCGTGGATTTCGAGCGCGCCGTCGAGCTTTCCAACGACTCGCGCTTCCTGACCGGGATCATCCCCGCCGCCAGCATGGTCGCGACCGCGGACGAGCTTTGCCGCTTCTACGAGCTGCTGCTCCGCGGCGGCACGCTCGACGGGGCCCGCGTCTTCGACGCGCGCACCGTGCGTCGCGCGACCGGCGAGCAGAGCTATCTGGAGTTCGACTTCACGCTGGGGTTCCCGCTCCGCTACGGGGTCGGGTTCATGCTCGGCGGCGACTACCTGAGCTTCTACGGGCCCGACACGAGTCACGCCTTTGGTCACCTCGGCCTCACCAACGTCGTCGCCTGGGCCGACCCCGAACGCGAGGTCAGCTGCGCGTTCATGACGAGCGGGAAACCCCTCTTCCACCCTGCGCTCTTCTGGATGTGGGAAATCTTCCGCAGAATCGGCGTCGCCTGCCCGAAGCTCCACCCCGGCGGCATCACCCCGACACGGGGGTAGAACGGTCGGCTAACGCCACCGGCCGGCCGGGGTCAGCACGAACCGCGCGCGGCACCCGTGGTCGACCCAGATCTCGTTCCGGTCGTAGCCCCAACTGCGTCCGTACTGGCAGGGCGATCCCGAGTAGCGTTTGTCGACCTCGGCGCGTTGGATGTCGAAGTCGGTGTGGCAACGATTCGGGCGGCCGTTCTGACTGGCGCAGACGATGGTCGGGAGCTTGTAGTCGCCGCGATCGTGATCGCGATCATGGTCGTTCCGATGCTTCGGCGCCGGTCGGTAGTAGTCGTGATCGAACGGGCGATTGTACCGGCCATCGTAGCGATCGTTGTAGTAGGGATCGACGACGCACCCTACGATCGCGGTTGCCGCGATCGCCGCGCTCACCAGCATTCCCATGGCTCGCCGCATGATGGCTCCTTCCGGGGGTATGTGATGGTCAGTCGTCGCGGAGGGCGAGGGCCTGGCGCGGGCAGCGCGCGACTGCGGCTTCGATGTTGGCACGCTGCGACGCCGGGGGATCGTCGATCAGCACGCGCGCTTGATCGTCGTCGCCGACGGCGAAGATTTCGGGCGCCACCCGAACGCAGACGGCGTTGCCTTCACAGAGATCGTGATCGACGACGATGCGCATGGCATTCCTCCGTTGGTTGGCGGGGAGAGTGCACCGTGGCAGGCGCGTGGTCAACCGTCGACGCGTCGCAGCGCCAATCGCGCGCCGCGCGTATCCTTGCTTGACAATGCAGGAGCGGGCCTCGTAAGCGGGCGGCCATGACTGATCACGAGGCCATCATGCAGGCGCTCGCACGCTATACCCGTGGCGTCGACGAGCGCGACTTCGCGAGCGTCGCCGCCCTCTTCGCGCCCGACGCCACGATCGACTACTCCGTCGAAGGCGGTGCGGTGCTGAAGGCCGGGGAGCTCGCGGCCTGGCTCGGGCGCGCGATGACGATCTTCCGGATGACCCAGCACCACCTGGGCCTGCCGGTGATCGATGTCGACGGCAACGGCGCACGCACGCGCGTGCCCGTGATCGCGACGCACGTGCAGCAGCGGAAGGACGGCAGCGAGAGCGACGCCATCCTCTACGGGACGTATGCCCACACCTGGACGCGGACCGCTGCGGGCTGGCGCATCCAGACGTTGCGTTTCGAGAGCCAGTACGGCACCGGCACCTTCCTCGGGCCCGATCAGATCCGGCTCTTCCCCGCGAAAGCGCGCTGAGCGCGATGGGACGGCTCGACGGCAAGGTGGCGTTGATCACGGGCGCGGCGCGGGGGCAGGGCGCGGCCGAGGCCCGCCTCTTCGCGGCCGAGGGAGCCAAGGTCGTGCTCGGCGACGTGCTCGACGCCGAGGGCGAGCAGGTCGCGGCCGACATCGGAGCGCCGGCGCTCTATTGGCATCACGACGTCAGCAGCGAGGACAGCTGGCGCGCGGTCGTGGCGGCGGCGACCGAGCGCTTCGGCGCTCCGGACGTCCTGGTCAACAACGCCGGCATCCTGCTGATTGCGCCGATCGTGACCATGACGCTCGACCAGTACCGGCGGGTCATCGAGGTGAACCAGTTCGGCTGTCTGCTCGGCATGCAGGCGGTGATTCCGGGCATGTCTGCCAAGGGTGGCGGCGCCATCGTGAACATCTCGTCGACCTGCGGCCTGCAGGGGACCGCTGGGCTCTCGGCCTACGTGTCGAGCAAGTTCGCGATCCGCGGCATGACCAAGACGGCGGCCATCGAGCTGGGTCCGCTCAAGATTCGCGTAAACGTCATCTGCCCGGGCGGCATCGACACCTCCATGGGCCGCGGCGACGACTTCGGCGCCGTCGACACGTCGTCGTACTTCTCGGGGCTGCCGATTCCGCGGATCGGCCGTCCCGACGAGGTGGCGCGCGCAGCGGTGTTCCTCGCGTCGGACGAGTCGTCGTACTGCACCGGCGCCGAGCTGCTCGTCGACGGCGGCATGCTGGCCGGCCCAGCCTTCGGACAGGTGTAAGCAGCCCACGGCGCGTGGGGGTGGGCCGGTTCGCAGCTGCCCCCACGCCGTCCGCGCCCTCTGACGCATGACGCGAGCTGACTCACGACCCTGCGCGGCGCTTGCTTCCAAAACTGAAACACGTTCTACTTCGCGCCCGATGGGAACCCACGGCGCACCCGCGACCGCACCGGCACCGCTGACGCACATCATTCAGGGTCGTGCGGTTCGCATCCCGGTCGTCGTCCGCGATGCCGCCGCGATGTCGGCGATGTTTCCGGTGCGGTCGGAGCTGGTGCGCGCGCTGTTGCCGACGCCCCGACTGCACCCGGCCGAGTGGTTCCCCGGGTGGGCGATCTGCGTGCTCGCCGCGATCGAGTACAAGGACAACGACCTCGGTACCTACAACGAGGTCGGCGTCAACTTTCTGGTGACCTACGGCGCGAGCCGACCGTGGCCGCTGGTCGGGCTCGTGACGGCCTCGCGCGACGGCTCGCTCGGCGCCTACGTCCACCGCCTGCCGGTCACGACCAGCTTCTCGCGCGATGCCGGCCGCGACATCTGGGGCTTCCCGAAGACCGTCGACACGATCACGTTCACCGACGTCGGCGATCAGCGCAGCTGTCGGCTCGAGTCCGAAGGGCACCACGTGCTGACGCTCGGCGCCCGCCGTGGCGGTACGCGTACGCTCGCCGAGATCCCGCAGGACGCCTACGCCTGGCGCGACGGCATGCTCTTCAAGACCCCGTCCCGGATGCGCTCCGGCGAGGTCGGGTTCCGGATGGGCGGGGCAACGGTGGAGCTCGGATCCCATCCCCTCGCCGACGAGCTGCGCATGCTCGGCTTCCCGCGCCGGGCGCTCAGCACGACGTGGTTCGGACGCTGGAGCGCGACGTTCGACGACGCAGTGATTCTCGAGAGGAGCTCCCCGTCATGAAGCTCGACGTCGATCTGTCCGATCCCGATACGTTCGTCGAAGGCATTCCCCTGGCCGCGTTCCAGCGCTTGCGCACCGAGGCCCCGGTGTACTGGCAGCCGGAGAAGGCGGGGCGGGGGTTCTGGTGCGTCACGCGTTACGCCGACTTGATGGCGGTCTCGAAGGACCCGATCACGTTCTCGTCGGCGCGCGGCGGCACGAACATCTTCGACGTCAGCGAAGAGGACATGTCGATGCTCCGGCTCCTCATGCTCAACATGGACCCGCCGAAGCACAACAAGTTCCGGCGTCTGGTGAGCACCGGATTCACGGCCCGCATGGTGACGCAGCTCGAGCCGCACGTGCGCGAGATCTGCCGTGATCTGATCGACGACGTGGTGCAGCGCGCGTCGTTCGACTTCGTGACCGAGATCGCCGCCGAGCTGCCCCTGCTCGTGATCGCCGAGCTCCTGGGCGTGCCGGCCGCGGATCGTCACAAGGTCTTCGAATGGAGCAACAGCCTGGTCGGCTTCGATGATCCCGAGTACCACACGTCGATGGAGACGGGGAAAATCGCCTCCGCGCAGATGTGGGCCTATGCGAACCAGCTTGCCAACGAACGGCGCGAGCACCCGCTCGGCGATCTGGTGAGCGTGCTGATGGAGGCCGAGGTCGACGGCGACCGCCTGAGTGAGATGGAGTTCGACTCGTTCTTTCTCCTCCTCGCCGTCGCGGGCAACGAGACGACGCGGAACCTGATCTCGGGCGGTATGCGCGCGCTGATCGAGCACCCCGACGAGCGGGCGCGCGTGCTCGCCGATCCGTCGCTTCTCCCGAGCACGATCGAGGAGCTCCTGCGCTGGGTGAGCCCGCTCATCCATTTCCGCCGGACCGCGACTCGCGACGTCGAGATGCACGGGCAGACGATTCGCGAGGGCGACAAGGTCGTCATCTTCTATCCGTCGGCCAACAACGACGAGCGCGTGTTCGTGAACCCCCAGACGTTCGACGTGAGCCGTTCCCCGAACGAGCACCTCGCGTTCGGCATCGGAGAGCACTTCTGCCTCGGCGCCAACCTGGCGCGCCTCGAGATCCGGTTGATCTTCGAGGAGATGCTGCGCCGCCTCCCCGATCTCGAGCTCGCCGGTCCGGTCCGCCGTCTGCGCTCCAACTTCATCAACGGCATCAAGGCGATGCCGGTTCGTCGCACCAGCCTGGCGAAAGCCGCGTCGTGACCGAGTAGGGGCCGACGAATTCCCGCGCGCCTGGCGCGGGGCCGAGCCGCCAGCGAGCCGAGAGATCCCCTGGTGCGCTACGCCGCGGCGCCCGGGGGCGGCTCGTCACCGTCGAGGTGCGACGCGCAGGCGAGTGTCCGCACCGACCAGGGGGGCGACGCGTCGATCTCGGTGAGGGCGGTGTTGCGCCAGAGGCTCGGGATCGCGGTGCCGGCGTCGAGGGCCAGGTGCCGCTCGACGAGCGCGCCGCAGACGAGCCCGTGGGTCACGACCGCGAGATTCCCGGGCGTGTCCGCGGCCACGCGGGCGACCAGATCCCAGGCCTCGGCGACGCGCTCGTGAAACATGGCCCAGCTCTCGCCGTTCGGTGGGTGGTAGTCGGGCCCGAAGGGATCGCGGCCGAGCTCGTTGTAGGGCGTGCCGCGGATGTCGCCGAAGTCGCGCTCGCGGAGCAGCGGGTCGACGACGATCGGCGCCCCGCAACGGTCGGCGATCGCGGTAGCGGTTTCGATCGCGCGGAGGAAGTCACTCGTCAGGATGCGGACGATGCCGAGCGGGGCGAGCCGCTCGGCCAGACGTGACGCCTGAAGCCGGCCGCGCTCGGAGAGCGGCGTGGTCGGCATCTGGATGACGCGAGCGGCGTTCAGCTCGGTCTCGCCGTGACGGGCGACGTAGATGGCCATGGAAGGGCGAGCCTAGCAACGGCGGTGGCACACGTCACGCCGCCGCCGTTGCTCCCGCCGGCCGCGCCCGCAGCGCGCGGCCGAGCGGTGATCCCTTGTCACACTAATTCACAGGCGTGAGGTCGCCGGTCTCGAGGTTGAGGGTGTAGTCCTGCTCGGTGTCGTCGTCGCGGACGACGTGGACCGTCGCCGTGGTGCTGCCGTCCTCGACCTCGAGCTCGGCGGTCTTGAGCTCGAAGCTGTCACTCGTGTCCTCGGCCTCGACGGAGCCCGACTCGATCTGGCCGTCCCCGTCCACCGTCAGGTCGTTGAAGGTCAGTTGGAAGATTTCCGGGCCTTCGTTCGGACCGAGCACGCTGATGGGGCCGCCGTCGACGACGAAGCCGCCGCCGAGACGCGGCTGACCGGTGAGGCTGCCGTGGAAATCGACGAGCTCGGTGCTGGCGAGATCCGTGACTTTGAGGTCGAACGTCACGGTGCTGGTCAGGCCGAGTTGCACCTGGATCGTGCCGTCGAGCTCGAAGCTCCCAAGCCCTGCCTCGCTCACGGCGCAGTCGGTGAAGGTCACCGTGACCGTGACGCCCGACTGGTCGGTCGTGCGCGACCCGCCGTCCTCGCAGTCCTCGGTGCCACCCGCGGCCTGGACGTCGGCGCTGGTCAGGCTGACGTTGGGAACCTCTCGGAGCCCGAAGGTCAGGAACGGAACGACGACGTCGGTGACTTCGGCCACGTCGGCCGTGCCGTCGCCGCCGCCGGGGCAATTCTCCGTGATGGTGATGCCCGCCGCCTTGCGCAGCACGTTCACGCCGTCGGAGACCGTGGCGGTGCCGCTGCCGTCGACGTCGCAGCTCGACCCGTTCGTGGTGCAGGTGGACGAGAGCCCGGCGGCGCTGCGCAGCACCTGCACCCCGTCCGTCACCGTCACGCTGCCGCTCGCGTCGGCGTCGCCACAGGTCTGCGCGAAGGCGCCCGTCACCATGCCCGCGCCCGACAACACGGCGCACGCGACTACCAGCACTACTCGTCCCGAAATCCTCATGAGTCGACCCTCCCGCAGATGTACACTGGATGTCCCGCTCCACACGGGCATCCCCGAGCTATAGTCGAGCGCACCGTTCGGCGCCAAGGCCGCGGATGGTTCAGGGTCAGCGCAGCAGGTGACGCCCGGTGATGAGCGGCAGATCGAGCGCCGAGAGCAGCCCCGGCTTGGCGGCGCAGACGGCGGGGATCGCGTTCAGGATGCGGAGCGCGGTCGCCACCAGGTTGCCCGTGTTGTGGTCGCCGTCCTCACCGTGCATCAGCAGCTCGCAGAGGGTCGACGGGTTGCCTTCGATCACGACGCGATAGCAGCCCGAGCCCTGAAGGGGCTTCGGCCAGTCGGGGGCGATGTCGTCGCGGAGGCGGGTGACGTGCTCGAGCACGATCGCCGGGCGGCCCTTCACGATGCCCTGCACCTCGAAGCGGAGACCGGCCATGGTGCCTTTCGGCACGTGGCCGGGGGGGATGTCGAAGGCCTCGGGCGCGGGCACCTTCACGTGGGTCTCGCGGATCTCCTCGAGCTCGACGCCGAGCCCGGCGGCCAGCTGCTTCACCACGCTGCCCCAGGCGAGGGTCAGGATGCCGGGGATCAGGAGGATCGGCTGATGGTCGAGCGGCTTCGCGAAGCCCATCGTCTCGAACAGCACCTGCGGCTGGTTGTAGGTGGCGTAGTTGACGATCTCCATGACGCGCAGCTGGTCGATGCGCTCGCAGACGCCGGAGAGCACGAGCGGCAGCGTGTCGTTGGCGAAGCCGGGATCGATGCCGGAGGTGAAGCAGGTGGTGCCGCCCTGATCACAGGCCTCTTGCAGACGGGCGACGACGCTTTCGTCGGCGGCCGGCGGAAACACCAGCGGCACGACCGACGTCGCGACGACGTTCGCCCCCGAGGCGAGGATCCGACACATGTCGTCGATCGCCTCCGACGGCCGCATGTCGCCGGTCGCGGTGTACGAAACGCAGTCGGGCTCGAGGGCCAGGAGCGCGTCGACGTCGTTGGTCGCCTTCACGCCGGTCGGCGGCAAGCCCACCAGCTCGCCGGCGTCGCGGCCGACCTTGCCGGGACTGTGGACCCAGAGGCCGACCAGCTCGAGGTCGGGATGCGAGATGATGCCGTGGAGGGCGAGCTTGCCGACATTGCCGGTGCTCCATTGCACGACGCGATAGGTCATCTGGGGCTCCTTCTTGGGCGGCATGGTCAGAGGCCGCTCGCCATCTTGATCGGCCAATTGGAGGCGACGGTGCCGCCGTCGACCTCGAAGACCTTGCCGGTGACCCAGCCGCCCGCCGGCGAGGCCAGATAGAGCACGGCGAGCGCGATGTCCTCGGAGGTGCCGAGCCGCCCCATCGGGGTCATGTCGATCATGGTCTGGCGGATCTCGGGCATTGCGGTCAGGAACATGCCGAGCGACTCGGTCTCGGTGGCTCCCACCGCGAGCGCGTTCACCCGGATGCGCGGCGCCCATTCGCAGGCGAGGAGGCGGGTCAGGTGGGACAACGCCGCCTTCGCGGTCCCGTAAGCGACGAACCCCGGGTCGACCATGTACGACATCGCGCTCGAGATGTTCACGATCGCACCGCCGTCCTTCGCCGCCATGTGCGGGGCGCAGAGCTTCGAGAGCTCGAAGGCGGTGCCGACGTTGAAGTGGAACGCGGCCTCGAAGTCCTTCAGGCTCTGATGCAGGGCCGGCGTCGGCGCGGTGCCCCCGGCGTTGTTGATCAGCACGTCGATCCGGCCGAACTGCGTCATGGCCGCGTCGACCAGACGCGTGAGCTGGGCCGTGTCGTTGACGTCGGTGGGCACGGCGAGCGCCTCGACGCCGAGCCTCCGCACGCCGGCGGCGGCGGCGTCCAGCTTGTCGGCCGTGCGCGCGGCCATGACGACGTTGGCGCCCGCCTCGGCGAGGCCGAGGGCGCTCGCCTGGCCGATGCCGGCGCTGGCGCCGGTGACGATCGCAACCTTCCCGTGCATTTTGAATCGATCGAGGATCATGGCGGCAGTCTCCTGACGGTGACGAGGTTGGCGGGACCGACGGCGGTCGAAAACGGCCCGAACTTGCCGCGGAGGGATCGAAAACGCAACACGGATCCTCGCCGCCGTCGGCCCGGCAGATTTTTCGTCGGGCGGCACCCGCGGAGAGTTGGCTCCGCCGTCGCGTGCGGCTATCACGACCCCATGCCAGGAGAGATCGGCGGCGGGAAGCGCGAGCGCCCGGCGGCGCCCGTGATGGTGGTGGAGGATGATCCCGATCAGCGCGAGGCGATCACCGTCGCGCTCGAGAGTGAAGGCTACGCGGTCGTGACCGCGGAGAGCGGCATCGAAGCCCTCGAGCGGCTGGGGGGCGGGCCGCGGCCGTGCATGATCCTCCTCGACCTCATGATGCCCGAGATGGACGGCATCCAGTTCCGGGCCGAGCAGCTGAAGTCCGAGACGCTCGCCCGGATCCCGGTCGTGGTGGTGTCGGCGTACGGCCAGGTGACGCGCGCCAAGTCGCTGCACGTCGCCGACTATCTGCCGAAGCCGGTCGATCTGGATCGCCTGCTCGCCGTGATCGAGCGAGTGGTGGGCAGTTAGCCTTGATGTGACAGAAGTTTCGCGAGGGAAAACGCGCTAGAGTGCGTCAGCCGTGGTCGAGCGCAGCCCGTCGCAAGCGGAGCATACCGTCAGGGTATGTGAGCATTGCGATGGGCGAGCACGGCCGCGGATGGCGTGCTCTGGCGCGAGCGCCAGCGGTTTTCACCGCGAAATTTCTGTCACATCAAGGTTAGCTCCCAGTCGCGTCTCGCCCGCTCCTAGCCCTGGCAAGGCCGGCGACGTCCAGCTAAGACTCCCGCGCCATGGAAGTCCTGCGGACCAACGTCGACACCCGCTCGGAAACCTATCGCCAGAACCGCGAAGGGTTCCTCGAGCAGATCAAGATCCTGAACGAGCAGCTGGCGCTCGTGCGTGAAGGCGGCGGGGCGAAGTACGTGAAGCGCCACGTCGAGCGCGGCAAGCTGATGGCGCGCGAGCGAATCGAGCTGCTGCTCGACCGCGACTCGCCGTTTCTCGAGATCGCGCCCCTCTGCGCCTGGGACACCGAGTTCGCGCTCGGCGGCAGCATGATCTCCGGCATCGGCGTCGTGTCCGGGGTCGAGTGCGTGATCTCGGCCAACGAGCCGACGATCAAGGGCGGGTCCATCAACCCGTACGGCGCCCTCAAGACCGGGCGCACCATGGAGATCTGCGCCCAGAACCGAATGCCGATCATCAACCTGACGGAGTCCGGGGGCGCGGACCTGCCGTTCCAGTCGACGATCTTCGTGCCGGGCGGCCGCGGCTTCCGCGAGCTCACCCGGCGCTCGCGCGAGCGCATTCCGACCATCTGTCTGGTCTTCGGCTCGTCGACCGCCGGCGGCGCCTACGTGCCGGGCATGTCCGACTACGTGGTCATGGTGAAGAACGGCGCCCGGGTGTTCCTCGGCGGGCCGCCGCTCGTGAAGATGGCGATCCACGAGGACGTCGACGAGGAGACGCTTGGCGGCGCCGACATGCACAGCCGGGTGTCGGGCGTGTCGGACTATCTCGCCGTCGACGAGCGCGACGCGATTCGCATCGGCCGCGACATCGTCGCCCAGCTGAACTGGAAGAAGCTCGGCTGGTCGAAACAGATCCCCGTCGAGGAGCCGATCTACGACCCCGACGAGAT